>CAYRJG010000010.1:0-25194 GCA_964424525.1 uncultured Ruminococcus sp.
ATAAGTTCGGCGTTCCCTTCTTCAAGGGCGAGAAGCCTTGGGGCGTTAAGGTTGACGTTATTATGCCTTGCGCAACCCAGAACGAGGTTGGCATGGAAGAGGCAAAGAAGATCGTTGCAAACGGCGTAAAGTATTACGTAGAGGTTTCCAACATGCCCACCACCAACGAGGCGGTTGCATACCTTATGCAGAACGGTGTTGTAGTTGCTCCTTCGAAGGCAGTTAACGCAGGCGGTGTTTCTGTTTCCGGTCTTGAAATGAGCCAGAACTCTCTCCGTTATTCCTGGAGCGCAGAAGAGGTTGACTCAAAGCTTAAGGATATTATGAAGAATATCTATAAGGCAAGCGTTGATGCCGCACGTGAATTCGGTATGGAGGGCAACCTCGTAGCAGGTGCTAATATCGCAGGCTTCATCAAGGTTGCTGATGCTATGCTCGCACAGGGTTGCGTATAAAAATAAAAACAGCTTTAGATGAATAATAAGAGCTGAGTCGATTTGCAAAATCCGCAATAGGCTCGGCTCTTTCTTTCGGATAACATCTTGAAAGGACTTTTAAATAATGAATAAAAACGAAGTATCCATAGTCTTTACGGGCGATATCGGATTTGATAAGTATATGAGCAAAAAATGGGAGGATGATAATCTTCTTTCTCAGGGAATACTTGATTTTTGCAAAAGTGCTGATCACGTTTGCATAAACGTTGAAGGTGCATTGTTTGTCGATGACGGAAGCAAAGCACGCGGAGAGTTTTTTCATAGTATGAGTCCGGATGCGGTTTCCGTTTTCAAGAAAATGAATGCCGACATCTGGAATATTGCGAATAATCATATAATGGATGCAGAAACAGAGGGTGTAATAAGCACTTGCAATATAGCAAAGGAGTCGGGGGCTGTGACTTTAGGTGCCGGAATCTGCGAACAAGAGGCATCCCGCCCTGTCTATATTGACGGAGCCGGAGGTGTTGGTATTATCAGTGTCGGATATTTTCCCGACTGCCCACCGGCAGGTGAGCGTGAGGCGGGAGTGTTCAACTGGAATAATACAGAAAAAATTACCGATCGCATCCGCGAGATAAAAAAGAAGTGCCGTTTTTGCGTGATAGTATCTCACGGCGGCGAGGAATTTGCGGCTATGCCGCTATCTTACGTTCGCGAAAGATATATTAAATATCTCGAAATGGGAGCCGATGCGGTAGTAGGTCATCATCCGCACGTTCCCGAAAATTACGAGCTTTTTGAGAATGGAAAGGCGATATTTTATTCGCTTGGCAATTTCATCTTTGATACCGATTATCAGCGCGCACATCTCTATACCGATATAGGCGTTCTTCTGAAACTTAAATTTACAGAAAACGGCATTTCCTTTGAGGCGGTAGGCACAAAAATCGACCGACAGACAGAGCGAATAGATATCTGCGATTTGCCGGGTATTTTTGAGAATATCAACGCGGAGGAATATGCCCGCCTTGAATCACTTGGAGCCAAGACATTTGTTGCGGAAGATATGCGAACTATGGTATATCTTAAGCCTGGAATATACAAAGATGCCACACCCGAGGTATGGAACGCTTATTTCGAAAAAGGCTCGGAGGGCTGCGTAAAGGGCGAGCATTTGGATTACGAACTCATTCTCCCGGTTGTCCAAAAGTTTGATGAGGGTAAATGGAAGGAAAGCCGTCTTGAGGGCATCAAAGAATATTTTTTCAAACTGTTGTAATAAACCTTTGTGATGTACTAATATCGCCCCGTGTTAAATAATTTATACTTAAACTAAAAATAAAAGCGATTACCGCCACCCTTTTTCGGTTCGGTAATCGCTTTTCTTGTATTTTAGGGAATGTTTTATTTTCTCATTTCTCCAACGGAGATTCGTGTAAGCGCCCTTTGGAGCTTTGCTTTAGCAAGAGTTAGTGCGCGATCGTCGCTTGCTTCGGCTATTGCCTTTTCTGCTTTTTCCTTGGCAAGGCGTGCTCTTGTGAGGTCGATATCATCGGCGAATTCAAACGTGGTTGCCACAAGGCGAACATTACCCTCCGACACGGAGAGAAATCCGCCTGCCGCAGAGGCTGATTTTGTGCCGTCTTTAGTTTTGATTCTCGCTCTGCCAATACCGAGAGAAGCAAAATAATCCGCGTGGCGCGAGAGTATTTCAACATCCCCCTCTGTACTCTTGACGAGCAGACTTTCAGCCATACCGTCAAATTCTATGCCGTCGGGAGTGACTATTTCAAGATGAAATTCGTTCATGCCGTGTTTCCTATCGGAGGCTTATGCCTCGTGTTTTTTGTAATATTATCGGTAAAGTTCTACCCGTGTCACATTTTTTTGCTTACAGATAGAGCTTTTTCGTCTTTATACACCTGCTTTTTGTGCCTTCGCCTTTTCTATCGCTTCATCTATCGTGCCAACGAAAAGAAATGCCGATTCGGGAAGATCATCGTGCTTACCGTCAAGTATTTCGCGGAAGCCGCGTATTGTTTCCTTAAGGGGAACGTATCTTCCTTCCATACCGGTAAACTGTTCTGCAACAGAGAAGGGCTGTGAGAGGAATCTTTGAATCTTTCTTGCGCGACCTACAACAAGCTTATCATCCTCGGAAAGCTCATCCATACCCATAATGGCTATTATGTCCTGGAGCTCTTTGTATCTCTGAAGAATACTCTGTACCTCACGAGCTACCTCGTAGTGCTCGATTCCGACAACGTCGGGGGAGAGGATTCTTGAGGTAGAGTCAAGCGGATCGACTGCGGGATATATACCGAGAGATGCTATGCTTCTCGAAAGAACGGTAGTAGCATCAAGATGTGCAAATGTTGTTGCGGGGGCTGGGTCTGTGAGGTCATCCGCGGGAACGTATACCGCCTGCACAGAGGTTATCGAGCCGCGCTTGGTTGAGGTGATTCGCTCCTGAAGCGCACCCATCTCGGTTGCAAGGGTAGGCTGATATCCAACTGCTGAAGGCATACGGCCAAGAAGTGCCGAAACCTCGGAACCCGCCTGGGTAAATCTGAATATGTTGTCTATGAAGAGAAGAACGTCCTGACCTTCCTTGTCACGGAAATATTCTGCCATAGTAAGACCGGAGAGCGCAACTCTCATTCTTGCTCCCGGAGGCTCATTCATCTGACCGTAAACAAGTGCGGTCTTTGAGAGAACTCCGGATTCCTTCATTTCGTTATAGAGGTCGTTTCCTTCACGCGTGCGCTCGCCTACACCCGTGAATACCGAAATGCCACCGTGCTGCTTTGCGATGTTGTTGATAAGCTCCATTATAAGAACCGTCTTACCAACACCCGCACCGCCGAAAAGACCTATTTTTCCGCCCTTTGCGTATGGCGCGATAAGGTCAACGACCTTAATTCCGGTTTCGAGTATCTCAGTCGTTCCTTCCTGGTCGGCATAAGAGGGTGGCTGTCTGTGTATGCACCAACGCTCATCGGTTTTTGGCGAGGGGAGATTGTCTATCGGGTCGCCAAGAAGATTGAATATTCTGCCGAGCGTTTCCTTTCCTACGGGAACGGTTATACCCGTACCCGTGTCAACTGCCGCAGTTCCTCTTGCCATACCGTCGGTTGAGGACATGGCGATGCATCTTACTGTATCGTCACCTATCTGGCTTGCTACCTCGCATACTACCTTTCCTCCGTTATGCTCTATCTCAATAGCTCCGAGCAGGTCGGGCAGACGGCCGTTTTCGAATTTTATATCAAGCACTGGGCCTATTATCTGTACTACCTTACCGATGTTCTTTTCCATCTGATAATGCTATCCTTTCATTTTTCGGGGGGCTGCTCAAAGAGCCTCCGCACCCGATACGATTTCGGTTATTTCCTGGGTTATTACCGCTTGACGTGCGCGGTTGTATCTAAGCATAAGCGTATCTATCATCTCGCCTGCATTCTTGTTTGCCGAGTTCATAGCTGATCTTCTCGCGCCCGATTCCGAGGCGAGCGATTCGCATACGGCAGAATATATGATTCCCGATACAAGAGAGGGAACTACCTTCATAAGAAGCTCATCCGGGTCCTCTTCTATAAGAGGATCGGGAATACTGTTTTCTTTGTCCTCAATTTCAAGCGGCAAAAGCTGCTCGTATACAGGTGCTTGAGTCATCATTGACACAAATTTTGTAAAAACAAGAATAACTCGCCCGAATCTGCCTTCAAGAAACGCTTTGCAAATATCCTCGGCAATAGTAATAGTATCCCCTACGCCTATTGCGCTGACGTATGCCGCCTCCTCCGAGAATATCTCTCTTTTTCTGTGGCGGTAGTATTCAAGTGCCTTTTTTCCTATAGGAAAAATTACGCCTTCACCGCCCGAAAGACTCGCTTCAAGTCGGAATATACTTGCATTATATCCGCCCGCAAGTCCGCGGTCACCTGCTATAACTATATAAAGGGTATTATCCGAGTCATTACCGTCACACCACACGGTTGATGATATATCACCCGAGTGCTTGATGCTCTTTACCGCATCGGTAAGCACTTCGTAATACGGGCGGCTTTTTTCGACCTTTTCCTTTGCGCGGCGAAGCTTGGAGGTGGCAACCAGCTCCATAGCTTTGGTTATCTGCATAGTGCTCTCAACGCTTTTAATTCGCGCTTTTATATCGTTCATCGATGCGCCTGCCATCTTACAGCCACCCCTTTCATTCAAAAATCATTTTATTATTTTCCGAGAAATTTGTTTTTTGTATAAATTATTGCCTCGCGAAGATCTGATTCGGCATCCGGTGAGAGAAGTCCTGTATCTCGGATAGATTGAAGCAGGGTATCCTTCGTTGCCGTGAGGTATTCAAAAAGCTCATCCTCAAAGCGGGATATATCCGAAACGGCAATTTCCGCAAGAAGATTATTTACAACAGCGTAGATTATTGCTACCTGAAGCTCAACCGCGATAGGAGAATTTCTGTCCTGCTTCAAAACCTCAACGATTCTTGCGCCCTGGTCAAGGCGTGCCTTTGTGTCGGCATCGAGATCCGAGCCGAACTGTGCAAAGCCTGCAAGCTCTCTGTACTGCGAGTAAAGAAGCTTTAAAGCTCCCGAAACCTTTTTCATAGCCTTAATCTGTGCGTTACCGCCGACACGGGATACCGATATACCGGGGTTGACCGCAGGACGAACACCTGCGTGGAAAAGCTCGGTTTCAAGGAATATCTGACCGTCGGTGATAGAAATAACGTTAGTCGGAATG
The DNA here is from genome assembly GCA_964424525.1 of uncultured Ruminococcus sp. Lineage (GTDB taxonomy): Bacteria > Bacillota > Clostridia > Oscillospirales > CAG-272 > UBA1740. Next base: position 5,199 of record CAYRJG010000010.1, read on the forward strand.
TATGCCGAAACGTCACCCGCCTGGGTTTCGATTATAGGAAGGGCGGTAAGAGAGCCGCCTCCGTATTCCTCCGAAAGCCTTGCGGCACGCTCAAGTAAGCGCGAGTGAAGATAGAAAACGTCACCGGGATAAGCCTCTCTGCCCGGAGGGCGTCTTATAAGAAGCGAGAGTGCACGGTATGCGACTGCGTGCTTTGAAAGATCGTCATAAACGATAAGAACGTCACGTCCCATATCCATAAAGTACTCGCCCATAGCGCATCCCGAATAGGGCGCGATATATTGAAGCGGTGCGGATTCGGATGCCGTTGCGGAAACGACAATAGTGTAATCCATAGCTCCGTTTTTGTAAAGGGTATCAACAACGCTCGTTACTGTAGACTGTTTTTGTCCTATTGCAACGTATATGCATATAACGTTCTTACCCTTTTGGTTTATAATAGTATCGGTTGCAATTACGGTTTTGCCCGTCTGTCTGTCACCTATTATAAGCTCACGCTGACCTCTGCCTATCGGTATCATAGAGTCAATGGCTTTAATACCGGTCTGAAGCGGCACGGATACCGATTTGCGCTCGATAATTCCGTATGCACGGCGCTCTATCGGGCGGTATTCCTTTGACTCGATAGGTCCTTTTGCATCTATCGGTTGGCCAAGCGCATTTACAACTCGTCCTATAAGTCCCTCTCCAACCGGAACCGAAACGACTCTGCCTGTTCTCTTAACAAGGCTGCCCTCGCTGATTCCCCCGTCATCTCCGAGAAGAACCGCACTGACGAAATTTTCCTCAAGGTTAAGTGCCATACCGTAGCTTCCGTTGGAAAATTCAAGAAGCTCGTTTGCGCGGCACTTGTCAAGACCGTGCACCTTGGATATACCGTCACCTACGGAAATAACGTAGCCGACCTCATCCTGCTCGGTCTTTTTTGAGTAGTTCTTTATCTGTTCTTTGATTATCTTACTGATATCATCAATTTTGGATTGCATTTTATCACCCTATCAAATTATGATATTTTTGAGGCTTTCGGCAAAGCCGTCGAGTCTTGTTTTGACCGAACCGTCGATTTGTATTCCAAGATAGCGCAACTTAACGCCGCCGAGAATAGATGGATCCACGGTGTTCTTTATTATGATAGTTTTTCCCGTTATCTCCGAGAGCTTTTTGCATAGCGCGCTCTCCCTCTCGGGTGAAAGCGGAATAGCAGTCACAGCCTCGCACTTGACTATGCCCATTTTCTCGTCATAAAGCGCAGAAAATGTATCGCATACATCGGAGTATACGTAAATCGAGCGACGCTCGCAGAGAATCAGAAAAAGATTCCGAACTCTCTCGTCAAGTCCTGCGAAAGCAGTGCGAAGAAGCGAGATCCTCTCCTCCTTCGGTATCGCGGGTGAGTCTATCATTTTAACATATTCGGGATTCTCTTCGAGCACCGATTTTGCGGCATTAAGGTCATCGTTTACCTTAGCAAGCGCGCCCTCTTCTTCAGCGAGAAGGAAAAGAGCCTTGCCATATTCTATTCCTGCCGTCATTTGTCGTTACCCATATTCGTAATGAATTCATCGATCATAGACTCATGCTCCTCTTTTGCAACGTCACGCTCGATTACCGCCGCAGCGATTCCTATTGCAAGAGTGGAAACCTCATCCTTGACCTCATTGATTGCGCGCTTCTTTTCAAGCTCTATCGCTTCTTCTGCGCGTTCAAGCGTTCTCTGTGCCTTCTCGTTTGCCTCGCGAAGAATCTCCTCTTCGCGCAATTCGGCGCGGCGATGTGCGCGTTTCAGAATATCTTCGCTCTCTTCTTTTGCCGCGGTAAGCTTTTCCTCATATTCTGCCTTCAATTCCGCTGCCTTTGCCTTTGACTCTTCTGCATCGGAGTAAAGGTCGTCTATCTCCTTCTGGCGTGAGTCTATCATTTTTTTAACAGGCTTGAAAAGCAGTTTCTTTAAGAAGATATAGAGGATAAACAGGTTTATCCAGGCAAATATCATAGTGAAGAGATTTACACCGACAAACGCTTCAAAGCGGTCTGCCGCATCTATAAAAAATTTCATTTATATCTCTCCAAGGATAGAAATTTACATAAACATTAAGAGAAGCGCGATAACGAGTGAGTAAATACCCGTTGTTTCGGTGATAGCACAACCGAGAATCATATTGGTACGGAGAGTACCTGCCATTTCAGGCTGGCGAGCCATAGCTTCAAGCGCCTTTCCTACAGCGTTACCTTCTCCGATAGCGGGTCCTATTGCTCCAAGTCCCATGCAGAGTCCTGCGCCAAGCATCTTTGCAGCTTCAAGTTCCATTTTGTAATCCTCCTAGATAAATAAGTTTTATTTTTATTATAATTCGATTCAACGATTAAAGGGTAGAGTGTTGCGTTTGTATGATTTTTACTAAATTATTTTTCTTCGCTTCCTTCCTCCGGCGGCGGAATTGCGGCTCCTACGTAGACCATAGTGAGAAGCGAGAATACAAGAGCCTGAACAAATCCCGAAAACAGGTCGAAATAAATCGAAAGAAAGGCCGGAATACCTATCTGGAATATCGGAATCTCTGCGAGTAGGTCGGAAAACAGACCTAAAACTATGCTCGAAAGTCCGGCAAGGGCGGTATAAATAAGCGAGGTAAGAACCGAGCCGCCCGCAACGTTACCGAAATGACGGAACGCCATTGAAATAGGCTGTGCGATTTCACTTACAATATTCATCGGTGTCATAACCACAATAGGTTCGGTAAAGCCTTTGAGCCAAGCGCGAAAACCGAAATTTTTGATGTTGTGATACCACACCATAACCGAGGTAACAAGCGCCCAAGCAAGAGTTACCGAGAGGTCTGCCGTAGCAGAACGGAGTATCTGCGTCATGCCCAGAAGAGTACATATAAGCGAGGATAGAAACAGGGTGCCGATATACGGGGCAAATTTCAAGTTATGCTGTCCCATAGTATCACCGACAAGGTTATAAAGCATTGTGACAAGCTTTTCAACTATGACTTGAAATCCACCGGGACGTTTTTTGAGCTTTTTTGATATAACAGCCGCAAGAATGATAAGCAGAATTGATGCTACAAGAAGGGTTAACGATGTCTGCGTGAATACTATATCGCCAAGCGGAGTTTCTATCGCAAACAGCTTCATTGGACCGTTTACGTTCATTTATTTCCAAGCCTCCTTTTTATAAGTCCCGCAACCATAAGAAGTGGGCGAAGCATAAGCAGAGGAACGACCGTAGCTATTACGTTAAATACCGTTTTAAGTAAAAACGCAAGCACGAGCGTGCCAAGCAAAAATACGTTTCTTATTATAAATGAAAGCTTCATGGAAGCTTGAAGCTCTCCTTGATTTTTTGCGGCAAATTCGGCAGCTTCCTCTTCATCCATTTCACCGTCGGGTCTGCGTTCCATAACGCGGTCTAGTGCGCGGTTGGCAAGAAGTGAGAGGATGATAAAGTTGATAATTGATACTGCCGTACCAAGCAAAAGTCCGAATATGACGTCAGGTGAAAATTTTCCGATAATTACAAAAACGATAGCCGTAATCAGCGATACAGCCACCTCTCCGCAAAGAAGGATTGCTGCCTCGAAGAACGGAATATTATTTTTCTTCATAGCTTTCCTTATTACTTTTATTAATTTTCTTTTTTTCTCCCTCTTTTTCAAGACGGGAAAGTCCCTCGGAGGCACTTATCGCAAATCTCACCATGGAAATAAGCCCCGCAAGAAATCCTACAATGATAAAAGGGACGTATATCCAAGTGGGAAGCGAGCATTTATCGACGAGTAGATAAGCTAAAAGGAACATAAGCGCCGCAGGTGTTACAAGGGTGAATATCGACTGTGCCACGATGTTCATAACGTAAAGCGCGCTCACAAATCTTTTATACACTTAAAAGACTCCTCTCAGATAAAAAGACTTCATATTATTATACTATCATAAATATTTTTTAAAATCAATAAGCTCATCAAAAGTTAAATCTTTCACAAATATATTCGCTTTTTTGCACAAAAAAACGTGCAATTTATTGGTAATCAAGTATATAAAAATCTGCACGAAATTAATCCGTACAGATTTTTTAAAATTATATTTATGAAGACTTGATGTTTGAGTATATTGCGTCAAGAACTAGTGGCTTTGCATCGATAAGTTGTTCGCTTGAATATTCGAATGCATTGAGAACCTCATCCCTTGTCGAGGAAGTATCGGCACTTGATGTGTATATGCTTGCAATCCTATCTCCCGCTTTAACAAAATCACCCGGTTTTGCCGAAAGCGTTATACCCGCGGTGAAATCGATAGAATCGGTTTTTGTGTGCCGTCCTGCTCCGAGCTCGGTTGCGGCAAGTCCTATGCGCTCTGCATCTATGCCGCTTATAAATCCATCACTTGATGCGTGCACGTATTCGGTGTGCGCGGGCTTCGGGAAAAGCTCGGGGGAGTCAATAAATTTAACGTCGCCCCCCTGTGCCGCAATCCATTCGCGGAATTTCATAAATGCCGCGCCCGAAAAAAGTGCTTTTTCGGCACGCGCTCTTGCGTCCTTCTCATCTATTCCAAGCGAGAGTGCCGCCATAGCCGCCGATATCGCAAGGGAAACCTCGGTCAGGTCTGAAGGTCCGTGCCCGTGTAATGTTTTTATCGCTTCCTTTACCTCGCATATATTGCCGACAGCATATCCGAGAGGGACACTCATATCGGTGATAAGCGCGGCAACGTTTCTGTTGCTGCGATTCCCGATTGAAACCATTTTTTCGGCAAGAAGAAGGGCGTCCTCGGGTGTTTTCATAAATGCGCCCTTGCCGTATTTAACGTCAAGAACTATGTTTTTCGTTCCTGCGGCAATCTTTTTTGACATTACCGATGCCGTGATAAGCGAAATCGAGTCAACCGTTGCCGTAACATCACGCAGGGCGTATATTTTTTTATCTGCCGGAGCGAGATTTTTACTTTGTCCTATAACCGCGATTCCTATATCCTTTACTTGAGAAATAAACTCCTCATCCGAGAGGGTGGTTCTGTATCCGGGGATAGATTCAAGCTTATCAACCGTGCCGCCTGTATGGCCGAGTCCTCTGCCACTCATTTTTGCAACCTTGCATCCAAGGGCGGCGGCTATCGGTGCGGCAATAAGAGTGGTTTTATCTCCCACACCGCCTGTCGAGTGTTTGTCTACCGAAAGAGCGCCGAGGCGCGAAAGGTCGAGCAGATCGCCCGAATTTGCCATAGCTTCGGTAAGTCGGGTTGTTTCGCGCTCGTCCATTCCCTTAATGCATATCGCCATAAGCAGACTTGACATCTGGTAGTCGGGGATAGTTCCGTTTGTATATTCTCGCACGATAAAATCTATCTCTTCATCCGAAAGTGATACCCCGTGCTTCTTTTTATCAATTATATCGTAAAAATTTATATGCATATTCATACCTCTTAAAGAAGCTCTTTTGAAAATGCCTGCGGTAAAAGAGCAGAAAGCGTTTGAACCCTTGCCTCACCGTTATCTTCTGTAATTATTTTAAAGTCACCGTCGCAAAATTCCGATAAGCACTGTCGGCATATTCCGCAAGGATAAAAGGAATCAATCTCATCTTCTCCGCTTTTGCCGCCTACGATGGCAATAGCCGAAAATTTTCTTTCTCCGTTGCTTATTGCCGATACGAGTGCAGATCTCTCGGCGCAAATCGTAGCACCGTAGGATGCGTTTTCTATGTTTGCTCCGCGGTATACCTTGCCATCGTCGGTAAGGAGAGCCGCACCGACCGAAATTTTCGAATAGGGGGAATAGGCATTCTTACGCGCTGTTTTTGCTTCAAGTAGCAAATCCATATCCTTCATCAGTCGTCCACACCTTTATTTTTAGTTTTTGAAAGAAAATTCTCTACACGGGTGGCAACATAGCCAAATCCGCGTATGCATCCGAGATTTTCGGGGGTAATGTCTTTAGAATACATAATAAACGGAACTCTCTCACGCGAGTGATCGGTAGAACCGTCACCCGGATCGCATCCGTGATCTGCGGTTATGATAAGTAGGTCCTCATCCGAAAGCTTCGGAAGAAATCCCGAAAGCCAGGCGTCAAACTCCGTGAGTGCCGTGGCATATCCGTCAATATCCTCTCTGTGACCGTAAAGCATATCGAAATCAACGAGATTTGCAAAGCAAAGCCCCGAAAAATCTCGGTCAAGAAGATTTGTGAGTGCCGCCATTCCTTCACCGTTTGAGTGAGTCGGTATATGCTCGCAGATGCCGCGCCCTGCAAAAATATCGCGTATCTTCCCGACGGCAATAACGTCATAACCCGCTTTTGAAAGTCTGTCAAGCATAGTTTCCTCGGGTGGCTCTATCGAATAGTCGCGCCTGTCGGCAGTTCTTTTGAATTTTCCGTTTTCGGTTATAAAAGGACGCGCAATAACTCTGCCGACTCCGTGCCTGCCGGTGAGCATTTTTCTCGCTGTTTCGCAGTAAGAGTAAAGGGCGTCAAGAGGTATTACATCGGTATGCGCGGCTATTTGAAAAACGCTGTCGGCAGAGGTGTAAACTATGGGCTCACCGCTTCTTATATGCTCATCGCCAAAGTCGCGGATTACCTCTGTGCCGGAATATGGCTTGTTGCATAAAACGCCCCGTCCTATAGCTGCTTCGAATTCTTCGATTACCTCGTTTGGAAATCCTTTCGGATAGGTCGGTAAAGGATATTCCGATATAACTCCGGCTATTTCCCAGTGTCCGACCGTCGTATCCTTTCCTCGGCTGATTTCTTCAAGAGAAGCAAGTTTTGCTTTAGGCGTGTCGCATTTTTCTATATAATCAATGCCTTCAATGTTGCCGAGTCCAAGCGATTTGAGGGTTGGAATATTAAATTTTTCAGAACGCGATATGCGTAAAAGCGTGTTAGCACCCACATCGCCAAAAGCGTCAGCATCAGGTGCATTACCTATGCCGAGCGAGTCAAGAACTATAAGAAAAACTCTTTTCATATCTTACACCTCCGTGCCGATTTAAAGCGTCCGTTTTATAATTTAATTTTCGCCTGCGGCAATCTCAAGCGCAATCTGCATCATAGCAACGAATGATGATCGTCTTTCCTCTGCCGAAAGGCTCTCGCCTGTGAAAAGGTGATCCGAAACGGTGCATATAGCAAGCGCACGCTTGCCTGAATATGCCGCTGTCATGTAGAGTGCGGCTGCCTCCATTTCTACTCCGAGTATTCCCATGCGTTTCCATTTTTCGGATGCTGAAGGATTTGCGTTGTAGAAAATATCCGAGGATAGAAGATTGCCAACGAAATATTTTACGCCCATTCTTTCCGCTTCGCGCACCGCGGCTCTTACTAAATTATAATCTGCAAGTGGTGCGAGAGTTCCTTCAAGACCGTACTGTACTGCAAAATTCGAGGTTGTAGATGCACCCATACCGATAATTATATCGCGCACCGATACGTCATCCGAAATGCCTCCAACAGAGCCTACTCTGATTATGTTTTCAACCCCGAATGTGTTATAAAGCTCGTAGGAATAAATTCCTATAGAGGGCATACCCATTCCGCTTGCCATAACCGAAACGGGTACTCCGTGATACAGTCCCGTGTAGCCTTGAATCCCTCTTACGTTGTTGACGAGCTCTGCCGATTCAAGAAAGTTCTCGGCAATAAATTTTGAACGCTGTGGGTCGCCGGGCATAAGCACGGTTTTTGCAAACGCGCCTTCCTTTGCGTTTATATGAGGAGTGTTTATATATACTTCCATAAGTCACCTCGTTATGATTATTAGTATCCCGTGGCGGATTCGGATTTTGCAAGCTTAACTATTCTGCTCGTGCCGATTCTTTCGGCTCCAAGCTCTATGAAAAGGTCGGCATCCTGAAGAGATGAAATACCGCCTGCCGCCTTTATTTTCAATCCACCCGAAATATGCTCGGAAAAGAGCTTTACGTCTTCGGGTGTTGCACCGCCGCCCGCAAAACCTGTTGAGGTCTTTATAAAATCTGCACCCGATGCCGAAACAACCTCGCACAGCTTAATCTTTTCTTCTTCGGTAAGAAGGCAGGTTTCGATGATTACCTTTAATATTCTTCCGTTGCATGCCGAGCGTACCGCGCGTATTTCATCGAGCACGTCACCATACATTCCATCCTTTACCATGCCGAGATTTATCACCATATCTATCTCGTCTGCTCCGGAAAGAACCGCATCGCGAGCCTCTGCCGCCTTTGCCGCGGTGGTGGAGTAGCCGTTAGGAAATCCTATAACCGTACAAATTTTGAGAGATGTGCCAACGTAATCCTTTGCTCTTTTTACATAAGAGGGAGGGATGCATACCGAGGCGCAGGAAAATTTAATTCCGTCATCGCATACCTCGCGTATCTGTTTCCAGGTCGCGGTGGTGGAAAGCAGGGTGTGATCGCAATAGGTGAGTATTTCTTCAATCGAGCGCATAATATAATTCTCCCTTGATTTGAAAATATTGAATATTGATTAATAATTTTAAGCTTTTGAATTTATGATTAAAGGCGTTTCTATTCAGTCGAGTATTTCTATCTGATTTTTACGCGATATCTTTTCGCTCCAGCATTTGTGGCACATAGCAAGATAACTCTCGTTTCCACCGATAAATACCTGCTCACCCTCGGTGAGAACTCTGCCAAGTGAGTCGATTCTCGCATTTACCGTTGCCTTTCTTCCGCATTCGCACATTGTTTTTATCTCGGATACCTTGTCAGCAATTTCAAAAAGGCGGCGGCTTCCGGGGAAAAGACGTGTCATAAAGTCGGTTCGGAGCCCAAAGCATAGCACGGGAACGTCGCGCTCGTCTACAATTCTTCTCATATCGTCTATTTGCTTTGGAGTAAAGAATTGAGATTCGTCAGCAATTATAACGTCGTAATCTGCACCGCGCTCAATGAACAAAGAAAAAATATCGTCACCCTCTCCGATAGCATCGCACTCTGCCGAGAGTCCTATGCGGGAGCGAATGATTTTTTCACCGTCGCGAATGTCGGTTTCGGGTTTGATGAGCCAAACGCGCATTCCGCGCTCCTCGTAATTGAATTTAGTTATTAAAACCTGTGCGGTTTTTGAAGAGCCCATAGCTCCGTATTTGAAATAAAGCTTTGCCATAAAAATCTCACTTTGCCAGAATTTTTTGCGTTTTATTAAAAAACTAAACCAATAAAACGCGCACTATTTTTATCTTATAATTAAGTATAACATAAACAAACAGAAAAATAAAGTGCAAATGAATATCCGAAACAGAGAAAAACAAAAGAACTTTTTGTGAAAATTTCTAAATAGGGTGGAAATTTTCAGAAATTTGTGCTACAATAATCTTCGTGACTAATTGAGAGGAGAAAATTCGTGGTAGTAATTATAGCCGAAAAGCCGAGTCTTGCGCGTAACATCGTTGCCGGAATCGGAAAGATGGATAAAAAAGACGGTTTTTTTATCAATGACAATTACATAGTTACTTGGGCGTTTGGACATTTGTTCTCGCTTGTGGACGTCGAGTCCTACACGAAGACCGAGGGGGTCGGTTGGACTCTCGATAATCTTCCGTGCTTTCCGGAGAAATTCAGGTTTGAGCTTAAGCGCGGCACGGATAAAAAGGTGGATTCGGGTGTTAAAAAGCAGTTTTCCATAATCGAAACGCTTGTTAACCGCCCTGACGTTGATACGATTGTAAACGCAGGTGACGCAGACCGCGAGGGTGAAATAATAGTGCGCCTTTGCGTCGGTGAGGCTTTGCGTACCGAAAAGGCGCAAAAACGACTTTGGTTACCAGACCAAACTCCCGAAACGGTAAAAAAGGCTCTTGCTGAGATGAAGGATGAATCGGAGTATGATAATCTTGCATCCGAGGGTCTTGCAAGGACTTATATTGACTGGCTTTATGGCGTTAATCTCACACGGTATGCCACTATTCGTTCCGGAAAGCTTCTCCGAGTCGGCAGAGTTATCGTTCCTATAGTGCGCGCAATTTATGACCGCGATCTTGAAATTCGTAATTTTAAGCCTGATATTTATTATGCCGTTCAGTCAAATGCCACCACCCGTGGTGAGAAAATCGACCTTGTAAGTAAATATAAATTTGCAAAAGATGAGCGTGAGAAGGCAGAAGAGCTATCAAAGCTTTATAACGATACGGGAGCTGTGGTTTCCGGGGTTACAAAGAAGAAGGAAAACATTCTTCCTGGTAAGCTATATTCACTCTCGACTCTTCAGAGCTATCTCGGTAAAAAATACAAGATGAGCATGGGCGAGAGCCTTAATATAATTCAGAAGCTTTATGAGGAAGGCTATCTTACCTATCCGAGAACCAACTCCGAGTATCTTGCCACGGCGGAAAAGGATAAGATTCGTACCATTATATCAAACATATCAAAGATAGGTTATCCTGTCAGATTTAAGGATTCGAAATATATTTTTGATGACTCTAAAATAGAATCCCACTCGGCACTTACTCCTACTTATAAAATACCCGCGCAGGACAAAATGAGTGAAAAGGAAAAGCAGGTTTATTCTACCGTTTTTCGTCGTTTTGTTGCAGTTTTCTGCTCCGAGGAATGCGTTGCTGATAAGAGCGAGATAAAGATAAAGGTGGGTGAGCTTGAGGAGTTTTCTCTTAAAGGAACTGTTATAAGAGAGCCCGGTTGGACTAAATACGATGACTATTCCGGCAAGGATAAGGTGCTTCCGAATCTTGAAGTGGGGGACAAGGTGAATATAAACTTTGCGCCCGCAGAAAAGGAAACCACGCCTCCGCGTCACTACACAATAGAAACACTCAATAAATATCTCAAAAATCCCTTCAGGGACGATAAAGCAAAGGCTCGCGAGCTTGAGGAGGCAGGAGAGGTTGATGACGCCGATGATTATCGTGCTATATTCGAAGGTCTGGAGCTTGGAACAGAAGCGACCAGAACGGGAATTATAGATAATGCGCGCAAAAGCGGCTATATAAATCTCAAAAAGGACGTTTATACTATCCTGGAGGGCGGAGAATATCTTATAGAATCGCTCTCGCGGCTCGGAATCGGTATGGATAAATACAAAACGAGCGAAATGGGTAAGGCTTTAAAGAAGGTTTTCCACGGTGAGATGACTGCGGAAGACAGCGTTAAGCTTGCCGAGCGAGAGATTTCCGCAATATTCAAAAACGGAGGCTCTCTTCCGATTGCCGAAAAGGTTGAAACCGGTGCTCTCGGTCAGATAGTCGGTATATGCCCGAAATGTCAAAAGAACGTAATCCGCGGCAAAAGCGGTTACGGCTGTATGGGATATAAAGAAGGATGCGATTTTCGAATTGGTCTTGCAATCTGCAAGAAAACCGTGCCTATCGGTGAGATACAGCGGCTTCTCGCAACAGGCTCAACGGTGAAGATGCCCGGATTTATCTCGAAGGGCGGAAAGCTCTTCTCTGCAAAGCTTGTTTTAAAGGATGATAAGGTCGGTTTCAGCTTTGATTGAAAATTTTTGAAAGTTATTAACGCATTTTTGCCTTTCGCATATTATGGTAACAGAGCGGTAAACAAATCCGCTTTTACTAACTCCCGGAGGCAAACATAATGAATAACAACTGCTTGTGCCACATCTTTGACGATAACTGCACTTGGATCATCATTCTCGCTATTATCGTTGTTTTCTGTTGCTGCTGCAACAACTAAAATAATAGGGATGTGATTTAGCAAAGCTTTAAAACCATCCCACTATAATGAGATGAGGGTAGCTCAAGTACAAAAAACTTGAGCTACCCTCGAATACGTTAAGGGGATTTGAGCATACTTTGATCTTCTCCGCCATATATTTAAACAAAGTAAATCTATGGAGGAATGATATGTTCGTATTTTCACTTCGCGCATCCACCGTGAAATTTTTCGGTGTAATAGTGCTTACGATAGCCGTTCTCGTAGGCGCGCTCGCCCTCGGAAATACTGCGGTCGAGGCAGCAGCTACGGCAAGCGTTAAATTCAGCGGAATAAAAACCAATGAGGATAGACTTGATTTTATTTCGAACTTTGGAATCGAGGTAGCAGGCGAGCCGAGCGAAACAAAGAGCTTTACCGTGCCCGAAAACTTTGACAAGGTAATAGCAGGCTATAACGAGATACAAAAATCGCAAGGTCTTGACCTTAATAAGTATAAGAATAAAAAGGTAACGAGATACACCTATGAGATAGACGGATACGGTGACTATAAAGGAACGGCTTTTGTAAATCTTATTATATACCGCAATACCGTTGTCGCTTGCGATGTATCAAGTGCTGACGGCGGGTTTGTACAGCCACTGGTAAAGCTTTGAAGAAATATCTGACTGCAAAACTGAATTTTAAAGATTATACGCCGAGGCGGTTTGCCTCGGCGCTTTTTTAGTGAGAAGGAATTTTACGCGAGCTGAACTATAACGAGATGCGCGGATACGGGGCTTTCACCGCCTGCCAAGGGGGTGACGGTGAGAGCAGCGTCGTTGGATTCCGGGTTGCGAACGGTAAGGGTTGAGTTAACTGTAGCGGTGGTGATTATTGCCATACCTACGATCTGACTCGTTCCGGTTGCACGTCCTACTACCGTATAGGGAATTGCGGCATCGTTAACGGTGAGCTGAAGCTGACCTGCCTCGGTAATGCTTACCTCGAAAAGTACAAAATAAACGCCTGCCTCGACAAGGAGAAATTCACTGTCACTAATTCTGCTAATATTGGTATTAGCTATAGGTCCGTTTTGCGGAAAGCTAACATCCGATCCGGGAGCTACGGTATCGGCGTTATCGCCGGGCATTAATGCGTAGAAATCGGCATAGCTAAGAACTCCGCCGGGAACACCTTGAATGCCCTGAGGACCTTGCGGTCCGGTCTGACCGATAGGACCTTGAGGACCGGTGGGACCGGGAATACCTTGCGGTCCGGTTTCACCTACGGGACCTTGAGGACCGGTGGGACCGGGAATACCCTGCGGTCCGGTTTCACCTACGGGACCTTGAGGGCCAACGGGACCGGGAATACCCTGCGGTCCGGTTTCACCCACCGGACCTTGAGGGCCAACGGGACCGGGAATACCCTGCGGTCCGGTTTCGCCTACGGGACCTTGTGGACCAATAGCACCCGGGACACCCTGTGGTCCGGTCTGACCGATGGGACCTTGAGGACCAACGGGACCGGGAATACCCTGCGGTCCGGTTTCGCCGATTGGTCCCTGTGGACCGGTAGGACCTTGTGCTCCTGTAAGTCCGATAGGACCTTCTATACCTTGAGGACCTTGAGGACCAACAGGTCCCTGCTCACCGATAGGTCCCTGCGGTCCAATAGGTCCTTGTGGACCGGTAGGGCAAACGGGGCAACAACAGCCGTTGCGGTATCGTCTTTCCTCTGTGCCCAAATCACAGCCGCAGACTCTGTCAGAGGTTTGGTCGAGTCGGTTACATGAGGAGCAGGAGCGATTTGCAACGTTTTGCATAAATTGAGATTGTCTGTTCATTGATGTTCTCCTTTGTTTTGTTTGGTGAAGCACCGTTAATATTATATGTTGATTTTTGACGAGATGACACCGTTCTTTGGGATTGATGTCTGAAAATACGAGCTTTTATTTTCACAAAATGCAGAGAATATACTTTAAAAAATGCGGATAATAGGCTTGTGGAGGTGTATTTTAATGGAATCTTTATGGCAGGAAAATATAAATAAAGTAGAATTTTCGTCGCTTTCCGTGGATGCGCGCACAGATGTTCTTATTATCGGAGGCGGTATCTCAGGAATACTTTGCGCGTATAAGCTCAAAAGTTTAGGGGTAGACTGTATGCTTATTGAAGCAAAGAAAATATTTAGCGAACTACTAAAAATACAACGGCAAAATTAACCTATCAGCACGGACTTATCTACGCGCGCCTTATTCGAAGGTTCGGGCGCGATAGGGCACTTGAATATTTAAGATGCGAGTGTGAGGCTCTTTCGGAATACGAGCGCTTTGCTATGGAAATAAAATTGAATGACAAACAAATTGAATGACAAACAAATTGAAAAGCTTAATCAATTAAGAGAACTCGCAGGACTACCTGCAATTATGAAAGAAGTATTATAAAATGCAAAAAGCTGAAACATTGTGAATTTGTGATGTTAAAGTGGTATTAAGTGAAACGATGGAACGCCGTGTGCGGTGAAAGTCACACGCACGGTGTGAATTGGGGGAAAAGGCGGAGAAAGCCGAACTTAAATTAAAAACTCCCCTCGTAAAGAGAGAAGTTTTAATGTAATGAGTTATTTATCATTCTGACGAAAAACAAATGTCAAACCAATGATTGATACTATTAAACCAATGAAAGTGAAAACAACAGTTAGTTCAACGGATAAATAAAGAAATTCCCACCGTGCAATTCCTGCAACTAATGCTGTAAGAATCATTGCAATACCGAAAAGTATCAATGAAAGTCCTTTAAGAATATTCTGCATATCAAACCTCGATTTGTTAGAAAATTTTAGATAATTATATCACATAAATTAGGAATAGTCAATCACTATGAAATATTTTATAGCAAAATAATCCTCAAAGATTCGATGTTTTCAAATGCTTACCTATCAATATATTTTGTGGAGCTATCTATATGCCATAAGCGCCTGTAATCGGATCTTTGAAGATACCGATTTCGGGCGTTATAAAGGTGAATACAAGAAATAGAAGCGCAACTATGGCGAATGCGGCGAATGCAGCTTTCGGAGATTTGCAGTAATCCTTTTCTTTTCCGAAGAGCCGCGTTTCATAGATATACGCAAGTGCTGCGGAAATGAAGAAAATTGCAATATTTATCCAGTCGGGTGACCTGCCGATAATGCCGTTATACATATAGAAAATAAATGGAATTAATCCAAGACCAAGAAGAGTGCCTTTTAGCTTGATGCACCAAAAGCTCTCCTTATCGCGAAAGAAAAAGCTCTCTACGATAGCAAAAATAAACATTGGCCAAAATAGAAGCTTCATGTGCTCCCATGTGGATTCGTTCACCCCGGAGAAGGGCGCAACAAATGCCGATTCTGTAAAGTCATATAGAAAATGCAACAGTGTTCCGCCGAGTGATGTAAAGGCAAATCCGATAAGCTGCCATAACCAAACCGTTTTTCTCATACTTCACCTCAATTAAATCTTCTTGTGAATTATATGTGAAAAATTCCGAATCTATGATGCCTCTCCAAAACAAGGAAGTTTGGATTCCTTACTTGATTTCGCTTGTGCTGTCAATAGTTTGGAATTTTACGTTGAACCGTCGTTATACCTTTAAATCAGCGGCAAACGTGCCTGTTGCGATGGCAAAGGTTTTCGGCTTTTATTTGGTGTTCACGCCCTTGTCTACCTATCTTGGAAACACAGCGGAAGCAAACGGTGCAAATGATTTTGTGATATTGATAGTGACTATGCTTGCAAATTTTGTGTTAGAGTTTCTTTTCTGTAAGTTCGTGGTATATCGCGGCAAGGAAAATACTATAAAAGGTACTGGCGCATTTGGGCGCAACCGAAAATGACCGAGCCCGCAGGCGAGAACTGTTGGTCGGGAGAATCCGAATTTTCGCGCGGGATCCCCCTAGCCCCTTAACGCATTCGAGGGTAGCTCAAGTTTTTTGTACTTGAACTACCCTCATAAAAGGCTTATTCAATATGATATTATTGACAAAAAGCGATAAATGCAGTATAATGTACGTATCTATCCGAAATCGAGGTGGCATTTATGAATTTCTTAGAAGAACGCATTGTGAAGGACGGCATAGTCAAAGAAGGTAATGTGTTGAAGGTGGATAGCTTTCTCAATCACCAAATGGACGTTGCGCTCCTTGATAAGATAGGCGAGGAATTTTACAGGCGCTTTTCAAATGCAAATATTACCAAGGTGCTTACCATTGAAGCATCGGGTATTGCTATTGCTTATGCCGTTGCGCGTTGCTTCGGTGTTCCTATGGTGTTTGCAAAGAAGGCGAAAAGCATAAACATTGACGGTGATATGTATACTGCCGAGGTCGAGTCATTTACACATAAAAATAAAAATCAGGTCATTGTATCAAAGAAATTCTTGTCCTCCGATGACAGGGTTCTTATTATTGACGATTTCCTGGCAAACGGCTGTGCGCTTCAGGGGTTGATTTCAATAGCCGAGTCGGCCGGAGCTGTTGTCGAAGGAATAGGTATTGTTATCGAGAAGGGATTCCAGTACGGTGGAAGAAGCATTCGAAATCTTGGATATCGAATAGAGTCGCTTGCTATCGTTGAATCTATGGATGCAGAAACAAAGACTGTGATTTTCCGTCAGCAGGAAGAATAAAAAATAAGCAAAAAAGAACCGCGGAAAAGCAAAATATAATAAAATCAAAGAAACCGTAGGTTTTCAACATTACTAAATTGAATTTATACAAAGAAAAGGCGAGGATACTGTCCGAAAACAATATCCTCGTCTGTTTTTTGTTTGGTTCTGTCTAAACGCGGAATCCCCTATTTATCTTTCTTCTCTGAAATAAGAGAGTCCTAAAGATGCCGGGGGTTGATTTTCTCGCTTTTTACCAATACTTGTGATGACAAGCACGATAATCGTTACAAGATAGGGAAGCATCTGAAGGAGTGGTGTTGCACTCATGCCGAGATTTATACCGAGAAGAGTAGGTATTCTTGTTCCCGCAAGGTAGAGCATACCGAATATAATCGAACCGATAATACTGATATGCGGACGCCAAAGCGTGAATATAACCAAGGCAACGGAAAGCCAACCGAGTCCCTCGATTGTCTTATATGCTTCAACCGAGCCCATAAAGTCCATAATGTAATAAAGTCCGCCAAGTGCCGCGATAGCACTTCCTATGCAAGTTGCACCGTATTTGTAAGCTGTAACGTTAATTCCAACAGCATCTGCAGTAGCGGGGTTTTCACCGACTGCACGAAGGTGCAAGCCCACTCTGGTGCGTGAAAGCACGTAAGCAACTACGAGTGCGATAGCAATAGCAAGATACATCATTATTCCCCAGTATTTAAGACCGTTGGATGCCGCAGAGAAGGGAGCGCGGAAATACTTGAGGGCGTAAAGGTAGTTTTTGTGAGCATTGATAGCCATGCCTGACATAATGTATTTAGTAACACCGATTCCGAAGGTTGTCATAGCAAGACCGGTAACGTTCTGATTTGCCTTGAGGGTAACGGTGAGGAAGCTGTATATTACTCCCATAAGAGCACCGCCGATAATGGAAGCCAGAATTGCAATAGGGACAACCAAAGCACCGGGCAGAGTGTTGCAAAGCTTCAATGCAAGACATCCGGAAGCACCGCCGATACACATAATACCGGGAATTCCGAGGTTAAGGTGACCGACCTTTTCGGTAAGTATCTCGCCTGTGCATCCGAGAAGGAAGGTCATTCCAAGAGCAATAGAGGTCAGAATATAATCAAGAAACATCATTGTTCGTTACCTCCTTCGTTTTTAGATTCTTCTTTTGTTTCGATTGCGGGAGCAGGCTTTTCCTCTTCATTTGATTTGCGCTTGAGCTGATAGTTTATGAAGAACTCACAGCCTATAACGAAGAAGAGCATCGTTCCTATTACTATATCGGGGAAGGAAGAATCAATGTTAAATGTTGTTGTTACCTGTGCCGCGCCGCGGTCAAGGAAGGTAATGAAGGCGCTTGTTCCTACCATTATAAGCGGATTGAACTTTGCGAGCCAGGAAACCATTATTGCGGTGAAGCCCATTCCACCGACGGATGTAACGGCAACCGAATGGTCAAGCGCGCCAACGATAAGGAAACCGGCAAAGCCGCAAATAGCACCGGATATGAGCATAGTGCGGATGATTACCTTTTTAACGTTAATTCCTATGTAGTTTGCAGTGTTTTCGGATTCACCGACAACAGATATTTCATAACCGTGCTTCGTATAGCGTTGATAAATGTATATACCGACGGTTAGCAGAAGCACGAGGAGTATCAGGAGAAGATTTTCGTGACCAAGCACGGGTAGGTGTCCTGAATCAAGTCTTCCAAGCACGCTCGATCCGCTTGGTGTCCAAAGGAGCAGGCAATATGAAACGAGTCCCGAAGCAACGTAGTTCATCATCAGAGTGAAGAGTGTTTCATTCGTGCCCCAAAGTGCCTTAAACAGCGCAGGAAGACCGCCCCAAATTGCTCCGATGAGAATAGATGCGGCAAACATAAGGACGAGAAGAAGCCATTCGGGCAGTCCCTCACAGTAAATGATTACCGCCACGGATGCAAGAGCACCGATAAGAGTCTGTCCCTCTGCACCGATGTTCCAAAAGCGCATTTTGAATGCAGGGGTGATAGCCAGAGCAATACAAAGAAGGATGGCTGCATCCTTGGCAAAGGTCCAAATTCTGGCTCTGCTCCCAAATGCACCGTCAAACATTGTGCCGACGAACTTAATCGGGTTAGCTTCAATCATGAAAATCGCAAGAACGGAGCAGAGAAGAATAGCTGCAAGAATTGCTATCGCTCTGAACATCATTGATTTCCAAAGAGGCATTACACTTCTTTTTACCACATGGAAAGGAAATTCGAATTTTTTAGCATTCGCTTTCACTTATAACACCTCCTCTTCTTTATAGGAAGTAGTTTTTGTCATCAAAAGACCAACCTCTTCCTTGGTGACGGTTCTTCCGTCAACGATTCCGGTTATTTTACCGGCGCACATTACAATTATTCTGTCGCACAACTCAAGAAGTACGTCAAGATCCTCTCCTACAAATATTACGGCAACACCGTTTTTCTTCTGCTTTGTCAGAAGGTTATATATAGTATAGGAAGAGTTGATGTCAAGACCTCTGACGGGATATGCCGCCATAAGCACCGAGGGGGCAGCGGCTATTTCGCGTCCGACCAGTACCTTCTGTACGTTACCGCCGGAAAGACGTTTTACAGATGTGTGGGTGTTGGGTGTAGAAACGTCAAGCTCCTTAACCACCTTGTCGGCAAGGTCGCTCGGCTGCTTTCTGTCAACGAACACGGATTTGCTCTTTCTGTAGCTTCGAAGCATCATGTTATCAACTATGTCCATACTGCCTACAAGACCCATTCCGAGTCTGTCTTCGGGTACGAAGGAGAGTCTTACTCCGACCTCGCGAATCTGAAGCGGCGTTTTATCTTGCAGATTCATAACGTCGTCTTCATTAAAGAGAACCTTTTCATTGTTGACAAGATTGCGTATCTGTGAATTAGTCATATTCGTAAAGTCAACCGGAGTGCCGTCTTCATAATGAAATTTGCCTTCTTCGGCAAGAGCCTTTACGTCTTTTAAGGTTTTGTGATAGAAGGAAACCGGCAGATTCTTTTTCGGGCGGTTGAAGATAATCTCGCCCACGTCAAACTGCTTAAGTCCCGCGATAGCTTCGAGGAGCTCACGCTGACCTGACCCCGCAATTCCCGCAATACCGAGAATCTCTCCGGAACGTGCGGTAAAGGTAATGTCATCAAGCACTTTTACACCGTCTGCATTTGACATGGAGAGGTTCTTGACCTCAAGTCTGTCACGAACATTTTCGGGCAACGGACGGTCGATATTAAGAGCGACCTTTCTGCCTACCATCATATCGGTAAGCTCCTCTGCACTTGTTTCGGAGGTATTTACAGTGCCTATATGCTCACCCTTACGGAGTATGGTGACTCTGTCTGAAATAGAAAGCACCTCGTGAAGCTTATGTGTGATAATAATAATAGATTTTCCGTCATCACGCATTTTACGGAGCACCTCGAAAAGAAGCTCGGTTTCTTGCGGAGTAAGAACCGCCGAGGGCTCGTCCAATATAAGAATGTCTGCGCCTCTGTAAAGTACCTTTATTATCTCAACCGTTTGCTTTTCGGATACAGACATATCGTATATTTTCTTTGACGGGTCGATGTGGAAGCCGTATTTATCGGCTATCTTTTTCACCTCGTTCGTGACCTTTGCTATATTATAGCGCTCGCCGGAGTTGTGACCAAGAATAATGTTTTCAGCGGCGGTGAAAAGATCTACCAGCTTGAAATGCTGATGTATCAT
>CAYRJG010000011.1:0-24685 GCA_964424525.1 uncultured Ruminococcus sp.
CGGGTTTCAGGGAAACACCGTACTTGTCCATACCGGCAGTGATTTTGGCGAGCAGCTCATCGTCAGTGACGTACTTGTAGCCGTAGCCGCTCTTGTTCTTCTGCACCACCTCAACCTGCTTACGAATCTTAGCAAGTTTCTGGTAGAGGTTCAGAGTTTCTGCCATTACATTCCTCCTTTGGAATTAGATTTGCTTACTCCTCACACAGTAAGCTCTTGAAATTTTGCACAATTTGCTGATTCTTCTGGTGTCTGGCGCTCAAACCGCTGCGAGTATCGGCAAGGCGCTGCTGGTATGTATCGATTTCTGCGACTGTCGTCTCGATGCCAGTGTTGATGGCAGTCAAGTTATCAATGGAATTCCGAACAGCCTGGACAGCATTGACAGACTGCTGACTCAGGGTGACCAGTTCAGCTTCCTTCTGCGCCAGAATGGCTTCAATCTTGGCCTTCTTCATCTTCTCACCTCCTTGTAAATTATATAATTAGCTTGATATATGTAAAGGGAAGCCTGCCGTAGCAGGTCCCTTGTTTTCAAAGTTAGATAGAGAATGCAGCCTTCCATCTCTGGTAGTCCTGCATGTAGTCGTTCGTGATTGCACGTCTCTTTGCTTCCGGCGTATTCCGTCCGCTGTCAAGCTTATAGGTCTTACCCTCCATAAATCTCGATGCGGCACCAGTGAAATCAACCGGCAGCCCTGCCCTCTCCCGCTCGTACATTCTGTAGAACAGTCCAGAGAGCCAAACTCTGTAGTAGCTCAGCTTCATCTCCGTGTTGCCGTCCTCAAAATTCTTCTTGGAGCGTCTGGACAACTCTGTTCTGAGAGCCATCGTTGATGGAACGGAGCGAATACCACGAATCACCGTGTCTCCAGGAGCCCGGTTTCTCCGAACAATCTTATCGGGCGGATAGTTCGGATGCTTGAACACAAACTCCGTCAGGCGGGTTGCGTTCTTAAATGCGGGAATTGCTTCTCTGTAGATTGTGACTTCTTCGGTGCCATAGTGAATCACCATGTTCTCGAAGTCAACATCAGAGCACTTGACCTTAAGGATATCCTCCTCCGGGATGCCACCGTATGCCATCCAGTAGAAGCAGCGATAGATGTTGTCGGTGGTCTCTTCGGACTCCGGCTCGCAAATCTCGTTCAGATACTTCTGTAGATGCGTCGGGTTCGCAACCATCTGGGTTTTCACTTTGCCCAGGCCGACACTCTCGATTTTCATCATGCCGTCACAGGCGCCTGCTACGCCGTTAGCGATGCACCACTTGACGTAGTCCTTAAGGATTACGATGCGCAACCACTTACTCTTCACACGAAAACCAACGAGTTGCTCTACAACCGGCTGGAGTTCTTCCGTTGACTTCGTACAGAGGTCGGCATCCCACTGAACCTCGAAGGGCTCAGCGGCGTTGAAGGCAGAGACGCAAGCGTCAGCCATGCTCAGGCTCTTGGTGTATTCTTTGATAAACTGAGTTTTTAACTGTTCATTGTACATAACGAGTTCCTCCTTGGATTATGTAGCTCTCGATGAGGATACGGCATTCAGCTTGGCTGCCTTCTCCCACAACACAAGGATTAACGCAGGATTGATGAACGCAATGGCCGAGGTAGCCAGGATGTGGGCTTCGGCAATCTTGCTCATATACTCTTCAGGTAGTGTCGTCAGGTACTTACCCAGTTTGTCTTTGGATACGCTTACGGGGTTCTCACACAGAACCATGCTGTCTCTGGCAAGTCCAGTTCCCTGAGCAGGGACCACCACGTGGGTGGGCTGGTTGGCCTTCTTCAGCTTGGTCGTCAGCGGTAAAACGATGACGTTGGGGCTGTAAGTATTGCCAACGTTATTCTGGAAGACGAGAGCGGGACGCCATCCGGCTTGCTCGCTTCCAGTTCCTTCGAACTTCATCATATAGACTTCGCCAATCTTAGGGGTTCTGCCTTCGTTATTCATGGGCACGGTGCAACTTCCTTTCACCATAGAATTCTTATCTTGATGAAAGTATAACACACGCTCCCACGTTTGTCAAGCTAATTTTATAATTTACTTGAAAAAATTTTTATGAGGCAATCAGGGTGTAGTGAACATCGTTCGCCTTCCCAGCGGAATCTCCACACACAACGTCAAGCACCGTGCCAAGGATTGAACGCTCTGTGTCGACATTAACACACTTCACTCTTTCGAAGTACAGCATGTTCTCGCCAGCTTTCAGACAGATTATGTTCGGGTTACACGCTATCAGCATAGAGGAGAAGACCAGACTTGCCTTCATCGGGTTTTCTACCGTATCCCATTTTTGGTTCTCGGTACAAAACAGAATCCGTCTCATACTGCGACCCTCACAATATCGCTTCAACTCTCCAACTGTCATCACACTTCTCATAATCGCAGTAAAACCTCCATTGATTTCCGAAAACCACTGTGTTATACTACAAGAGAACAGAAGCAATGTGGTGTTGCAACTGTTCCGGGCTTGTCTGTGCCCGTTTGCCGCATGTGGTGTGCGGCGTTCTTGTGTAGTCTGTCACTTCTGTGGTGGTCGTGGCAGACTTCTCTTTCCGGCAACGGCTCATCGAATGGTGGGCCGTTGTTTTTACGAACATTATCGAACAACTGTTCGCTTAATGATATTACCACGAATGGACGACCGTGTCAAGGATTGAATCTCTTGCAAGTGGTTTTGTGTCCAATAAATCGGACTCTTATTTTTGTGGTGAGAAAAGAGCAGGGAATCAACCCTGCTCTTTCATCTTCTGTTCGATTATGACCGCATTTTGCAAGTCCATTTCTTCAGTGCTGATGCCCATCATCTTGGACTCGAGGTCGGGGTCGGTTACACGAACAGCCTTCGAGGAATCAAACACATACGGTTCCCATGCGAATGAAGCATAGTCTTCACCCTTATAGTAAAGCCTTGCCTCCGGGACTCCGTTTGACTGCATAGTTTCCTCGAGCCATCTACAGAACTCGACCCTTGTCCTCTTTGATGGACGGATATCCAGTGATAGCTCCAGGTAATTCGGCACTTCACTGCATTGCATCTCGGGCAACTTGCCACGCTTGACAAGCTCAATATAAGAGACCATCGCTCTCACATAGTAATCCTTATACTTTGCGTTGTAGTGCTCATTGAAGTCGGCATATTCAAGACCATGGAAAGTACGAATAAGTTTCAGCGCACACTCTTTCAAAAGGGCTGCTGTTTCTGGACGAATCAGGTCCGAGTTGATTTGAGCCTCCAGATTACTATCAGTAACCAGAGCGTCCCATTCATCCCAGTTTTGCCTGTGCTGTTCCAGTTCCTTATCCGCTTGTTTTGACGAGGTTTTATCCGAACCAACTTTGAATGCCCAGAATAAACCACCGAATAACGCTATGAATATTGCCCACATAACTATCACCTACATCTTGAGACTAAGCAATCGCTTCGTCTATACAGTCTTTTGCACTTTCAATGTGTTCGAGTGCAGACTCCAGGTTCTCAACTGCTCGCTCCATTTTCTCGTAGCGCTCAGTATCCTGGAGACTTTCCGGCATGTTATCCATGCAGTCACTCTCTTGCTCGGCAGCTCTCTCGATGATGTTAGCTGCCTGAGTTAAAAACGGTCTCGCAGATTCTAACAGTGCTCTCCGTTTCTTGTTCACTGAAATTCACCTCAGCCTTTGTTCACCCAAAGACCGGCAAATACGAAGTCAACCTTCAGAGAGTCCTCGACGGCAGAGAAGCTGAAAGACTCTGTGTGCTGGATTAAGGTAAAGAACGGATGTGTCCTACCGTACTCCAGAACCATGTCGGGGCAAACCAGAGAAACGTGCAACTTCATCGTCGCATCGTCAACTTCTGCCTCGGCAGACTCACAGTCAAATTCAGTACTGAGTCGGTCGATTAGGGCGCAATCTGTCTTCAGTCTTTTCTTGATGTCCTTGGGGATATACCAGCGACTGCCGAATTGCTCAGCAGCTTCCTCCAAGACCATTTCTACAATGTCAGAAGCATTAACCATTCACTCAACCTCCTTATTCGATATTACGAACCAGGCCGTGGAAGGTCATGGTCAGCTTGACCTTACCGTTTGTCAACGGATACACTTCGGTGTTACTTGCGAACTCTGCGGCTCTTGCAAACCACTCAGCGTTCGTGAACGCCAGATTCGTTCCTTCAATAGAAATACTTCCCATGCTCTTGAACGGCTCGTTCAGTGCATAGGTCACCTTCGCATCGGTTCCCTTGGTCAAATACTTAGCAACACCATATGCAAACCGCATCTGCTGAAGCTTATGGGGCACCAGCACAGCAGGCTTGCTCTCGTCGGCCAAAATGGCTTCACCGACGGTAACAACGGTGTTGTCAATCATCGCCCAGACTTCATCGTCGGTCTGGAACTCAATGCTTTCGAATTCGTTTTTATCCACAGATACCACCTCTTCCTTAGATTTTACCATAGCTAACCAAGTTCTACAAGAACGAAGTTAAGCCAAATTGCAGATAATTTCCAGCTCACCACTAGACTGATTGCCCAGAATCTGCCGCAGTGAGTTAGCAATCATGTCAATGTTGATTGCACCGCTGAACTTCAGGCATACCTGTGTCATGGTTGTAGCGTTGGATTCGACAGGTGCTGCTGCAGGAGGTGCAGATTCGGCTTCGAGAACCTGTGCAGTCTCCGTTGCGGGTGCATCATCTTCCTCGTGAACTTCCACGACCGTCTGAGCTGCCACTTCATCTGCGGTTGCAGCAACAGTTTCGACAACCTCTTCCTCCTCGCCAAGGAACTTACGCCATTCGGCACGTTCGGTGGGATTCATGGAGTGACCACGAGGGAACGTCAGGCCAAGGTCATACTTATCAGAGTGCTTACGCACGGTCAGTGCCTTGACGCCAAACATCTTGCCCAAATCAGTGGCAGTAGCGCCGTACTTATTCTGCAAATTGGTTATGTATTCTTTCTGGATGTCCAGAGGAAAATCCTTAAAAGCCTCCCAAACTACGGGAGCGCCCATATTGTAGCTCATTACAGGTCCGCACCTTTCTTTCCATTGTCTATTCGTTAATCTGTCAGAAGGAAGGGTGCACTTCTTGCTCTTACTTCCGTTCTTGCGATACTTAGCTTGCTGAGCGAGACGCTTCTTCTGCAAGCAGTCATATGCGAAGTCTGTCATTCGCACCCCATCCTTTGCTTGACATTAAATTTCTTCTCGAGTTCGAGCGGGGACTGCGCCTTGCCCAACTTTACCAATCCGTCCCCGGTAAATTCGTAAAGGAAGAAAGTTTCCGTCAAGGGTTTCTGCGTAATGAGAAACAACGGCTCGTGGTCTTTGTTGTAACACGTCACACAACCCGTTTCTCCTTTTGGATACTTTATCTCCGGCTGCTCCTTCTTCTTAGCTTTCGCCATTGGAGCTCATATTCAAAAGGGTCACGATGCACTCTGCAATAATTCTGCCTGCTTCGTAGACCTCTTGTTCTGTGTTCATGTATGAAAAAGAAACTCTGAACGAGCTTCTTGCCTGAGTTGCGTTCAAGCCGATTGCTGTCAGCACATGGCTCGGCAAATTCTCTCGGCTATTGCAAGCAGAACCGGCGGAGATACACACTCCCGCATTGTCTGCCATCAGAATCAGAGACTCTGCGTCAACACCAGGCACTCGAATGCTCAAAGTTTTTGTGGAGATATGGGCACGTCCGTTGAGATACCACACCGGATTAGCTTCCAGTTCTCTCGCTTTAGCATCCATACCCCGTAGGAACGCTCTCTTCATGTCTTCCAGGCGTGACATTTCCTGATGGGTAAGTCTTTCCATAGCAAGCTCACACGCCATGCCAAATCCAACAATACCTGCGACATTCTCAGTGCCGCCACGCATACCGAATTCCTGATGGTCGCCGCCACGAATCATGGGCTCGAACCGTTCTCTGTCCTTGATAAACAAAGCACCGACGCCCTTCGGACCGTGAATCTTGTGGGCAGAAATCGTTGCAAAATCGCACCCTATCTTCTCCATATTGAGCGGTCTGCAACCAGCAGCCTGTACACAGTCAGTATGGAACCAGACTCCGTTCCGCTGACAGACCTTACCAATAAGGCGAACATCGTTGGAATGACCAATCTCATTGTTAACGTACATGATAGACACCAGGCCAGTGTCTTCTGAGACGCTCTGGCTGAAGTTTTCCGGCAGCGTAGTGAATGTTCTGGACGGCACAAGGTACGTTACATCAAAGTTTGATTTTGTAGCCAAATTCTGTACGGATTTCAGCACACTTTGGTGTTCAATGGCGGTAGTTACGATGCTTTTCTTACCGGATTCCTCCAGAAAAGGTTTCGTAATTGTGAACACCATGTTGTTTGCTTCTGTTGCACCGGATGTGAAGATGATTTGCTCAGGTTTTGCGCCCATGAACCGTGCAACTTGTTCACGAGCTTTCTCTACTGCAGCGTGTGCGTCACGACCCAGCTTGTACAGGCTTCCAGGATTACCGTATTGCTCCGTCAGGTACGGCATCATGGCTTCCAAAACTCTAGGGTCAATCGGCGTGGTCGCTGCATTGTCTAAATAAATCACTTGAATCACCTCCGTTAATTGGATTAAGTATGTAGACGGAGTTCTCGGTATTGATAACGAGCTCTCCGGTCTTTATGCTCCTGCATACTCCATGGACTCTGGATGTGGCATACCACCGTGACGACAAGTGGTTGCCATACGGCTCAACAATCATGTAGCATTGCTGTCCGGTTTCCAGAGTTTCGACAAAGCACCGCTTGCCAATAATCCGCTCATGCTTCTCGCCCGAACAGCAGGTACTTGAGTCGAATACCTTTTGGATTATGTAATTAAAATCTTCATCCATTGCAGTTAGTCCTCCTCTTTGAAGAGTTCTCGCAGGTCAAGAATTGCTTCCTCTTGGAAATGACAGTCCTTAAATATAGTGAGCCGAAGTTCTACCGTGGCTTCATTCAGCTCGACGACAATGTTATCGCCGAAGCCCAGCATCTTCTCCGGGATGTCAACATCAGCCAGTAGCTTGTACATCAATCATCACCAATCTCTGCAAAGAATTCTTCGATGGAGATAGTATTCCGCTGCTTCTTATCAGCACCGTAGGTAGGAACGCAATCATCACAGTAAGGAGAAATCCAGCTCGTGGTGATTCTGGTGGCAGGCTTGCCGCAACACAGACAAATCCGCTTACTCATATTTCCGTACTTACTGATGATGTCGTAAACTTCACGAGTGGTTCGTCTGCAATACCAATGCAAGAATCCGAACTTCTCCTTGATTTGGAGAATACGATACTCGTCCATAGTGCCATCCTTGCGCAGACAATCAGCAATCTCCTGGCACATCTGTTCGCCGAACGCAATTCTCCAGCCTTCTGGCATCTCGTCCAGCTCGGTGTAGGAGTAATCATAGTTCTCAGGGACTTCGTCGGTCCGATGGCTGCGAGGAAGCAAGAACGGGAATCGCTCAATCAGAGCTTTGTTGCGCTCAATTCTGTCATTAGTGTTCATTGAAAACCACCTGTTGTCCTTTCTGGAGATTCCAACAACCACCTTCGGTCAGGGCGCACTCGGTACAATTACCATTGCACTCGATTGCGTCGTCTCTGGCAGTCGTAGAACCATCACGATATCTGACATGAGCTTCGGGTAAACTAAAAGGATTAACCATGTCAAGGCCAACCCAACCGCTGAAAATGATATGTAAGTTCTCCGGGATTACCGCATCCGCTATCAGAGACACATTGCCGAACGGAGGATGGATTGTCGTTCCGGCGATAGCCGCCAGGTACATCCAACTGATAGACTCGTTCACAATCTCATACTTCTTGGTGAAGCAGAGAATCTGACAATGAGGATTGCGCTTCGCAATCTCAACCATCTTGCGGAAGTATTCCTCGGAGGGAATGTCACCAGAAACATGGAAGCGGAAGAACCGAGACATCATAATGGAAGCCTCGACCTCACGCCAATAAGTTTCGGGGTCATTGTTCAGCACATCCAGATTGTGCTGATAAGCGTTGCGAACTGAAGGACGAAGACGTTCCAGTCTCTTCGCATAACACTTTTCCTGGCAGGCACAATGTCTGCACGTCTTCACAGAAGGCAATGATACGCTAGGAATTGCGCCTAGTTTGGAATTGCCCTTGCTGATTTTCACTGTTCCCATAATACTGCCTCCTATTCAGATTTGATAATGTACATAAATCTGTACAAAAAATTCGTTATTGTAAACATTTATATACATTATCTATGTTAAAAGCGCCGGGTTCCTATTGGGTCGCTTTCACCATGCGGGAACCCCATTGTGTATTTGCCGGGAGAGTTTGAGCCATTTCCCAGAGCGCTGTTAATGACGGGGAATTTCCCCGTCGCTCGGTGGACCAGGGTCTTGCGACCAGCCCTACAACAGAGTTGTCAGTTCTGTTGCTTTATCAATCAGCAGCGACTTCTCGTTCTTGATGTCGCCGTTGATTACCATGTTCAGGAGTGTGTTCAGGACGAACCCAACTCCCTTTCCCTCGGGAACTCCGAGAGCCATGACATCCCTGCCGTTAATCGCCAAGTCCTTCATGGAGAAACAGTTCATGCACTCGACCGCAGCCAGGGTGCACAAGTCTGCGCATTTCAGAATTCTGGAACCCTGAGTCCCAGGCGCATGAGCCTTGATGTCAGCGATTCTCATTCTGATAAGTCTGAAGAACTGGTCTTCGCCAATCTTGTGGAGCCATCTACGAACCGTCTTGGGTGTCGGCTCGATAGTTGCGTCGTGATAGAGAACCAGCTCCAAGATTGCATCTCTGGTCTTGTTGTCGAATCTCATTCTGGACAACGCTTGCTCCGCAAGTCTGTGGCTATGCACACCGTGGCCGTGGAAGTGACCGCCGTTGTGGTCTTCTGTGTAACAGCACGGTTTTCCAATATCGTGGAGAAGCAGAGCCATCTTCACAACGACATCGCTGTCTTTGAATTGAGAAACTGCCACGGCAATGTGGTCGTACACATTGTAGGCGTGGTACTTGTTATTCTGATTGAACCCAATACAGGGCTTGAGTTCAGGAATAATCTCAGACATGACGTCGGAATAATTCAGCAGAACAGGTAGGACGCCCTCGCCACACACCAGCTGGCACAGCTCAGAAGTGATGCGCTCTGCAGCAATGTTGTGCAAGAGTTCCTTGCTCTGGTGAATTGACAATGATGTTGACTTGTCGATTTCAAATCCAAAGACAGATGCGAATCTGAGTGCTCTCATAATTCTGAGTGCATCTTCATCGAATCTCTCATTGGGATTTCCGACACAGGAAATCAACTTATTCTGTAGGTCAGTCATGCCACCGAAGGGGTCGACCAGACCAACCTCGTCGTTGTACGCCATGGCGTTCATCTTGAAGTCTCGTCTTGCCAAGTCTTCTTTGACATCTCCGACATACTTGACTGAATCGGGACGCCGGTTGTCGGAGTACTTACCATCAACTCTGAAGGTAGTGACTTCGTACTGGCTGGCACCCATCACCACTGTGACCGTGCCATGTTTCAGTCCGGTCTCAATGATTCTGTGACTGTGCAAACACTCCATAACCTGTGTCGGTTGTGCGGAGGTGCAAATGTCCCAATCTTTAGGAATCCTGCCGAGGATGCTATCCCGCACACAACCGCCGACAACGTATGCGTCGAAACCGTTGGATTTCAGTACGGAGATAATCTCAGCAGCTCCTGCAGGAATAGCAATCTTAGTCATCCAAAGACCTCCTATTAACACTCATCACGAATTCTTCGATTCTCTTCATGTTTGGACTCTTAGGCAAGAACGTGTGTTGCTTTGCGTAAGCAAGTCTCTTTTCATAGTCAGACACCATTTCGAAGAATTCGGGACGGTACGTACCGTCCTCATTTTGGAACGCACCTTTACGGATGCTGAGCAAAAATTCACGCTCGCTGTCTCTGTATGTGTTGATTTCTCCCTTTTCCAGGATGTCAAGACACATCAAGTACAACCGGATGAGGTGCATGGCGTGCTTATTGAGGTGGTCTCTGTCCTTCTTGTGGTTGCGGTGGTTCAACTTTTCGTAGTTACTCACAACCGAAGACAGGGTATTCAGCAGCGTAGAGAACTCTCGTGCCGGATACTTCTCAATGCTGATGTTGCAGAACACTTCTTTGTCAATATCGTCACGCTCACTATCTGCGGTAAACAATTCAATACCGCCCTTCTCGAAGGCTGTGTATCTGTCACCGAAAGATTTCAGAGAACGCTCCAATGCTCCACGAATATGTTCCTCTGCCTGAGCCTGCGGTAAGCGGTCTCGTGCCAAAGCATTTTCCAGACGTCGCAACTGCTGTGTTGCGTATCCGCCAAAGGAGTTTGCGGCTTTCTGGGAAAGGAACAAATTGCGGTTCGCAATCATCTCACGACCAATTTCAGTCATTTGGATGTAATGCTCGGGTTTACCACCGAGAAGTTCGATGGTGTTGGGGTTGCAGTTAATCAGCAAACTAATCAGCTTGTTAAAGCTGTACACTGTTGTGTCCGTTTCGGTATTAACCACTTGTTCAAAGTTGGACATACCAAGGATATCGCTTCTGCTATTGAGTGCGCAGCCACGAACATCCACGTCGGAAGTCTCAATGTTGGTGCCGTATGCGTAACTACCACCAAGGGTTAGGAAGATTACTCTTCCGGCCAGGTGAGGATTGGTTCTTAGGAAGTCATACTTTTCTCCCCTGACCATTTCTTTGATTTGTTCAATCGTCACTTAACTCACCGCTTTCTTCGTTTGACTTTCTACTGTTAAGAAGTTATACTGTTTCCAGAAACTCACGGAGGAGATACCAATGGAACAACATTTCTTAAATACAGAACTGAGCAGAACCGTGTATAAGAAATACAAGCGTGGCATCAAAGCCAAGGAGTGCTACACGAATGTCTTCTTTCTGTTATCCAAAGAGTTCTCAAGATTCCAGTCTGGAGAATGGCGTGTGGCCTACGGCTTCGTGAGTTCCATTGACTGCGTTTTCTGCAGGCACTGTTTCATCCTGGAGCGTGACGGCAACGTCATCGACCCCACGATGTTCGCATCTGACCGAGAAACTTCCGAACGAACCTACTTCGTGATGAAGGTGTTCGAGGCAGTTGACGAATACATCTCTGCGATTGACGCAGAAAATGGCTATCCTTCTCTCGGCAGATACTTGAGCCAAGCTGAGCTGGAAGCCCAGACCTGGGGCGCTGAGAACGGGTATCTTTTTATTGGGTAGAAGAAAAGCGGGCTGGAATTAACCAGCCCGCTTTGTTCATATTGATGTCACCGATAGGCAATCATTGCGGAGTACACACCGCCAGCAAAACCTTTGCCAGCATAGTTAATGCCAGCCACTTCGTAGGCACGATGATTATCCAACCAAATGTTAATTGAATTCTCCAGTGCATACGGAGAGTCTCCGGTGAGAATTACTACTTGCAGCATATCGTCTCACCACATTATGTATCGTGCAGGATTCGTCAGCACAGTATGCGCCGTTTCATCAGACACCGGCATAACAATCTTCACAAAAGACAGCCAGGGAGCCACATCAAGGAATTTGGTGACGGCTTCCTTCTTTGTTTTTGCTGCGATGTAGTACGTTGTCGGTTCAAGATGTTTGGCATAAGTTGCCCCGATTTTCCACACCCGATAACCTTCGTCAAGTTCGTAGCTTGACAGGCACTTGACAACGTGAAGGTCGTCAGACGGGTCGAAATCAACTCCTGCTTCAAACACGCTATACACCATTGTGTACCCGGTTCGCTTCACTCGTTCAAATTTCATCGGTATCAACCCCCATAACTCCGAGCACGGCATTAAGTGCTTTATGTTGGAAGTCCATAAACTCTTCAAAGCAAGGCCAGATTTCACCGCCAAAACCGACGTTGTCCTCCCAGTGTTCGTACACAGTTTGGATAGAGGCATCCTCGTCCAGAAGGTCTTGTCGCACACTTTCCAGTTGACTAATCAGGTCTTCCAGTGAATAGCCGTGTTCGTCCATCCACACCAACTTGGAAGTCTCGTACATTTTGCGATACTGTTTCAGGTTTGTGTCGTCCATTTTGCACCTCGCTTTCGAATCGTCTTTCAAGTTCAAAGATTCCGACAGGATTGCCCTTGTAGAATCCTTTGAACGGTCTTTCTATTTTGGACTGCAAATCTTTCAGCTTCTGCCAGTAGTGTGGCAGGTACTTATAGATGTTCCGCAGTTCTTTCAGGTTCTTGTTGGCACAGCACCAACAGGAAACTCTGTCCAAAATATCATAGAGGTCAACGCAGCCTGAGTCCATGACCGGCGACTGTTCTTCCCAGCAGAAACCCCTGTCTCTGCAGTACTTCAAACAATCATCTTCTGTCATGCCCCATTGAACCAGAGGTAGAAGCTTGCCTTCACTCTTGGCTTTCTCAAATCTCTGAGGTTCGTCTGCCGCAATTCCAACGTAGTCTGTGACGTCATCTTGTAGCGACGCCTTGAACTGCTGGATTGCGGTCAGTTTATTCTTCGTTGCCCATCTACACGGCCCGCCACACCAGCCGTAGCCATAGTGGTAGCCGTCTTTCTTGCGGTACTTAATCTTCCGTTCGAGCGCAGAAAATAAAAAAGGCTCGTCTGGCGAAAGCTCGACGAACCTAATTCCATGCGTATTTAGAAGACTTTGAATTTCGTTCCTGATTCTGTAGATGCAGTCAAACTCCATCCCTGTGTCATAGAACACCACGTAATCCAGAGGATACCGTTCCTCTAAAAGACGCAGTAGCATGGCAAGGCTGTCCTTGCCGAAGCTTACACTTGCAATATATTTCACACCGACCACAGACCAATCTCGGTCATGCGGTCAACGCCTTAATCCTCCCGTGCTACTCACCCGCTGGGCTTTCACGCTGTAACAAGAAGTTTTACACCAGACTTTTCAATCTTCTGGAAACCCGGTCTACCGGGATTGGTGTTACTCCTTTGCTGTATTATCAAGCCCGTATCTGATAACACGGACATTTAACTTGTGCCGATTCGCAATGTCAATCATGTGCTTTGTTCCTCGACTTTGACCGTCCCAGAAAGCGACGAGTGCGTCTGCATTCTGAGCCATTTTTTCGTTCCGTCTATAACCGGCAGACTTGCCGTATATATCCCACTTAGCGGAATAATAGTAGACGGTATATCCTCTCGACTGCGCATATTGCTCGCCCAGAGAATCCGCACCACGAGCCATGCCACAAACCACAACGATTTCGTCTTGGACATTTTCAAGCAGCCTGTCCATGGTTTGCTCAAGCAGTGCGTAGTTATTGAAGTCTCTGCCTCCGGCAATGATTACCCGAAACATAGAGACTCCTTAGCAGGTCACAGGAATCTGACCGAGGATGCAGTTGCAGATTCCGCTACCGCCGTTTGCGGGATTGTTACGACACTTAGCGCACACATCCTTGGATGAGAACACCAACTTCTGCAGTGTAGTATCAGGAAGCGTCCACTTCTCGATGTCGTTATCCCAATCGATTGCGTCGACCAACTTAGCGTAGTCGATTAACTCAATCTTGGACATTTCATCACCGCCAAACTTAAATTTCATATGCAAATTGAATCAATATATTGTGGTGAACTTCGCCAAAGACCACAATATATAGTGTTCAGATTTTGCACGTCAGCCCTCTCTGAGCTGATGAGTTAAGAGACCGGACACAAACAGGTATGTATCTCGCACAGACAGCTCGTTGACAATCTTCTCGTCACCAAGGTAAACACACATCTTGCCAGTGCTCACGTTGTGGTCAAGAAGGACAATTTTCCGTTCCGAGGGATACCAATTCCTTGCTCGATGATTGTATTGCTCAACCATATCTTGGATTAGCTTCATGGTTCGTTCTTCTGCCAAGAAGCTCATGTCGCCCGAAAACTTCAGCTCATAGTCTGTACGCAAACCGAAGTCGTCCCTTGTCTGGGTCAGTTCAGTCTGTCTCCCAGAGTTGACGTCGAACACCATCACGTAGTTCCCTCGGTTGGTTGCCACGTCGACAGTGACCGACTTTATCTTCTTGATTGTTACGGAGTTCAACAGCTCACCTCGATTCCAACGGTTGCGAACCCGCCGAGGAATTCGTCCAACACAGCAGGGTCGCCTTCTTCAAGCTCTTGGAAAAGGTAACCGTACCGAATCTTAAAATCACTAGCGAGTTCATCGTATCCTCTGCGAGTTGCCTCGGCCGTGAGCTCTTGGAGCATATCAAGGCATTTCTCTTTTTGCTCCTCGATGAGCTTCTTATCCCAAGTCGTACGGTTTTGATTTGGGAACGGGTCACTCTCGAGCCAGCAGTAATATAGGTGATAATACTGTGCGCTCTCATCGAACTTCTTCATCTCTTCCTGTCTACGCAACAGCTCTTCATAGGTAATCCTTTGCTGATGATACCGCTGATACTCCATTCCGAAATCGTCCATTCCTGCACGTTCCTTGCGGAGTTCTTCATCGGCTTTACGCTTCTGGATTCTCTCGTATCGCTGCTGCCATCGTCTGTCTGCAGCGGAATTATATTGCTTTCTTGCCATACATTACCTCACTGCAAAACTGGAGAGGAAAGCATCGATAGCCGGAGACGGTATCTCAAGTGCGTCCTCCGAAGGAGGTTGTTTCTTGGATACTCGCCTGGGTTTCTTATCAAAGAACAGCTCTTCGAATTCTTCCGGCACATCCGCAGACCACAGAGCTTTCATGTATGCTTGAAGCAGGTCGTCACGAAGGGCTCTATTCTGTTCAAATTGAATAGCGTGGTACGGATGCGCAAGATTGTTATCCTTCACGTACTCAATCAAATCCCAAACTGTCATAGCCCCTCCTTACCGAACAGCAAATGCTTCGAGGAAATTATCGAGGGACTGCGTATCACCGGCTTCAATCTCTACTGCCTCATTTTCTACATCGACCCTGGTGTAGGTTATGTAGTGACCGTCGTGTGTGAACGACAGTGTATACGTCCACTCCGGGCCGTTAAGGTCAATCGTATTTCTGCTCGGCAATCTTATCCCTCCTTTACTTCATAGTAAAACTTCCAATGAAGCTGTCCAGTTGTGCTGTATCTCCCGCTTCGAGTTCAGGAGGTTCTGTCGGCCTATCGAATAGGTCGTCGTACCTGATATCCTTTGTCGAGTATTCGAACTTCGGATACCTAGAACGGCGACGACGCTTTACTGGCCTGATGGTTGAACCGTTCGCAAACTCATAACACGCATCCGAATCCGTTTCCTCGTCTTCGTCATCTGTTATCCATCTACCAAGGTATCTGGATGATGGGGCAACGTACTTTTCATTCTCTTCTGCCCACGCTTCCTCCAACATCTTGTAGAGGTCGTCAACTTCTGTTAGTGCCATACGTCACCGCCTTTGAGAAAATTCATTTAGGAAACTGTCCAGAATAGCTGTGTCGCCTTCGGCCAGTTCCTCTTCCTGCACTCTGCCGTATCTGTATTTCAATTCGCTTTTAGCACGTCCGACAATACCGTCCAGGAGAATCTGAGCTTCCAACTTAGTTAGCTGGTCAGAGTCCAGGTTGGGCAGGTCGTCCATGACTAATCTCGCAAGCTTCTCATACACCGACGCAGGCAGATAACCAACCCCACGTGCTTCCGTAGATGTGTAGTTTTCGGAAAGTCTCTGTTCGGCAAGTTTGCTGATAAACTCATAGTTCACCTTCATGCTATCCTCACAATCTGTTCATACAGCATGATGAACTTACCCAGAATCATCCGGTTTTCATGGTAGTGACCGAAGAACCACTTCTTAAACTTCACAGTGTTGGCAACCATATTGAAGTAAGACGTGAGTCGGTCAAGCTTGTAGAATCCCATAGAGTAAATCGATACGATTTCCTGCGGGCCACAATGGCTTACGATGAAGTCAACCTCATTACCGATGGATTCGAGGGTCTGCATACCAAAATCCATCTCTTCCTGTGACGGCATTTCTTCCTTCCACCAGGAGATGTGATTGATACGAAGCATCTCTCCACGCTCGGTTCTGCGGTTGTAGTCTCGCCGCAAAGCACGCTTGCTCTTGTAGTTCTTCAGGTCGAGAATTCCATCATCGATGTCGTGGCTGCTTGCGCCGCCGAAGGCAAAGACCTTCTTGCCGCACAGCTCGAACACATAACCACGCATCAGATGATAGACGTTCTCACGAATTTTGTGAGCCTTGCCGCCGTGGAAATCCACGACTTCAAACTCATCGCTGTAAAGCCGGTCAAAGTTCTCATGGTTGCCGTCCACAAACAAGAGCGTGAAGCTCCGTGTGGTGAACCAGTCGAACCACCAGCGTTCATGCTTGGAATTGTTCCAAAGTCCGAAATCTCCGCAGACAATGACAAAGTCATCACGAGTCATCTCTGCCTGCTCCGGAAAGTTTCTCTTGGAGAATCTCTCCCATTCACCATGGCAGTCGCCAGTGATGTAAATCATATCTGCTCAACTCCTTTGGATTAGCCCTTGATAAAGTCGCTAATCAGATGGTAGATATCCTTGTCGCACTCACACCAGATGGTGTTCCAGTCGACGTCGTGTGCAGTATGTGCACGGTTCTGAACCTTGGCTTCCAGAATCAGAGAGCAGAACAGGGACTTTGCGGAAAGCTCCCAGTCGTTGCCGTTCTCATCCTTGCCGACCAGTCGGACGTCACAGTCGACGGTCTGAACCGCCTCCGTAAATCGCTTAACGTCGGAGCCGGTAATCAGTTCAACAGGTACTCGCATATGTATTCATCTCCTTTATAGCCACCAGAAGTTCATCGGCAGCCATTCAGGATAACTGCCGTGGTTACTCATGGTTACGATTCTGGAGATATTCACTCTGTTGCCATATCCCTCGTGGGTTGTGCTGTAAATGAATATCGTTCCTTCGCAACCATCCAACCATTTCTGGTAATCAGTTCTCAAAACCACACCACAGTACGGGCTACTGCTTCTGCCGGAGTCCACATATGCAGTTACGAAGTAGTAATCTTCGTTACCGTAGTACGGTGTGTTCTCATTGTGGGAACACCGCCACACGATTGCTCCAAAAATCAGAGCAATAACCAGGACGGCGATTACGATGTACTTCATTCTTCCTCATCCTCTTCGGACTCTTCGACCATATACAGGCAAGAAGTGTCGCCAGTAATTACGGTCGTTCCACAGTGCTCACATACAAATGCTTCACAAGCAAACATATCCAGGAGCACAACTCCCTTGGGATTCGTGAAGTCTGCGACGACATTACCAAGAATGGTCTCGTCGCAATTAGGGCAGACTACTGCCAGCTGATACTGATTCATTGTGTAGCCTCACTTCTGGGATTTATGTATACATGGTTCTTTCGCTTATACATAATTTTTCTAGGGGTTTTACAAACGAAATCCCTGATAGCCATTTGTGTATAAGCCGCAAGGTCATTTGCGTCAGATGCACCAGCCATTTTATTAGTCATGGTGTAATTCCGCAGCACAATCGCTGCGGACTCATCTTGGCTCTCCATAAACCCTGTATTCACCACGGATGCAAACCGGGATAGCTCTGCCTGCGGCACGCCACACATAGTTGCTGCCAATAGGCCAGCCTGAATTCCTGCTCGCCTGCACAGTCGATTCATTCCTCCGGCATTTACAACCTGCATAACCCCCTTGATGGATTCTGCATTCTCTTGGATGAACTTACCCTTCTCGTTGTCGGAAGGGTGATTGCCACCACTTGCAATCGCCATATATCTGTTTACTGCCGCAATCGTGTTGCGACCAGATAAATCGTGAGGGATGATTCCTCTCATGTAGAGTGACTCGCCAGTAGAACGTTCCAGCCCTTTATCGATGACTGCGATGTTGGGAACATCATAGGCCACAGTCATCACAACAGGGCATCCAGACAGAACTACGGCGCTCAGTCTGTGTTGGCCGTCAATCAGATTTCCATCTGTGTCAAAGCAAATAGGATTGGGGCTCTCCGTCCAGTTACCACTCTTCATATCGGCAGCCAGTGTAGCAACACGCTTTTTGTTGATTAAGCGGTTTCGATAGTTGTGCGTCAACATCTCTGCGGCAATTTCTGGCGTAATTGTTTGTTGCTGGTATCTCAACTATGCTTCCTCCTTCGGTAGCTTGATAGGAATGATGTGCGTAGGCTCGTCAGAATCCCCATCGGCATACACCACAACCTGAACGCAGCCCTTGTGAGGTTCGTACTCAACCATACAAACAGGAAGCATCGGTTTATCTTTACGGAATAGGTCAATCCAGAGTCCAGGGTAGTCAATCTTGTCCAGCTTGTAACCGGCCGTCAAAGTTCCAACCTTGGTCTTCTTCTGTAAAATCACCGAATACCTCCTCTCTGTCGGTTTCATACGAACTGCATTTGTCAGTAACTAACGGGCATCCCCTTAAACGAGAACCCGTGCCATACGACACCTTATTAAGCAATGGGCACATCGCCCCACGCCAAAATAAGCACGCACCGCAACCTGCGGGCAATTCATCCACTACAATTCTCATCGGCTAATCTCCTTGCATCGGATTCTTTGAACCCTAACTTCTGCCAATCATCCACGGTTGTGGTGTAACTTGGCAGCTCGCAATCGTCTTCGTCGCCCGGAATTGTTATGGTGTATAGCGTCTGCTTGTCATCCTTCGCAGCCAAAGCTTCTATCGCAATGTTTGCTCTCGGCATCTGTACAACCATCTCGTGTTGACGGTCTTTGCAGAAATCGTCTTTCTCCCGAACCATCACCGTCATGGTCACACAATATGTGCCGTCAGGATTTCGCTTTGCCTTTATCTCCTCAGCCCCGCAAAACGGATGCACTGCCCTGTTAATTTGCATTGAGAAATACCTCCGTCAGAGCAGAACGTTGTTCACGTGTCATTTGAGATATATCACACTTGAAGTGGATGCTGAACGCCTGGCTGAAGTCAAATACATCAAACGGACCGTCGCTGACATACTTCTGGATACTGTCAGGTATAATCGGGAAGTCAATCGGCAATCCAATCTTCAAGAAGAAATCCGTTAATCTTCGGTTCTCTCTTGTCAGGATTTCGATGTCTTCCTTCATTTTCAGATATTCCGCA
Organism: uncultured Ruminococcus sp.; assembly: GCA_964424525.1. Lineage (GTDB taxonomy): Bacteria > Bacillota > Clostridia > Oscillospirales > CAG-272 > UBA1740. The sequence continues at coordinate 19,111 of CAYRJG010000011.1, forward strand.
AGAGTAATGTCAACCCTATCACGGGCTGCCACTTCTCTCTTAGAATTTTCACTTAGAGTGTGAGCCAGTCTGTCATTGGACTGAGCAATCTCTCGTGAAGCTGATGCGGTAGCGTTGCGAATCTCTTCTGCTAGATGGACATTAGAAGCGGCAACCATCATTGCATTCTTTCTTCCAAACATCTAGCTCACCACCCATACTTAATGTAGTCTCTCGCACGAGGCAATTCCCAGTTGGCATACTCCAGTGCGTCTTTGCAGGTCTTGAGGTCTGCGCCGGTCTCTTCACGAAGTTGTTTAACTAACTGGATTCGTGACTTTCCTTGCCCAGAGATAATCACAGGGCCGGGAGTGTATACGAAATTCGTAGGCTCCATTTTCTTAGCCTCTGTGATAATAAAGTTCTGTGTCTCACAGCCGTTGCTTCGGTCAGTCCGAAAATCACGGTTACGACAGATGCTTTCAAATGGGCATCGAATTGCCCTGCAGTGCTGGACTTCGTAGCCTTCCATTCTCATGTGCGCCACCTATCCCGCTCTGCGTACAGGTCAATACCTGCCCATTTCAATGCGTTAGAAAACGAATTGGAAAGGCCGTGGCTGTCGTGACACGCCCACCGATAGGCCATTTCCATGTACTTCAAACTTTCTGGATTTGGCTCTTTGACATACCGTCCCAGATGAATCCAGAACAGCTCCGACATATCGCCGCTATCCCAGGTTTTGAAGTCCGAACATTCTTTCAGTTCGTTGCTCTTCTCGATGATTTGCGCTTGCTTGCGTTTATCATGGCAGTCCCAACACAGGTGGACATAGCCGAATGAGCCCCACATTGTGTGAGTCTCAGCTCCGCAATCTACACATTTTGCCAAGACGGAGCACCTCCTCACTCAATACCAAGTTGGTCTTTAAGACCCTTGATTTCGTTGCCAAGCGACTTAGACTGTTGATGCAGTTCACTTAAAACATTGACACGACTCTTTATCGTTCTCAGTTCGTCGTGAATAGCATCGATATCAGCTATCGTCGTCTGGTCGATGACGGCTTCGAATCTTTCCACTCCGTTACATCTGCCAAATGTGTCCTTTATTTTGGAGTTGTAGGCGCCTGGCTTATGATAAGACCGGTAATCCATCCCCATCTCAAACCAGTTCTGTTCCAACTTGAGCAGAAACTCCATGAATTTCTCGAGCACTACAGGCTCGTGCTTCTCAAAAGATGCAATCTTGGCATCAACTTCTCGTTTCTTTGCCTGTTTATCCTTGAGTTGTTGAATTAGCGAACAGTCTTTGTTGCTACTCTCAAACTGGCATGTAGGCGTCACTTCTTCGATGGTAAATGACTGCGAATCATTTCCACCAAGAATTCGTTCCAACCAACCCATTGGTTATCCCTCCAAAATCCAAGTCTACTGGCGGGGTTTATATAGTTAGAGCCTGCGACACATATTTCGCAGGCTCTTTTCCACCCGGCTGTTCTAGCCAGACAACCATTACAAAGAATGATGCGCCAGGTAAACATATAAATCAAAAACGGGACAGCAACAATGGCCGTGCAGAGTGCCAGTATTCGAACACCGGCAGGCTTCATGTTATCTCCGCTGCCCCATCAGTGCGTGGCACTTAGGACATTCCTTCTCCCAAACACGAGTTTGGTGACCACAATTACTGCAAACATACACAGTAATCCATTCACCAACAGGTCTCAGGTCGACCTTGAAGTCCTTGAAGTTGTTTGCCGCACAGGCTCTTCTGGTCTTTTCGTCACCGCAACGATTGACGTTCAGACACTGCTGGCACCTAGTATCAGGGCGGCCATAATAGCACTCACTACAAGAAACCTTGTACTGGTGCTCGCCACTGATACAGGTGCCGGAGTTGATACAAATGTTGCTCATATCACTCCACCTCGATTTGGCTAAACACTTCGCCGAGGCTTTCATGGAAGACCAGAGCAGCACGGCGGTCGTACTTAGTCTCGTCACGGTTGACGATGACAATCTTGCTGTAGGGAATGAAGTCCAACATACTTGCTGCGGGATAGACCGTCAGGGACGTGCCACAAACCACAACCAAGTCTGCCTTGTGGATGGCCTGCATTGCATCGACCCAGGCTTCATGGGGAAGACCCTCACCGTACAGAGTGACATCGGGGCGGACGGTGCCGCCACACTCAGGGCAAACAGGAATATCGGTGTTGGACTCAAAGATGTAGTTGGCGTCATACTCTGCGGCACACTGGTCGCAGTAGTTACGCTCAGTGGTTCCGTGAATCTCACAGACCTTCTTGCTTCCGGCCTTCTGATGAAGACCATCGATGTTCTGAGTAACGACACAGACATCCTTACCGGCCTGCTCCAACTCGGCCATCTTACGATGGGTGACGTTGGGCTCGATGCCACGGCAGTCCAGCTTCTGTCTGTAGAACTCGAAGAACACGTTAGGCTCGTTCTGCAGGCAGTTCTTGCTCAGCAGATACTCGGGCCGGTAGTTTTCGAACCGCACATCCTTCTGGTTGTACAGTCCGTCTTTGCTCCGGAAATCAGGGATGCCGCTCTCAGTCGAAACACCAGCTCCGCTGAAGAAGACAATCCGCTGACTGTCCTTGATGCGTTGATTCAATTCGGCGATACGCTCTTCAAACGTCTGACTCATTACAATCATCCCTTCTTTGAATTAAATTACAGCCACTTCTCCACGAAATCTCTGTCCTGTGTAAAGGTAGGAATCTCGTGGTCAATCCGCCACTTATTACGAGTGACGGTCACAGGCTCCCTATTGGGAATATTGATGGTTTCCGTAACAGCGACACGGTAACAACAAGAGCCACGCTTGCACTCAACCGGGAAATCATTCCAGTTGATACCATGGGTCTGGAACAGCATCTCCTGAACCATGTTTGTGGTCTTCTTGTGAAGCTCATCGGCACTGAAATATGCCTGGCCCACTGCTTCGATGCTGTTACGAACAGCGTCCTGTTGCCGCCAAATCAGGCAGTTGCAAACCTCATCCTTGGGAATTGAGAAAACTCTCGCATCAAACATTGCGCCCTTTGCAATCGCCTTCTTGTACTTCTGACATAGCTCATATTCTTTGGAATCCTTATCGTAGTTCTCTCCGTTGTTGTAACGGAACAACTCGAACTCAATACTGAATGCCCGGTTAAACGCCAATGTTGCCATAGAGGCGGCGATACTTGTCATCTTCTGGACATTGTAGCCAAACCATGCGTCGGTTGTGAGCTTCGCATAATCGGTCAGAACCAGTGTGATTTCATCGGACTGCGTATATCCAAACACACAGCCCTGAATGTTCTCACACAGATACTGCATCGTGCTTTGCATAGCACGCATGAACACACCGTCGAAAGGCTTGGCGAAACCTCTCGTGAAGGAGTGGAACGCCTTGCCGTCCAGACGGATAATCGCCGGAATTCGCCGGGTCAGAAATGTACGAGGTACGGCCTCGTAATTCTGTTTCATACGGTCGCCCAGGGAGTCAGTCTTCTTGCCCATATGTACCTCCAGAATTACACCATGTACTTCAACATGGGGTTATTGGCTCTGCGAACGAAGACAATCTTCACAATGGGCACCGTACACAGATGCTCGTAGCGGGCCTTATCTTCATCGTTCTCCATGTTGAAATCGTCTTCATCGACGTACCGTTCAACCTTACTGGGGTCGAGCGTAATTTCAGCATGGTCGATATCGTAAGTGACATCACAGGGATAGAAGTCCAGTCGCACCGAGTTGTCATTGTTGTTCTTGGTGTTGTGGAACCACAGGCACTGGGTGTCGGTGCTGTGCAGGTCGATACGGTTATCGCAACACATTCTCTGAGAACCATCTGCGAACAAAACGGTAATATCAAACTTAGGATTATCCTCTTTGCTGATGTTCAGGTCAGCCAGAGTTTCCTCGAAAGAATATCCGCTGTTCAACTCAAATGCGATTGCCCGAAGGATGTCATACGTCAGGTCTGCATGGGCAGAGAAGCCGATGACCTTCCGAATCAGAGGGTGATACTGCTCTTCCAACTTGTCAGTGAGGTACTCACGAATCTCGTCGGGATTGGGGTTGGTCAGGATGAAGTGGTAGTGGAATCTGCCAGGGCGGTTGAGCAGGTAAGAGTTCAGTCTGTGAATCTCGTTGCAAGTCACGACGAACAGCTTCTTTCCACCGTCCAAACCATCAAACAGAGGAAGCATTTCCTCCTGCGGGGACACACCATCCTTACTTGCGAATGTCTTTTCGAACTCGTCGAACAAAACAATAACTTCCTGCTCAATCGAGGACAGGAAGTTAGCAATTCCGGGGATGTATGCAGTTACCAAAATCATGGGCAGGTTGTATTCCTTTGCATGGACTGCCAGCAGTTTAGCGAACAAGGACTTGCCAATGCCCTTCTTACCACTCAGGATAACGCCGAAGTTTCTGTCTACCTTGGAGAAGGAGTTCAGAACTTTCAGAACCTTCTTCTCGCTGCAGCCGTACACCTTTTCCTCGCTGACAACAAGGTCGTTGTGCTGCGTAAGAAAGAAGCCGGTAAACTTGTTGAAGCCAACTTCGTAAGTGCCGACAGGCAGTCTGTCGTAGGTCCTCAGAGCATCACCATAAACCTGGTAGATGTCTCCAGAATGTACAATATTCATGCTCACACCTCGTTCTTTCGCTGTTCCTTCAATTCACTTCTGATTTGCATGAGGATTTTGCCAAGTCGGTTTTCACCGACGCCGTCGCAAACACCCCACACTCTGTCGCCCCAAGTGTTGCCTTCGATTAACTCGGCATCACCGGTGCCTAACAAACAGTCCAACAGGTCTTTGTTCTGGGTGAACTTCGCCTTGCAGACTTCGTACATTACTCCGGTCTTGACTTCTTCCCAGTCATGCCGGAGATGCACTCTGCGCCCCATTCTCTTTGCAGAAGACGGGTCTAAGTCGCAGAACGCTTCAGCTCTGTACGGACATTTCGCTGACTGAAATGCAGCTTCATTGTTTTGGAAAGTAAGCCCGTTGTATGTAACAGGCGCAGAGTAGAAGTTACTCAGGAAGAAGTATCTTCCCTTGAACTCGTTAATTACCCCATTCATCTTTCAGTTCCTCCAACTTTTCTTTAGCCCAGCACTTTGCGGATTCTTTCACCGCAGGCATAACGGCCTTGAAGGCTTCGGCGATGTCCTTAATTCCTGCTCTGATATTGCCGTTGAACTCTGCGTACTGTTCCTTGTCGTTCTGGCAAACAAAGTACCGAACGAACAGGTAGTACACGGCGCAAAACAGCGTAATCGTCACGCAGAAAGAAATGATGTCGCCGATGATACCGAAAAAGAATGACGCAAACCCCATGACCAAATTGTCCAATGTTGTTTCTGTCATACTCTCACATCCTCGTGTTAGTGTGGCGGAGCGAGTGGGATTCGAACCCACGGTGGAGATTTTACCCCATCACTGAATTTCAAGGCCAGCTCCATAAACCGCTCGGACATCGCTCCATATAGCCCCGCCATGCTGACCGTTTAATTATCACACTTCTGCGAAAGGACTGAAAAGCAGAAGCAGTTTTCAGCGGCCAGC
>CAYRJG010000012.1:0-24383 GCA_964424525.1 uncultured Ruminococcus sp.
AGTCTTCCGAGATAGCGAAGAAGCTCGGTGGGATCATTTGCGGTTATAAGATCAGCACCCTTTGAAATGCACATTTCAACATCCTCACGAGTGTCAGCGCAATACATATGCATAGGAAGGCCTTTTCCGATAAATATCGGAGCAACCTCGGATTTAACAATAGAAAGTCCAAGTCCGATTTCCTTATAATAAGAATAGGTATCAGACGAAAACTCCTCCATCTGGAAATCGGGATATCCCATAGTACGTCCATCATATTTTGTATAGAGGTATTTAATGATTCTAGCGTTAAATGCGTAAAAATAACAGGTATCAAAGAAACCGTATTTTTTAAGAAGTGCTACTGTAAGATCAACGTTTTCCTCGGTATACTCCTTAATCTCTACGCCGAGCTTGAGATTAGGGCAATTTTCCTTACAATAAATAAGCAATTCTTCAAATGTAGGAACGCCAATACCCTTACCCGTGTAAAGATCTCCGAACTTACGGGCATATCCTGCATCAAGAGTGTGAACCTCCTCGAACGTCATATCGCGCACATGCTTATCTACTCCGCAAGTGCGGTAAGCATTTCCGTCATGCATAAGCACGGGAACCTTATCCTTTGTGAGCCACACGTCAAATTCGATAGCATCAACGCCAAGCTCAATAGCAGCCTTATAGGATATCATTGTGTTTTCGGGGTATTTTGCGCAAAAGCCGCGGTGTCCTTCGACTACAACATTTTTCATTTTCTTTTCCTCACTTTATATTTTTTGCAAGCTCGTCAAGCATACCAAGATCCCAGGCAAGCCTTGAAAGAACGTATTTATCGCGAATATCCTTGGTTGCCTTAAAGGTCATAGGCAGGATATCCGAGGATATACCTATTTGCTCGGCACTATTCGGGCATCCGAGTCTGTTAAGTATATCAAGAATTTTTTCGGGTTTGGGAATCTCCTCTCGAATAATTCCCACGATAGTATCCCATTCGGATATGATTTTTTCAAGGTGCTCCGAATGTTTTGCCTTGTCATACTTTCCGTCGCGCGCTTCAGCCTCAATCATAGGTATTGCGCTTTTGCCGAGAAATTTTGAAAGCTCTCCACTCCATTCGGCAAAATCGAAATTTTCTACGTATTTTTTTGCACGGGTAGCATCCGGTGTGGTTTTTATAAGCTCATAATAGAGTCTTGATGCCATCAATGTACCGATAGCACATTGGATACCGTGGGTATCGGAGGAAGTACCAAGTTCAGCCGCTCTCATATCCCATACGTGAGAGATATAATGTTCAACGCCCGAAGCAGGACGTGAAAGACCTGCATATTCCATAGCAGATCCGCAAGCTATAAGGCCGGAGAATACTGCCTCAACATACTTCTCTTCTCTATTAAGAAATCCCTCTATATTTTCGGTGCATGAACCAAGAGCGCACCTTATATACTCTGCAATATACTCACAGTAGTATTCACCGCAAAGAAGAGATGCAATTCTCCACTCGGCAATACTGACGTATTTGGCAAGCATATCACCAAGACCGGAAACCAACATTTTCTCGGGCGCCATACGCAAAACGTCGGTATCTCCGATTATAATATTCGGGCATTTTGAAGTAAGTGATACCTTGAGTCCGTCCATAACCATAGACGAGGTTGCAGAGGCATAACCGTCCATTGAAGGAGCAGTAGCCACGATGATATAAGGAAGTTTTGCGGTTTTACTGACTATTTTACTAATATCATTTATCGTTCCCGATCCGATGGCGATTATCGCATCGGCGTTTTTATCAAGATGCATTATCGCACTTCCTACAGCACGCTCATCGGGCTCAAGCCCCTCGGATTCAAACACAAACTCCGAAAACTTTATATCAGCATGAGAAAGAACCTCGCATACTCGCTTGCCTGCGGCGGTGTGAGTATTTGTATCTGCTATCAAAGCGGGATTCTTTATACCATATTCCAAAAGAATGGCAGGAAGCTTTTCTATTGCTCCTCGCTCACAAATCACCTTATCGACAGAGGATTTATGCACTTTGCCACAGCTACAAAGCGAACCGAATTCAAATCTTTTCATAAAAATCTCATTTCTTATTGAATTTTATTTTTATCTATGATAAAATTATACAAAAATGATTCTTTTGTGTCAACCTTTCGACAAATCATAGACATATAAATCATAAATTGATTGTTATTCGGAAACAAAAAATCACATTTTGATTGGAGAAGCTATGCCATTTTATGACAGAGAGCAAAAAATACTTGACATTTTAGCAAGTGAAGAAAGCATATCACTTGATGCCTTATCGAAAAAGCTATATATAAGCCTGCCGACTATAAGACGCGATCTAATAAAGCTTGAAAAAAAGGGACTTATTCTCCGTATGCACGGCAGAGTCGCTTTAAAAAGAGCGCAAGCTGATACCAAGATTCCTTTTTCTCTGCGAACAGACGAGAGAAGCGAAGCAAAAGAAAAAATGGCTATATCGGCATCTCGCTTGATAAAAGACGGTGATACTGTAATGCTCGACGGATCAACGAGCGCATACCATATAATTCCGCACCTGCGTGATAAAAAGAATATCATAGTGATAACCAGCGGTGCAAAGGCAGCGCTGCTTTTAGCCGAAATGGGCATTTCAACCATATCAAGCGGTGGAACTATGATAAACAAGTCATATTCTTACATCGGTGAGGATGCCGTGAGAACCGTATTAAAATACAATGCAGATATAGCATTTTTCTCGTGCAGAGGATTATCGGATGACGGAATACCGTCAGATAATTCGCCAGAAGAAAACGAGGTACGGCGCGCGATGATAAAACGCTCCAAGATTCGCGTTTTACTCTGCGATAAAAATAAGCACGGCAAGGTATATCTCAACAATCTCTGTGAGCCTGACGAAATAGATAAAATTATTTTTGATTAAAACGGCAAATGTTATTTTTATATCACAAAAACAATCCGCCGACGCGTTAACGCCGGCAGATTGTTTTTAAATGATTTTGAGCTTATATTTATCGGAGTAGTTTTTGAAATAATTATCGTAAACCTCATTACCACTCTTGATTCTTCCGGTATAACCGTGAATACCAAGACTGTTGTGTGCAATCTCTATTACGCATCCGGCAACGTTTGAGCAGTGGTCGGAAACGCGTTCGAGGTCGGTAAGTATATCCGAAAGGATAAATCCAAGTTCTATTGTGCATTCGTTGTTCTTAAGTCTATTAATATGTGCAGACTTGATTTCGCCCTGAAGAAGGTCAATAACCTCCTCAAGAGGCTCTACCCGTGTAGCTTTTTCCAGATCGTTATCCATGAAGGCACCTATTGCGTTTTCAAGAATATCATCAACCGCAGAAAGCATAACAGCCAGCTCTGCCTTTGCATTTTCCGAGAATGAAATACCCTTTTCATGCATTTCACGCGCGGAATGAGCAATATTTACCGCGTGATCCGAAAGTCTTTCAAGGTCACCGATAAGGTGCAAAAGTTTTGATGCTTCGAGATTATCGGCTTCGGAAAGATCGCATCCTGTAATCTTTACAAGATATGAGCCTATCTCGTCCTCATAATTATCTATCTCATTTTCTTCTGCAACAACCTCATCAAAGGTCTTTGAGTCATACTCCGAAAGCAGATAAATAGACTTTTTGACTGACTCGTGTGCAATCATTGCCATTTTTTCTGTAACGCGCTTTGCCTGCTCTATTGCAATACCGGGAGTTTGAAGAAGTCTTTCGTCAAAGATGATGCTCTTCTTCTCATCACTGCCTTTATCTTTAATGATAATGTATGCAAGCTTTTCAAGCAGCTTATAGCAAGGAAGAAGAATTGCTGTACAGGACAGATTGAAAACGGTGTGAAGAATTGCGATATTGCTCTGGTCCGCAGGAAGAGAAGCAAATCCAAATCCTCCGGGGATTATTACATAATTAAGCAGACAGAATGCCGAAAGCATTATAGTTGATCCTATTACGTTAAATGAAAGGTGAACTGCCGCAACTCGCTTTGCATCCTTATTCGCTCCTGTCGAGCCGAGGATTGCAGTAACGCAGGTACCGATATTCTGACCCATAATTATAGGGAATGCCATACCTACGGTTATAGCAGGCGGAAGACCTGCCGCGGCGGCCGCTATATTGAGCTCTGCTGCGAGTGCTTGAAGAATACCGACTGATGCCGAGGAGCTTTGAATTATTGCGGTTACTATTGCTCCAACTGCGAGTCCAAGAATCGGATTTTCAAACATTACAAACAGATTTCTAAACCACTTCTCCTCTGCCAGGGGATTGATAGCATCGGACATTACGTCCATACCAAAGATAAGAACAGCAAATCCGAGAAGGATAAGACCTATATCGCGCTTTTTGCCACTCTTTAAGAAAACGAAGAGCACAGCTCCGATAGCCGCAAGAACAGGGGTGAAGGTAGAAGGCTTAAACAGCTCAATGTACCACGCACTGCCCTCAAGGCCGGTAAGACTAAGTATCCATGCGGTTATCGTTGTTCCGACATTCGCTCCCATAATAACCGGAATAACCGCACTAAGTTTCATAATACCGGCATTAACAAATCCAACAAGCATAACCGTTGTAGCCGAAGAGCTTTGAATTATTGCAGTAACTCCTGCGCCAAGTAAAAATCCGAAGAACGGATTCGAGGTCATTTTTCCAAGCATCACCTTAAGGCTTGAGCCTGCACTCTTTTCAAGCGCATCGCCCATTACCGTCATTCCGAAGAGGAACATGGCAAGACCCGAAAACAGACCAAGGATTACTTTCGTAATGTCCATTTTAAAGTTCTCCTTTAATGATTTATAATATAAAATTTCGTGAAACGGATAATTTGCCTTATGATAATTTTAACACTACAATGTAAAATCTAAAATCGCACTTATGTTAAATATAGGTTAAAATTCGACAAAAAAGGCAGGAAAAACCGCTATGTAACGAGGTTTTTTCTGCCTTTATTTAAACTATATAGTATAGCTATTACTTTTTTAAAATTTTATCGATTTCACGGGCAAGACGAACATACATACTGTAAAAACCAAGGTCATTGGGATGACAGCCATCCACCGTTCCGTCATTTCCGCAAAGCTCCACAAGCTCTGTTCCCGGAATAAAATATACATTTTTATCACCGTTTTTCCTGGCGGAATCGTATGTTTCCCTAATCACATCTACGCGACGAACCTCATCGGCATTAAGATTAGGCTTCGGACGCGAAAGCATAATAATCGGAATATCGGGGTGCGCCTTACGCACGGCATCATAAAGAGGCTTATGAGTTGCCCGAAGATGTTCGAGATTGGGTGCATTATGATCATAATCCATAACAAAAAGCGACATATCAATCCCTGCAATATATTCCGCAATAACAGGCTCGCCCTTGCCGTTACCCGAAAAGCCGAGGTTAATATGGTCGGCATTATAACGCCTTGTTATCATCGCCTGATAAGAATTACCAGGACGAGATGCACAACCGCCCTGAGTTACAGAGTTTCCGTAATAAACGAAGGGAGAAGCAATCTCATATTCTGGTGCTTTTTTTAACACAGAACTCGTCTTTAAGCCGATATAGAGGTCTTTTACGGGGCAGTAAAGCGGAAAGTTTATAGTGTATACACGCTCCCCCTCAAAAGAAAGATCTACCACTCCATCGAATTCGCCCTTTGGGGGAATGGGGGGAATAAAGGTTTTTACATAGCTTTCATCTCTACCGTCAACCGAGGAATACAGGTCAAATCCCCCAAGTCCCGTTTGGGGCATATGGCTCATCATATAAGATCCGGGAGTTTCTGCCTTTATTACAATATAAGGACTATCGGTTATAAAGCGAACTCTACCACCGGCGGTATGCCTTGCAAGTGAGCGAACCCCTTCGCTTACGTTTTTTGCAATCGCATCGGGCATTCTTGCCCAACAATCTCCGTCACGAACAAGACCGTAAACAGAAAACGGCTCTTCGGTTATTCTATAAAACGTAAGCCCTTCCCTTTCGATTGTGGTTTCAACAATAAAATTTTTATCTATTTTCGAAATATCATTCATTTTTTCAATCTCCAAGTGATATTAATTTTATTTCACTATACTGCTATTTAGTGAGTTTTTAATTTAATTATACTATTATTTTGAGGACAAGTCAACCTTTTTATTGACAAACAAAAAAAATAATATATAATATATATTATGGAAATTTAAATTTTCGCAAACAAAAAACACGGAGCTTTTATGGAAATAAACGAAAAAGAATTTACAGCCGAACTTTTACGAGTATTCAAGCAAAACGGCCTTGGAGCGTATCTTAATACCGAAAAGAGCGAAAAATTTTTCTCTCTGACAAAAAGAATGCTTGAGGAGAACGAAAAATACAATCTGACTGCGATAGTTGAACCTTCAAAAATCATTTTAAACCATTATGCAGATTGTGCCGCCCTTGCGGCAAAGCTACCTAAGGGCGCAAAAATAATAGACGTTGGATGCGGCGCGGGATTTCCCACCCTCCCTCTCGCAATAGTGCGCTCGGATATTGAAATTTTTGCAATAGATTCAACAGCAAAGCGTATTGCGTACGTTGAGGAAAGCGCAAAACTGCTTTTCCTCACAAACGTCAAATGTGCTGTAATGCGTGCCGAGGACGGTGCAAAATTACCCGAATACAGAGAAAAATTTGATATTGCGACAGCAAGAGCGGTTGCGGAGATGCGAATACTTACAGAGCTTTGTCTTCCTTACGTTAAGGTTGGCGGAACTATGATAGCTATGAAGGGAAAGAACGCCGAATACGAGCTTTCCTCGGCAAAAAAAGCAATAGCAACGCTTGGTGGCGGTGAGGTTAGTGTAGATATGGTTACATTGAAAAACGGTGTAGACGAGCCACTTACTCACCCATTTATTTCTGTTAAAAAGAAGGCAAAAACGCCTGCGGCATATCCGCGTGTCTACGCGCAAATATCTAAAAAACCGCTTTAATATCATAACAGGAGATTTCAGTAATGAATTACCGTATAGAACATGACTCGATGGGCGAAATAAAAGTTCCTTGTGATAGATATTGGGGAGCTCAAACCCAAAGAAGCCTTGAGAATTTTAAAATAGGCACGGAAAAAATGCCGCTTGAAATTGTTCACGCGTTTGGAATGATAAAATTAGCAGCGGCAAGAGTCAACGCAAAGCTCAATCCAAAGAAAATGACAGAGGAAAAGCTCGGTGCAATAGAATTCGCGGCATCCGAGGTAATAAAGGGCAAACTTGACGCACATTTTCCTCTCGCTGTATGGCAAACAGGAAGCGGAACTCAAAGCAATATGAACTCAAATGAGGTAATTGCTAACCGCGCAAATGAAATCGTCGGTAAAAAGCTTCTTCATCCTAATGATGATGTCAACATGTCACAATCGTCAAACGACACCTTCCCTACCGCCATGCACGTAGCGGCAGTATGTGAAATCGAAGCAAAGCTATTTCCCGCAATAGATAAATTTATTTTCACCCTAAAAAGACTTGAAGAAGAAAATGCCGATGCCGTAAAAAGCGGACGCACGCATCTTGAAGATGCTACTCCCATAACCTTCGGGCAGGAGATAAGCGGTTGGCGCGCTTCTGTTGAATGTGCAAAAGAAATGATAAAATCCTCGCTCGTGCCGCTTCGCCGCCTTGCTCTCGGAGCTACCGCGGTAGGAACAGGACTCAATGCGCCCCGTGGATTTGATACCGCGGTCGCAGAAGAGCTCTCAAGTATTGCAGGAACAAAATTTTACACCGCTGAAAACAAATTCCACGCGCTCACCTCAAAGGACGAGCTTGTGTATAGCCACGGTGCTCTCAAAGCACTCGCATGTGATCTTATGAAGATCGCCAACGACATCAGATGGCTTGCAAGCGGTCCAAGATGCGGACTTGCTGAAATAAACGTTCCCGAAAACGAGCCAGGCTCATCAATAATGCCCGGAAAGGTAAATCCCACTCAATGCGAGGCGGTCACGATGGTTGCCGTGCAGGTAATGGCAAACGATGCGGCGGTTGCGGTTGCGGCATCGCAGGGCAATTTTGAGCTTAACGTATTTATGCCGGTATGTATATATAATTATCTTCAATCGGTAAGACTCCTTGCTGACGTTATTACATCTTTTGATGAAAAATGCGCATCGGGAATCACCGCAAACAAAGAAAAAATGCGCGAGTATCTGAACAACTCGCTTATGACAGTTACAGGACTTTCGCCTATAATTGGCTATGAAAACGCCGCACGGGTAGTACATAAGGCGCACAAAGAAGGTATCTCACTTCGAGAGTCCTGCATTTCTCTCGGCTATCTTGATGAGAAAGCCTTTGACGAAAGCTTTCACCCCGAGAAGATGATTTAATTTCAAAAAAAGGATCTTTTAAAATGAACATAAGAGAAAAATCGCTTGAAAAGCATTACGAATGGGGCGGAAAGATTGAGGTTATCTCAAGAACGCATATTGAAAGTCGCGAGGATCTTTCGCTTGCCTACACCCCCGGAGTTGCAGAGCCATGCCTTGTTATAAAGGATGATGTAAACAAGAGTTGGGAGCTTACAAGAAGAAGCAATCTCGTGGCGGTAATCACCGACGGAACTGCAGTTCTCGGACTTGGCGATATAGGTCCCGAAGCAGGTATGCCTGTAATGGAAGGAAAATGCGCACTGTTTAAGGAATTTGCAGATGTTGATGCATTTCCTATCTGTATAAAATCAAAATATGTTGACATAATAGTAGGAACTGAAGAGCTTATCTCCGGCTCATTCGGTGGAATCAATCTTGAGGATATCAGCGCACCGAGATGCTTTGAAATAGAAAAAAAGCTCAAGGAAATCTGTGACATTCCCGTATTTCACGACGATCAACACGGAACGGCAATTGTAGTTGCGGCGGCACTTCTTAACGCACTCAAGGTAACGAACAGAAAAATCGGTGAGGCTCGCGTGGTTATAAACGGTGCAGGCTCTGCCGGAATTGCTATCGGCAAGCATCTTATGAATATGGGCGTTAAGCACCTGACTATGGTAGACAGATTCGGAATTATATGCGAAGGTGACGAAAGCCTTTCCGAAGTACATAAAGAAATTTCAAAGGTGACAAACCGCGAACATCTTAAGGGAACTCTTGCCGACGCCATGAGAGATGCTGACGTATTTATCGGTGTAAGCGCACCCGGTGTTGTAAGCGAGGATATGGTTAAGTCTATGGCAAAGGATGCAATAGTCTTCCCGATGGCAAACCCCACCCCCGAAATAATGCCCGAGCTTGCCGAGCGCGCAGGTGCCGCAGTTGTAGGAACAGGTCGCTCAGACTTCAAAAATCAAATAAACAATGTTCTTGCCTTCCCCGGTATATTCAAAGGTGCGCTCGAATGCCGCGCCACCGAGATAAACGAGGATATGAAGGTTGCAACATCCTACGCACTTGCATCCCTTATTCCAGAAGATGAGCTTTCGCCCGACAACATTATCCCCCCCGCGCTTGATAAAAGAGTGGCGCGCGTGGTAGCAGATGCTGTAATCGCATCCGCAAAGAAAACAGGCGTTGCAAGAATCTAAAATACTGCATTATAAACCAAAACAGAATTTTTTAAGGCTGACATAATGGCTGTATTTTTTAGGATCTTTTTCGTCACGATTCCCGCTTCTTAATTATTTTACCATAAACGCAATTAAGATGCGGTAAAGCATACGGTATATACACTATCTTTTAGTTTTATATTAAACTAAATAAGGGACGGCGCAAATGCAAAACGATTGCATTTGCGCCACCCCTTACCTTTTACATTATTTCTTATTAATCAACCGTTGCTTTCATGATACCAAGCTCGCTTCTGCCGAGAACCTTAACGATGTTAACGAGAAGCGGAAGCTCCTCTTCGGGAATCTTAACGAACTGAAGGTTAACTGTGTTTGAATCAGGAATGGTTGCCTTGATTCTGATGTATACGTCTTCCTTATGGAAATACTTGATAGTCTGAAGGATTATTTCATGGATACGCTTTGTGATATCCGAATCAATAGTATTTCTGAAGAAAAGTCTTACAGTCTTGGAAACATAGGTAGCATCACCCATAAGGTCGCGCTCTGCCTGTGCTTTGGCTTCTTCCTCTGCCTTTATACGAGCCTCTGCCTCGGCCTTTGCACGTGCAGCCATTTCTTCTTTTATGCGAGCCTCTTCAGCTTCTCGCTCTGCCTTAATACGAGCCTCTTCTTCAGCGCGGCGCTGCTCCTCGGCAAGACGAGCTTCCTCTTCTGCCTTCTGCTTTTCTTCTTCCTCGCGCTGCTTTGCAAGACGCTGCTGAGCTTCAATAGCTGCAAGAGCAGCCTCTGCCATAAGCTCCTTTTCTCTTGTCTCCTGACGAAGTTGAGCATCAAGACGGTCGCGAAGCTGTGCCGCCTCATCTGCCTTAAGCTTCATTTCTATCTCAAGCTCCCCGCGGATCTTCTGCTCAAGCTCTGCGCGAAGCTTCTTCTCAAGCTCTGCAGGATCAAGTGCCGCTTTCTCTGAAGCAACTGCTTCTTCTGGCTCTTCATCGGATGCCTCTTCCGCAACTGCCTCTGTTACAGGAGCTTCCTCTTCTGTGGGAGTATCAACAACCTCGTCTTCGATTGCATCCTCTTTGGCTTCAACCTCTTCGATATCTTCAACGGCTTCCGCCTCGTCTTCAACAACCTCATCAGAACCGGTGCTCTCCGCAATAAGTGCTTCCTCGCCACCCTTTTCGGCAGCTTCTGCAACTATTCCTATTGCCGATTTAAGAAGGTCAGCAAGCTCACTGTCAATCTCGTGAGCTTCCTCTGCTTCTTCAACCTTGTCAAGCTTTTCGGTAAGCATAGCAACAAGCTCGCTATCTACGCCAGAGAATTCATCGGATTCTTCATCAGCATCTTCATCGGATTCTTCAGCTTCTTCTACATCCTCGGAATATTCGTCTGCTATCGCATCGGTTTCTTGATTTTCGGTAACATCTGCGTCAAGCTCATCTACATTTTCAAGAACCTCTACAGCATCAACTACCTCTTCAATCTCAACCTCAAATTCAGGCTCTTCTACTACGATCTCCTCATCCTCAATTTCAGGAGTAATCTTCTCTTCGACAACAGCAAAGCTCTCAACCTCACCACGGCGAACAACACGACGCATCATATCACGCCATTCGGTTATATTCTTTCTGCTCATAGCAGCCTGATATTTATCAACCGACTCGGATGAGAGATATCTATACTCCTTCTCGCGAATCTTGCCGGGAACGTCCTCACCGAGATCAAATTCAATATCTCCCGCACAAACAACGTCAGAGAAGGTATATGTTCCCTCACCGTCAAGCCTTGTCCATTTGATCCAAAGGTCGCGAGCGTTGCATCCGCGAGCCTTAATAAGAATACGACGGTAGGTAGTATTTTCTACAACGTGCTCCATAAATGTTCCGGGAAGGAAGGCAATTTCAAGAACAACTCCGCTTTCGGAAAGACCGCCAATATCAAGAGTAGCCTCAATCTTTGCGGTAATAACTCGGCTAAGCTCGTCCACAAATCCCTGCTGATACTTTCCTGCAAGGAAAGTTTTATCGGGAGATGGGGTGGTAAGAATTACAGGCATAGCTCCATCGGGAGAATAAATAGGCTTTCCGATAATCTTTTCCTCGAATTTTTCGGGAACAGCATCGACCAGTTCAAAATCGAGAAGCTTTTTACCCTTATATGTAAATGGATTGAAGTTATCGTAATTTCTGTAATTTTGCACCTGCCACTTTATCCAGCGCGTCAAGGGTGCGCCCGAAGAAACAAGAGTAAGGGGATAGAAAAATTCTCCGTTAACACGGAATCCAGATGCAAGATGATCCTCATAAAGCTGAATTTCCGAAAGTGATGAGCCGTATTCCGAAAGAAGCATGGGCACAAGATTTTCATTAAAACTTTCGATAAACTGGTTAGAGATAGTATCTCTGATAATTTGGTTATGCAAAAAATCGATATTCACTACGATAAACCTCCCAAAAATATTATTTAACAATAATATTTTAACATACAAAAACTAAAAAATCAATATTTTTGCATAAAGATATCTCCCAAATTTTCATTTTTTTGCATTTTCATGGCTTGATAATAACTCTCTTTTATGTTAAAATAGCATTAGAGTTGATTTTAGGCACAAAAATTGAATTCAATCACCTGCCGATGTAAGTAAAAAGCGTGCTCTGCTCGCGAACATCACCCCAAAAAGCAACATTCCGAAGGGATACACAAAAATAATGAAAATCATAGCAAGGATATATAACGACTTTAAGGAAAAATTCGGAATTCCGCGCCAAAGCGGCATATCCGAGAGCATATCGCGAATAGTTTTTGAGCCGGAATTTCGGCGTCGTGAGGCTTTTTGGGGGATTGACGGATACTCTCATCTTTGGATACTGTGGCAGTTCTCCGAAGCTGTGCGTGAAAGTTGGTCACCGACGGTAAGACCGCCAAGACTGGGTGGAAACCGCAGAGTAGGAGTTTTTGCAACTCGCTCACCCTATCGCCCGAATCCGATAGGTCTTTCCTCTGTAAGATTTTTGAAAATTGAATTTTCCGATTCGGAAGGACCGATACTCTATGTTCAAGGAGCTGACATTCTTGACGGAACACCGATATATGATATAAAGCCATACCTTGCATATACCGACAGTCATCCCAATGCTGTGGGCGGTTTTTCTGATGATGTGCGCGACTATAAAATCGAGGTTAATTTTCCGAAAGAGCTTCTTTCTAAAATAGACGAGAGTGCTCGCGATGAAATTATCCACCTACTCGAAAACGATCCGCGCCCATCATATAAAGGAGATTGCGACAGAATATACGGAATGAAATACGGAATATACGAGATACGTTTTCGCTCTATGGGAGATTCGCTTCTCGTTGTGGATGTTGAAATTTACAGCACATAAAGCAAGTATGCACTCGGATTGACAAAACTATATCTATAATGTATAATAAAACCGTAATAGGAATATAATAAAAGGAGATATTTCTTTTAAAGAGAGGACTCAAATTTCATACCGGAGGTATAGTGAGTCTTGAATAAAAAAGAAAAAAAGGACGGAAGCGTTCAGGGAGTTATTGCTAAGGTTCTTTTTATTACGCTCCTTCTTTCCCTTCTCTTTTCGCTTTTTCGCTTTTTCACATCCCCTGCCGTGATTACCGAGGGAGAGCCTTTCCGAAAGGTAAAGAGTGATTATCTTCTTATGAGTATGCAGTGTGCATCCGGACTTCTCGTTATGATGCTACCGACCTTTATAAGTCGCAAATTCAGGCTGGTTGTGCCGAACTTTATGTGCGTGCTTTATTATATTTTTTTGTATCTCGCGGTGTTTCTCGGAGAAATATTTTCATTCTATTATAAGATTCCATATTGGGATGTTCTCCTTCACACTATGTCGGGAGCTATGCTCGGTGCGCTCGGTTTCATTTTGGTAGATTGGCTTAATCAAGATGCGCGTGTAAAGCTATCCGCAAGCCCCGTTTTTGTTTCTCTTTTTGCATTTTCTTTTGCACTGGCAATAGGTGCGATGTGGGAGATATACGAGTTCTCATTTGATGCCATTTTCGGACTTAATATGCAAAAATTCCGTTTGGAAAACGGTGCCGGACTTGTAGGTCAAGCTGCACTTGTAGATACTATGAAGGACATTATTACAGATGCCGTTGCCGCTATGGCGGTTTCGGTTATAGGATACGTTAAAAACATAAGAAGGCTAAAAAAAGGAGGGCAATATGAACAAAGCTCAAGGCACTGACAAATTTCCTTATGGAATATATTTTCTCCGAGGTGTTGGAATCTTTGCGATTTTTATGGCGATAAAAAGCCTTATGACTCTCTACTGCCTAATGATATCCCAACCTTCCACGGGCAAAGGGGATGTTTTCTCGTCCATTCCCGTGTTTGCGATATTCATTATCGTTGCTGTCGGAAGCCTTTTCGTATACAACTCGCTTGTAAATTTTCTTACGCTTTATGATAGGCGTGTTATGAAGGCATTTCTTTCAAAGAAAAAGCATAAAATTACATTTTCCGAGGAGATGCGTGAGGTAATAACCTCGCGTGAATTTCTTGTTGAAACAGGTACCGTGCTCCTTCTCTCTCTTCTGGTGGCGACGGTCGGCGGATTTGGCGAATATGCGCAGATATTCTCGGTAACGGGAGCCTCCACCGCACTTTTAAGAGCACTTCCCTTTATCGCAATAATTATCTACATACCCACAATCAGTGCATTCGCAAGATACGAGGTGCGCCGCCGCTGGCATTATCTTGAGCATACAGATAGGCTCAATACGCTTTACAGCATTTTAAGAATAATCGGTAAGGCGGCAATAATTCTCTTCGGCTACATATTGATATTCCCTTACTCACCGATAATTCTCTTTGCATATCTCTCTATATTCGGTATTTTCGGAGAGTTTTTTGATTTCTATTTTATTGTTATCTCGCTCACCGTCATTACCGTGATTACGGCAATAATTCTCTGCATACGTGCTCTGCGCGCTGTTAGCCAAAGAAAAAAGTTAATCAAAAAGCTAACGCATTTTGCAAAAGTAACAGGCTATGAGCTTTCACCTATAACTCACCCATACGCATCGCTTTTCAAACCGCTTCGTGAGTGCAACTTTACCCTCAAATATGAGGACAAGCTTTTCTCCTGCCGACTTATCGGTGCATGGTGGCATAGAGCACCCTTGTATTTCGTTTCAGACAAGCACGCCCATTACAGACACCGCTTTGGAACTAATGCACATCACATTGATTTTCTTGGCGAATTTTGCTATGATTTTGAGGGAGATGGGCAAAAAATATTAATACTCAATCCTGTACCCAAAAATGCATTTGTCACCAAGGTAAATACCCCTTACATCGAGCACTCCTGGTATGATGAAGATATAAAAATGGCAACGCTTCGTGGCTCGGGCAAAATGCGACCGGGCAGACTTTCAACAACAGGAAATGACAATGTGAAAAAAGTAGAACCGGGCGACAAAATTTGGGGTTACGTTATTTACAACACAACGAGCTTTATCGGTGCGATAGACCGAAAATGTCTTGGAAGGACAAAAGGAATGTTTGAGTAATCGAATAAAAAACAGGGGTATTGTGAAAAAACACAGTACCCCTTTTATGATTTAGGAAACCAAAGCTGAAAAACTCTGTTTTTCCCAGTTTTTATTGCAGTAGTGATGAAATCAAAAATATCCACCGGTTATTAGAATAAAAATTTCGGGCTCTTCGATTTTTGAGTGAAATTTTCCGTTCTTCGACCCGAAGACGTATTTACATACGTCGAGTGGGAGAAAACGGGAAGTAAGCAACTATACCCATTGATTATTACAACGAAGTTTGCCCTTACGGGCAAGTGAAGTTATCATTGAGAACCCCAAAAGCTCGACCATGGTGAAGTTCACTTCGTAAGTGAAATTTCGCCTTGCAGCGAAGTGATTATCCACTGGTTATTAGAATAAAAATTTCGGGCTCTTCGATTTTTGAGTGAAATTTTCCGTTCTTCGACCCGAAGGCGTATTTACATACGTCGAGTGGGAGAAAACGGGAAAGTGCACCAAAAAGCGACAGCCCGAAAAACTTTAATATTCTGCGTTTCCTACAGTTCTAGGATAAGGAATAACGTCACGAATATTAGAAACGCCTGTGAGATACATAATGATACGCTCAAAGCCAAGACCGAAGCCTGCATGCTTTGTTCCTCCGTATTTACGGAGATTCATATACCACCAATAATCCTCCTCGGCAAGCCCAAGCTCCTTCATTCTTGCAGAGAGAACATCTATTCTCTCCTCTCTCTGTGAGCCTCCGATTATCTCACCGACACCGGGAACAAGAAGATCCATAGCGGCAACAGTCTTACCGTCATCATTCTGACGCATATAGAACGCCTTTATTTCCTTCGGATAGTCGATAAGGAATATAGGCTTCTTATATACCTTTTCGGTGAGGTATCTCTCGTGCTCTGTCTGAAGGTCAACTCCCCAATATACAGGGAACTTGAAGTTCTCACCCGACTTTTCGAGAATCTCGACAGCCTCGGTGTAAGTAACCTTTGCGTAATCTGCATTACGAAGGTCGGTAAGACGAGCAAGGAGAGTTTTATCAACAAAGCTATTAAAAAATTCAAGTTCAGCCTTGCAGTTATCCATTACGTGGTTAATGATATATTTTATCATATCCCATGCAAGCTGCATATCGTCATTAAGATCTGCGAATGCGATCTCAGGCTCTATCATCCAGAATTCTGCGGCATGGCGCGCAGTATTTGAGTTTTCTGCACGGAAGGTAGGACCGAAGGTATAAATGTTACCAAATGCCATAGCATAGGTTTCACCCTCAAGCTGGCCCGAAACGGTAAGGTTTGCGCTCTTACCGAAGAAATCCTTCGAATAATCGATACTGCCATCTTCAAGCCTCGGCATATCGACGGGATCAAGTGTAGTTACTCTGAACATTTCGCCTGCGCCCTCTGCATCCGAGCAGGTGATGATGGGAGTGTGAACATATACGAATCCACGGCTATGGAAGAAGGAATGAATAGCGTAAGCAACCTCGCTTCTAACTCTGAATACAGCCGAAAAAAGATTGGTTCTGGGACGAAGGTAAGCCTGCTCACGAAGGTATTCAACCGTGTGGCGCTTGGGCTGAAGAGGATAATCGGGAGTTGATGTTCCCTCAACCTCAATAGCGGTAGCCTTAAGCTCAAAGGGCTGCTTTGCACCGGGAGTGAGTGTGAGAATACCGGTAACAACAAGTGCCGCGCCTACGTTCTGAGCCGCAATTTCATCGTAGTTATTTATTTTATCTCTTTCGAAAACGACCTGAACGCTCTTGAAATATGAACCGTCGTTAAGGTCGATAAATCCAAACGCTTTGGAATCGCGAAGGTTTCTAACCCATCCGCCAACCGTTACAGACTTTCCGCCAAATGCCTCACAATCGGCATAAATGCTTCTTATAAGAGTTCTTTCCATTATAAATTCTCCGTCTTTTATATTATAACTTTAGCAATAATTAAGTATATCATACATTTTAAATATTTTCAATGCTTTTCGCAAAAAAAGTTAGTTTAAAAGCGGCAGACTCAACTCTGCCGCTTTCGATTATTTTATTAAAGCCGAGGATATTGCGAAATAAACTACGAGGGAAAGCGCATCTACTATTGTGGTAATAAACGGAGATGCCATTACCGCAGGGTCAAAGCCGACTCTTTTGGCAAGAAGCGGCAAAGTACATCCGATAAGCTTTGCGATAACGACAGTAAGCGCAAGCGTCAGAGCGACTATAAGTGCGACGGTTGCCGTAACCTCTGAATTTCCCATAATAAGCCTATCAACAAGCATCACCTTTCCAAATGCTACCGCACCGAGAGTGACACCGCACAAGGCACCGACGGAAATCTCCTTTAAAATAACACGCCATATATCCGAGATTGTGACCTCTCCGAGTGAGATTCCGCGAATAAGAGTTACCGAGGATTGACCGCCCGAATTTCCGCCCGTGTCCATAAGCATAGGCACAAAGAGTATAAACACGGCAGGAAGTGCTGCTTCAAAACGGTTAAGTATCGTACTTGAAAAGGTTGCGGATATCATAAGAAGAAGCAACCACGGAATACGCGACTTGAATATACCCAGGACAGAGTTTTTGAGATATGGACGCTCACTCGGAGTGATAGCCGCCATTTTTGCAAAGTCTTCCTCTGCCTCTTCTTTCATAACGTCAATAGCGTCGTCAACCGTGACAATTCCGACAAGGCGATGCTCGGCATCAACCACGGGAATGGCAAGAAATCCGTATTTTTCAAATTTTGCCGCAACCGACTCCTTATCCTCGGAGGTAAGCGCAAATACTACGCCCTCCTCCATTATATCCGAAAGCTTTGCATCAAGTGCAGATATAAGAAGATCCTTTGCGGTAACAATACCCAAAAGGTGCCTTTTATCATCGGTTACATAACAGGTATATATTGTTTCCTTATCTATCGCGACACGGCGCACGTGCGAAAGTGCCTCCTCGACGGTCATATTGCCACGAAAGCGCACGTACTCGGTTGTCATTATCGTGCCTGCAGAATCCTTCGGATAATGAAGAAGCAGATTGATAAGTCCGCGGTTTTCTGCGGTTGAGTTCTTTACTATTCTTTTGACAACATTGGCAGGCATTTCTTCTATGATATCCACGGTATCGTCAAGATAAAGCTCTTCAAGCATCGTGGAAAGCTCTTTATCCGAGAAGGAATTAATAATCTCCTCGCACTCCTCCTGATCCATAAGCACGAATACCTCGGAGGCTATTTCCTTTGGCAAAAGTCGGAAAAAGCGAGTTCTGTATTCTCTCTGTATCTCTCCTATCCTCTCGGCAATATCTGCCGAAGGAGCAAGTGATACCAATCCGACAAAGCGCGAATAATTCTTTGAATCGATAAGAGCAACAAGCTCCTCCGCGCTCGGCAAAAGTTCATCTGCCGTTATTACAATTCCTTCATTTTGGGGTGTAAGTATTTCTTTTTCGTTTATTTCCTTCATTCATAATCCCTTCCTCCGAAGCTCTTGGGAAGTTTTGGGCGCAAAAAAAGGGCGCCGACCGCCCGCGAGGTGTCGGATATTGTTATTTGGTTTAAAAAAATGCAACTTCGACTGTATGTATCCACGAACGGTCTCACCTCACTTATTTTGTTATTTTTGAAGAGAAATATTTCAAGCTTGAAGCGGAAAGCTATTGAGCTTCCACCTAAAGACAGGTATATTTTACACTATCATATATCATTTGTCAATGTTTTTTTATTTCAAGAGCTCGCTTTATCCAATCAAGCTCGCCTGCTCCCATAAAAATATATGCACCGCAATCCTTGGGAATTTTTTGTAAGAGTTCTTCATTCTTTTCAAGAAAGATACCGTCTGACATTGTGGCAAGCGTAGCGGCTGAAATATTACTGTTGTTTTCCTCGCGCGCGGCAGTAATTTCGGTAATCAACCTATAATCCGCAAGCGAAAGTGCCGCTGCAAAATCCGTGCAAAATGCCACTGTGCGTGAATAAGTGTGCGGAGCAAATATAACGGCTATCTTCCCCTGCTCGGCTGTGCGTATTGCTTTAATACCCTCTTTAATTTCGGTAGGGTGATGAGCGTAATCATAATAGACAGGAGCTCCGTTAAGCTCACCGATACGTTCCAGTCTTCGTTCTATGCCGCAAAAATTCGATAGCGCAGTGCTTGCCGAAAGTGCATCTACTCCGCATTCGATTGCACAAGATGCCGCCATAGCGGCATTTCTTATATTAAATTCTCCAAGCATAGGAAGCTTTATTATGCACAACTCCGAGCCGCTGTGTGATAGCGAAAATGAAAGTTCATACGGAGTTGTGGAAATCGGAGAAAAAACATAATCCTCTGTTCCTTTAGTGCCCACTCGAATAATATTCGTCAAGCCTTCAGAAAGCCTATCCAAAACTTTATCATCGGTATTCACCACTGCTCTGCCGCATTTTTTCATAGCGTGTGAAAAGGATTCTGCTAAATCGTCAAGACTTTTAAAGTAATCGACGTGATCAAGCTCGATGTTGAGAAACATAGACACCGTAGGATTGGGTATCAAAAAGGAATCCTTATATTCGCAGGACTCATAAACCAAAAGATCGAGTGCTCCTATATCAAAATTTCCTTGCTCTTTACCAAGAGGCGCGCCCGAAATCGCGGTTGGATTTTTGCCCGATTCCTCAAAGATTTTATAGAGCATCGCAGTAACCGTACTTTTTCCATGACTGCCCGATATAGCTATTCTCTCGGCATAGCATTCGCAAATAGCACCAAGATATTCTGCTCTTGACACGGTTGGAATGCCGCCCCTCTCGGCAAGTAAAAGTTCCGGGTCATCCTCTCCGATGGCAAGAGAATATACAAGCAGCGATGTTCCCTTCGGAAGCGATTTTCTGGTACCTACACTAATATCAGCGCCGAGCCTGGAAAGCGATTCAAGCAGAGGATTTATTTTTATATCACTGCCTGATACAGATATTCCAAAATGGCGGGAAATGCAAAAAAGCGAGGACATGCCGGATCCGCCTACCCCGAGAAAATGAACGTGTGCATCAGGCTTTGCAATCAAAGCCAAAATGTTTGCAATTCCAAAGGAAGAATTGTTTTTCGACATAAGGATACATTCTACCACCCTTCGTTAATTATTTGGACATTTTTTATATAATAAAAATAAACAAATAGTTTTTAAAATCTTTTATTTCTCAATGAATATTCTTAACAATATTGTAGTACAATAGATGTACCGAAAATCAAGCGGAGGAAATATACTCCCGAAATAGACATTTTTGGTTACTTTACATATATATTCAATTATATAAATTTTGTATACATCAGGAAGGAAAAAACTAACATGCAAATCACGGACATCAAAATCAGAAAATTCTTTGACGAGGGACCTATGAAGGCTATCGTTTCGGTAACCTTTGATGATTGCCTTGCAGTTCATGACGTAAAGGTAATCTACGCAAGAGAAAGATATTTTATCGTAATGCCATCAAGAAAGAATCCCGACGGCACGTATCGCGATATCGTTCACCCCATCAATGCAGATTTCAGAGCAAAGCTTGAGGATGCGGTTATAGATGCGTATCACGTTCAACTCGTTGCTTCTCAACACGATGAGTCAGAGGAAGAGGATACTGTAATAATTTAAGTTAATAAGCAATAGAAAACGAGGAAGGCTGTTAATTTCGCCTTCCTCGTTTTGCTTTATGAAATTTCGTTATTTTTCAGTCGCATATTCCTCAAAAAGATCATTAGGAGTGCATTCGAGAATATCACATATCGCCTTAAGGTTGTCAAACTTTATGCTTTTGGTTTCGTTATTAACTATTTTGTTGAAATTCTGATAACTGAGTCCCAGCTGAATGTAAAGCCAGTATTTCGTTTTCCCTTTTTCTTTCAAAATATCAAGTATTCTAAGCCGCACTATATCACCTCCGGATTATATAATGTAACCATCATATATAATAATTATATATCCAAAAAAGTCTTGACAAATAGACGTTTGCATTATATAATGTATACATTAGATAGTTTTCAAAACTACTAAAACCAAAAAGGAGAAAAAGAAAAAATGGCAAAGAAAATTTTATTAGCGATCACGTTCATTTTGGCACTTGCTATGACATTTGCACTTGTGTCATGTGGTGAATGTGAACATGTCTTTGAGGAATGGACTACTGTAACAGAAGCTACTTGCACTGCGGAAGGTTCCGAGAAAAGAACCTGCGAGTTGTGCTCTGAGGAAGAAACCTCGGTGTTCGATATAGATCCCGATGCTCACGCCTTCGGTGAATGGACTACTGTAACAGAAGCCACTTGCACTGCGGAAGGCTCAAAGGAAAGAGTCTGCAAATGCGGGGAGAAGGAATACGAAATTATTAAAGCGGTTGGATCTCATAGCTTTGATAGCGGAGTATGCACTGTATGCGGAGAGTATGACAAGAATTCCGACGAATACAAATATGAATTATTAAAGAAAAAAGCAGATGCAATTGCATTTTCTTGTGCTGAAACAGCACTTCGTGAAAAATTAAAAGTTCCCTCCTCAATGAAAGTTTTAGGTGAACAAATTCTCGATTCGGATGAATACTTCAGATACTATATTAAAATAAACTATACCGCTTCAAACAGCTACGGAGGAGCAGTAGAAGACAATGCTTATTTCCTTGTCAGAGTTTCGCCTACAATGGATGGAACATTCTTCTACTTTTCCAGCAGTTCAGGAATTAAATATTCAATTACCGAAAGCACTCGTACCGAGTGGGGCTGGCATACCGAACCTTCGGATTGGAGTCTTGATACAGCCGATATGTATACAAATCCCGACGAGGTTTCTTTGAAGTTAATAATTGCTAATCCGAACAAGTATGCAGGCAAGTATGTTAAAATCAAAGAACAGCTTGTTATTTCAAGTAATAATATTTCCGAATCTTACTTACGTATTATGATATCGACCGGTGATGGCCAATATAATTATAACACCGATAATTTTATAACTGTATTCTATTATTTCTGTGATAATATGGATGACCTTATAATGCTAGATGCCGATTATCAAAAGATTACGGTTTGCGGTGAAGTTAAGATCTATTCTGACTCGCCCACCCCCTACATTGATGCATACGAAATAACTATTGATAAAGAATTTTAATCTATATACTCTATAAAAAAGCAAAATGCAGAGAACTTAAACTCTCCGCATTTTGCTTTTTATATTAATTTTAACTTTAATTTTCGGTATTTTCGATGTCTTTTGCAGATACTGCCGCAAACTCCTTTTGCTCGGGTGCTGTGGGTGCCGAGGCGGGAACTCCCGGTGAGCGGCGGTGGTGATGATGGTGCTTTTGCTTACCCTTTGGTGAGCGAAGCTTTGAAAATTCTATTGCCTTTGGCATATTCCATTTGAATACCGTGGCAAGCACACGGATACCGAAGGTAGTGAGTGCTCCGAGCGACATTGCAAGCTCCTCGGGAGCGTTTACATACCAAAGAAGATAGTAAACCGACGAGCCAGCGATACAGGCGAGTGCATATATACGCTTTCGGAGAACGAACGGAATATCACCGAGGATAATATCACGTAGCATACCTCCGCCAATACAGGTAACTACTCCCATAAAGATTGCAACGAAGGGGGTTGTGTAGCCCATTTCGATGGCAATTTCCGCACCCGATACCGAGAACACACCGATACCGACTGCATCTATGTAGTTATTAATGCGGTCAAGAAGCTTTTCATCCTCTACAAAGCTACGCTTAAAAATCATAGCGAAGAAGAAAACGGCAAGCGAGGTGACAAAGCAGGCGATAATAAGACCTGTATAATCGGTAAAAAAGAGTGGGATACCCTTATTGAGTATCATATCACGCATCATACCTCCACCAAAGGTGGTGACGAAGGAGAGAAAAATGACTCCGAAGATATCCGTTTCACGGTCGATTGCGACTATCGCGCCTGATATTGCAAATGAAATAACGCCTATGTAGGAAAGCACGTTAAAAAAGAGTGACATATCAAGTCCCATAAAAACTCTCCTCTTTAAGGTTTTAAGTAGAATATGGTATCAGCCAAGTTTTTCGAGCAGAGCCATAAGCCCCCTTGCTCTGTGGCTTATAGCGTTTTTCTCCTCATCTGTCATTTCGGCAACTGTACGCGACTCGCCTACGGGAACGAATATAGGATCATATCCAAAACCGCGATCCCCGCGGGGAGTATCAATTATTCTGCCGTACATATACCCTTCTGCGGTAAGCTCTCTGCCATCCGGAAAGACAAGTGCTATTGCGGCAGTATAGTGCGCACTTTTATCCTCTTTATCCGCGAGATTCTTGATAAGGAGATTATTATTATCCTCATCGTTTCCATGACCGCCCGAATAGCGCGCGCTGTAAATACCCGGCTCACCACCGAGGGCATCCGCGCATATTCCACTATCATCAGCAAGGGCGGCACAACCCGAAATTTCGGCTATTTCACGCGCTTTTTTGAGTGCGTTTTCGATAAATGTAGTACCGTCCTCGACCGTTTCGTGATCGATACCCGCCTCACGAAGGGAAAGTATTTCGGAAAATCTTTCTCCGAGAATCTTTTTTATCTCGTAAATTTTATGCGTGTTATTTGATGCGATTATAAGCTTCATTATTATTAATTCCGTATATAGTTTTGTTTATCAAAGCGCTCCCCAAGGAAATCAAAGCACATAAGACCTCGGGGAGCGACATTTGCGATTAAAGATTTCTCTTTCCTATCGCTTGACTTATTTATCAGAACAAACCGCTGATTTTGCCAAACTCGTCAACATCTATGCGCTCTGCCGCAGGAACCTTGGGAAGACCGGGCATAGTCATAATATCGCCTGTAAGAACAACGATAAATCCTGCACCTGCTGAAACCTTAACGTTCTTTATCGTTACGGTAAATCCGTCAGGAGCACCGAGTTTAGTTTGATCGTCGGAGAAGGAGTATTGAGTTTTAGCAACGCATATAGGCATTTTATCAAAGCCGAGTGCAGTAAGTGCCGCAATCTGCTTTTTAGCCGCAGGAAGAACGGATATGCCCGCACCGCCGTATATCTTTTTAACGACAGCCTCTATCTTATCCTCGATAGAGCCCTCAAGTCCGTAAGAATAGGTGAAATCGCCCTTTTCCTCTTCGCAAAGTCTTACAACCTCGCGAGCAAGCTCCACACCGCCTTTGCCACCCTCTGCCCATACGGTAGAGAGAACAACGTTAACACCGAGCTCACGGCATTTTTCAATTATAAAGTTTATTTCGGCATCGGTATCGGTCGGGAATCTGTTGACTGCAACAACCG
>CAYRJG010000013.1:0-23088 GCA_964424525.1 uncultured Ruminococcus sp.
TTTCTTCCGCGCGGTTGCGGATGTTATTCATACGGCGTACCCATTCCATTTGGTCTGCCGCTTTGAGTGCTTCGGTCACACCCTCCCGCTTTGCCATAGCGTGAACAAGGTTTTCCATACGCTCGTGGCAGGCTTGGTCGATCTCGGATAGGTGCTTTGATAAAGTACCTTCCATCAGATAATTGGTGTAAAGGATTTTTCGGTCTTCTTTTAGATAGCGGAGGCGCATATGCCCGTATTTGCCAATTTCATAACCATCGTCATCCGGCAAAGTAAGATTGGGAATAAGATAGTCGCCCTCTTGGCGGTATGTACCGCCCATTTCTTCAAATAAAGATTTCATAAAAAAGCAGCTCCTTTCTGTGTTGAATTTGTTGCGGTTATAAGACTTTTTCTGCTCCTTTCCTATAACTGCTTTTCAATTCACCACAAATGAGCCGCAGTCATATGTATTAGATGGTAGAAACCACCCTTTACATATTACCACTTGATATTAAAACTTGTGAGGATTGCCGCAAAAAGCATGGTAAAATATACAACTTTAATGCAAAGCGTTCCCAACACGAGCATGAGAATTGAAGATGCTCTGTTATACCAATGCGAACAAAAGAGGTTGGAACTGCAACCGATAGAGGTTTTGACGGTGCTGACGCATGGCTACTATATCGTAATAGACTGCCGGATTATTATGTTACAAAAGATGTAGCCAAAACGAAGGGATATCGTCGAAAAAAGAACAATTTGGCAGATGTTCTTCCCGGATATATGATAGGCGGGGATGAATTTCTAAATGATAAGAAAAAATTGCCGTGTGCTCATGGGAGAATATGGTATGAGGCCGATATTGATTACACGTACGGAAAAAGAAATTTGAAAAGAATTTTATATTCAAATGACGGACTGGTATTCGTTAGCGAAGATCATTATCAAACTTTTTATGAAATAACAAATTGAGGTGAAAAGATGGATAAATACTCTGTTGATTTTTCTAAAGTTAAGTACTACATTGAAATTCATGAGGTACTAAAACGTGATTTGAATTTTCCTGACTATTACGGTGGAAATACAGATGCGTTATGGGATTGCCTTACGGATATGTTGGGAGATCCATCATATATAGAATTTTCCGGCTTTGAAGACGTCCAAAAAAGATATAAAAGCGAATGGGACAGTGTTGTCAGAATCTTTAAAAAAGCTAAGCATGCATACAATGACAAGTACTCAAATTCGTTTATAGTGACACTGATTCACGAGGACGGAACGCGCGAAGAAATAAAATAATCGGCAAGCACTAAGTTCAAATTCCATAAGAACTTCTTCAAAAACATCTTTTTCCTAGTATCTTCGCCAAACAAAAGAGGCTAGCTCAAATGCAGTAAATGCGTTTGGGCTAGCCTCTTTTTATTTTTTCTCAAATAATTCTTCCATTGTCACGCCAAGAATTTTCGAAATAATGTAAATTTCCTTATCGGTCGCACTTCTCACCTGCCCCTCAAGTTTTGAGTAGCTGGTGGGATTCATATCGCAACCCATAGTTTGTATTTTTGCAATAAAATCCTTTTGCTTCATTCCTTTTTCTTTACGCAATCTTTCGATATTCTTTCCAACCATATTAGCACTACCATATTCTTGCTTACGAATTTTCATAAAATTTCGTCCTTTTTATTTCTTTTTTAGAATTATATCCCAAAAAAGTGTTGACAAAATTCCAAATCGGAATTATAATATAAATAATTCCAAATCAGAATTTTCGCCATGGTGCCATTTTTTGAAAATACTTTATGCCTAAAATTGATATCATATACAGAAAGGAACTCAAAATGTATTGTAGAAACTGCGGAAAACAAGTATTATCGAAGGGAGAAATCTGCAAAGAATGTGGATTTCATAGTTATAACGGAAACAAATTTTGTCCTAACTGCGGAAAAGAAGTTTTACCCGGGCAAGCGATGTGCGTGAATTGTCAGACACTACTTGATAAAGAAGAGAATATGACCACAGGAGAACTGCACGCTCCGACACAAGCGAGCAAAGAAAAGGCATTTTTAAAATATATACCTAACGTAAAAAGAATAAACGTAATGTCATTGATCGCTCAATCCATTAGCATATGTTTAATTCTTTGTATGATTTTTCTTCCCATTTACAAACGCGAGTACGAGCCTGATGACATTGAAAGCTTAGAGCAACTTATTGAAATATCTGAAAACGGCTATTTGGAGAAAAGCTTTTCTTTGTTTGATGAATTAAAAATACTAATCTCACAGCTTACTTCCTCTGAAAAAAGCGAATCAAACACTGCAAAGATTTCCATTATAACTATTTTTCCTATTTTTGAGGCATTATTCGCTATAATCTTTTTGTGTATGACTGTATTTTCTGCAATAAAAACGCTTTCCCTCTTGCAAAGCGGTGAAAATTCAACGATGCTTATGTATAACGAAATGTTAAAAACGGGGGGTACAAAAAAGAAAGAAAAGTTCTTCAAGAATCGATTTGTTGTATCGGTGCTTTTTTACGCAATATTTGATATCGTCTTTACAAAAATCTTTAGCTCTATACTCGTGGGTTCATCAGACTTTCGGACAATTGATATAAGAAACATGGTTCATTTTACGGGCATGTCAGGTTCTTTCGCGATTATTATTATATTATTGATCTGTTACATTATATCAAATGCTATACATAAAAAAGAAAGCGAAAAAATGCTTTTGGATATTACCAAATCAGAATTTGATAACACTTAAAATTAAGTTTGCCTTTTCATAAAAGCTACATTTTTAAATAAACGAGATATGCTTACAAAAATGATCCTCCATTAATCTTGCAATTCAAAAAAAGTCCTTAACGATTGACAACTCTCTAAAACTATGCTAAACTAACTGCATAAAACAAAAGGACTCAAGATTAATGAAACAACTACTCGAAAAAATATTAAACGACTGTTCCCCATATAAAAACGAGGGTAAAGTAGCTTCTTACATCCCGGAACTTGCTAAAGCCAATCCCGATGATTTTGGCATATGCCTCGTATCCCAAAACGAAAAAATAGATTTTGCAGGTGATTTTGAAAAGCCGTTTACAATTCAAAGCATAGTAAAACCGCTAATTCTGCTGCTTGCACTTGAAGACAGAGGAACAGCCACTGTGGAAAATCTTTGCGGAGTAGAAGCCACGGGTAAGCCTTTCGACGCATTTAATTACAGCGATCTCGCCCTGAAGAATGAGCATATAAATCCTATGATAAATGCAGGTGCTATAGCATTATGCACTCTGATAAAAGGACAAACATTCGAAGAAAAATTTTTACGATTGCTTAATCTTGCAAAAAAACTCACGGGTAATTACGGGTTGAATATAAACGAATCCGTATATTTATCCGAAAAATCTACGGGAAACAAAAACCGAGCTTTGGCTTATATGCTTAAAGCCTACGGAATGATAGACGGCGATATTGAAGAAGTGCTTGATATGTATTTCAAGGCGTGTTCTATACAGGTTAATTGCAAAGATCTTGCAACCGTTGCATTCGTGTTAGCAAATCATGGAAAATCCGCAAGTTCAGAAGAACAGCTTGTCAGCGAAAGCCACGCAAGATATGTAAACGCCATTATGACTATATGCGGAATGTACGATGGCTCGGGAGAGTTTGCCCTTAAGGTAGGAGTCCCCGCAAAAAGCGGTGTAGGCGGAGGAATTATGGCGTGCGTTCCTTCAAGGATGGGAATCGGAATATATTCTCCTGCACTTGATAAAAAAGGAAACAGTATTGCAGGTATTAAGGCGCTGGAAAAACTCAGCCAAAAAATTAATCTCAGTATTTTCTAGCTTGTTATTTATTATTTAAAAAGTTATAGCATAAAAACGACCTTCTGTTGGAAGGTCGTTTTTATGCTTAGCAAAACAATTAATATTCAAATTCAAAGCTGGCTTTTTCACTGACAAAATCGCATAATACCTCATTCTTGTGAGAAAAGCAATAATGTGCTTTGCAAGACGCGCTTTCGTGAATAGTTCTTTTCATCTCCCCGTTTGTCGGTGCAAAAAGCGGATGTGAGTTCTTTTCCAACAACTCGGCAGTAAACTCATATCCCCCTTGCTTCACCGTAACCGAATTCTCCTTAATCTGCTTTACACTTGCTCCGAGATAAGTGGCAACGCGATATTCCTTGCCGTTCAGCAAAATCGCACAGATGATTCCCGTAAAACGGAATCCGAGCATCGGTATATCCGCAACCGATAGCATCAAAGAGCCGTTTTCAAAACAGCACTGTGTCCAAATATACCGTTTGGGAAATGAATACCCTCTATCACATTCTATATACCCGACTCCGTTATCAAAATCAAAGCTTTGATCATTTAATATAATTTGCCCGTCAATCCTGTGTGACATACTGTAAACTCCGTGTCTGCATTGCATAAACGGAACCAACACGAAAGGCCCCATAATGTCATACGCAATAGGCGAAGTTTGCCCAAAACGAAGCTCACCTTCCAAAACGTACCTACTGCTTCGAAAATTCAAGGTAATACCTTTTTCCGAGAAAACGCAATCGCCTATTTTTACGGATAAAGGTTTTGTGGTGTATTCTAATTTCAGAAACGGTATATTATATGCGGCACCGTCGGTTATTACCTGTAATGAAGCGGTTGTTATATTTTTACTGCGATGATACGCGGGAATGAATGCAACTGTTTTATCGGCGTCGGAGCATTTAAAATACCACCCTTGAAAACATCCTTTTCTATGCATTTTTTCTCCTTATTCACATGATTATATATAGGATTTCCCGTTTGCAATCTTCTATACAAAATTTTTCAAACAAATGCAAAAAGTACCCAAACGCTACTGTCATTAAAAAATCAAAAAATTACGGTTAAGAAAAGAAAAACAAACATTAAAACCTTCGCTCGGTTAAATCCTCTTTTTTTATTTACTTTTAATAATAAATATGATATACTTGATTTTAGATATATGAATGCAAAAGGAGAAAATCTATGTCAACAATAAGACGTATGACGCATAATGTTTGGAATTACGATGACAATTCTCCCGATTGGGAAAAAATTGGCATGGACTGCTCGGCAAAGGCAAGAGTCTAAGGACTTCTCCGCGTTTATCGAGAAACCTCTCCGGATATTATCGGCGGTCAGGAGGTTTCCGCGCTTATGGCAGATCTTCTGAAAGACGGCTTTGAAAACAAAGGAAAAAAGAAATAAATTAAAAATGATTCTTTTTAACTATACGCTATGAACAATTCAAATTTTTTCTACTCCCTTGACCCTGCGATACGCGGCTCCGGCTTTTCTATGGACGGCTATTATGTTTGGTGCGGCTCGGTCATCAAGGAGGAAGACATCTATTATCTTTTCGCCGCAAGGTGGAAAAAAGAAAAGACCTTTCCCTCGGGATATCTTACCGACTCCGAGATAGTGCTTGCCACAACTAATGACCTCTCTCACCCCTTTAAATACTTAAAAACAATTATCACCAAAAGATCGGGTAAATATTGGGATTCGGTTATGTCGCACAACCCCTACATAGTCAAGGGCGAGGACGGCTACTATCTTTATTATATCGGAAGTCCTGACGGCGGCTACGAAAACAGAAAAATCGGTGTTGCCTACTCAAAAAGTCTTCTAGGAGATTGGCAAAGGCCCAATAAACCTATTGACCTTCCGCCAAATGCCAACAATCCGTGCGTTCTGAAAACACGCAGCGGTAAGGTTCTTCTATATTTTCGCGACGGCTCGTTAAAGGTACATATTGCAGAATCGAATCGGTTTGACGGCGAATTTCGCGTAATCGCGGAGGATATTTTGCCTAAGGGCAAGGTTGAGGATATGTTCGTTTACGAGGCAAACGAGGGCTTCGTTATGCTTGCGGAGGATGCTACCGGAGCTTATACGGGGCTTACAAAAGGCGGATTGCGCGCATATTCCGATGACGGAATAAAATGGCATGAAGAGAATATTACTGCCGCATACGGCTTCGAGGTGGAATATGACGACGGTGAGCGACAGATTCTTCAACGCCGCGAACGCCCGTTTATTCTCTTTGACGGTGAAAATAAATATCTTTTCAACGGTGCAAAGGTGGACGGTGAAACCACCCTCACCGGTGGAGATACGTGGAATATGCTTCAAAAAATAATAAAGGAAAAAGCATAAAGCAAAAGGAGCTAATATGAAAAAGCTTGCTATTGTTTACGGTGAAAATATAGGTGAGATAGAAAAGACGGCACTGGGCGAATTATCGAGAATCCTTCTTGATTACACACTTGAATATCCGATTTGCAAAACGTGCAACAGCCCCGACCTATCATCATACAAATGCATCTATATAGGAACAAAAAAATCTAATTCCTACATAAAGAAAATTTCACACGCCCCCCTCTCGCATGCAGAAGAATATCACATTCACGCAGAAAGCGAGCGCATTATTATAGAGGGATATGACGAAGCGGGAGTACTTTACGGAGTGCTTGATTTTTATAATAAATACATATTGAAATTCGAATATACAAACAACGATAAGTATTGGGAAAACTTTCTTCTTAACGAGAGCTTTCCCGAGTTTGAATTTACATCTTATCCTTCGGTAAAAGAAAGAGGGCTGTGGACCTGGAGCCACGTTATATACGACATCCTCGGATATCTTGACAACATGATGCGGCTTAAAATGAACTCGGTTATTATTTGGTGCGACTATATACCTATCAATGCAACCGAGATAGTAAAACACGCGCACAACCGTAATATCAAGGTAATTTGGGGATACCCTTGGCTTTGGGATACCGACTGCAAAAAATTCGATCTCACATCTCTTGAAGGATATCCTGAAAAAATACTTGAAAAATACGAGCGCGAGTATGCGGCGGCAGGCGGTGACGGAATATATTTCCAGACCTTCACCGAGCTTCATGACGATAATATCGACGGTGTGTCAATCGCTGATGCGGCGGCAAAATTTGTAAACGAAACGGTATCTCTCTTTTATAAAAAATATCCCGACATCAAACTTCAATTCGGACTTCACGCAACATCGGTAAAGGACAGACTCACAGCGATTGCCACAGTCGATCCGCGAGTACAGATAGTTTGGGAGGATGCGGGCGCTTTTCCCTTCTCATATATGCCAAACGATATTTCCGACTTTGAGAAAACCAAGGATTTCGCAATTAAAATCGCACACCTACGGGGTAATGAGGATTATTTCGGTGCTGTAACCAAAGGACTTGTTAAGCTTGATTGGCTTTCCTTTGAACATCCCGAGGGGGCGCACTATATGACGAGCGCATCAAAAGAGCTACGCGAAAACAGACTTATCCGCAAAAGAAATATCTGGAAATACGTTCAGGCGCATTGGCTTGCAAATTCCGACAAAGCGTATGAAATGGTTAAAGCTCTTTGCGACACAAAGGACGGAAATCTTTCGGTTTATGCTCTTGTTGAGGACGGAATGTTTGAAGAAGAAATATTCTTCCCCGTGGCACTCTACTCCGAGATGCTTTGGAACACCGAATCCGACATAAAAACCGTGACCTCCGAGGTCGCCATTCGCAGATACATAACATTTGCATAACTTACTAAAAAAAGAGGCTGGCTCAATTTCACATTTGAGCTAGCCCCTTTTATTCTTATTTATCGGTTCTTCCGAGAAGATAATCAATAGAAACCCCGAAATAATCGGCAAATTTGATAAGAGTTTCATAATCTGCTTCTCGTTCAAGATTTTCATATCTGCTTATCGTATTTTGATTCATATTCAAGTCAAGAGCAAGCTTTAATTGCGATATTGACCTCTTTTTTCTCAATTCTTTGAGCCTAAATTCCATATTTTCGCCTTTTTCTCTTTTTTTACATTTACTATTGACAAGATTATACCATTATGGTATAATCATAATATCCCGTTTTGGGATATTATGAAAACAAGGAGAATGACTTATGAAATTTTGTTCAAAATGCGGCAAAGAGATTCATGACGAAGCAGTGGTTTGCCCAAATTGCGGATGCTCGGTTTCGAACACACCTGTTGCAAACGAAAACGATGCCCCCAGCACAGGATACGCAGTACTTGGTTTCTTCCTTCCGATAGTTGGCCTTATCCTCTATCTCATATTCAAGGAAAAAACTCCTCTTAAAGCAAAAAGTGCAGGAAAGGGCGCGCTTATCGGAGTTATTGTAAGCGTTGTGGTATATCTTATTTATTTTATTTTTATCGGAGCACTTATTGGCGGCATGGCATCAATGCTCTGACCATTCCTGATTAAATTCGGAGGGCACTTTCGCCCTCCTTTTTATTGTTTTATGTAAAATCAAAAATCACACGAAATATTTAAATATTAACCAAAACGAATATTGAAATTTCTCCTTTCCTATGCTATTATAATTACAGAACATTTTTCTTAACGGAGAATAGATATGAATAACCCCAATTCTCTTGACACTATATGTGCGGCACTTGCTTATGCTCTGGGAATCGAACCGCCGAAACAAGCAGCGGCGGCAAATGCCGATCTCTGCGAATATATAGATAATATTTTTGAAGGAGAAAAAGCAGATCGCGTTATAATGTATAACCCCGACGCGATAGCACAGTGGATATACGAAAAATATCCTCAGTTCTGCACCGAGGCAACCAATAAAAGCGATGTTAAAATTCCGCTTGCCACGGTCATGCCGTCTGTTACTCCCGTTTGCTTCGGAACGATGTATACCGGCGCACAGCCCGAGGTTCACGGCATACAGGAATACGCGAAGCCGATAATAAAAATAGACACGCTTTTTGATGCACTTGTCCGCGCGGGCAAGAAGGTTGCACTTATAACATATGCCGTTTGCAGCCTTAGCAAAATTTATCTTGAGCGCGATATAGATTACTATCATTTTCCCGACGGAAAAATCGAGGATGTAAACGCAAAGGCGGCAGAGTTAATTCTGCGCGACGAGCATGATTTTATAGTTATTTACAACGGAAATTATGACTCGGTTATGCATAAATACGGCCCCGAAAGCCCCGAGGCACTTGCCGAACTCCGCCTTAATTCAAGCATTTATTCCTCTATTTGCAGCTATGTAGAGCGCGAGTGGGGAGATCACAACACCCTTGTTGGCTTTGCTATGGACCACGGATGCCACGAAATAGACGACGGAGGTGCCCACGGTCTTTCTATGGATGAAGACATCAATATAGTACATCTTTACAAAGGATATAAGAGGAGATAATCATGAAGCTTTATATCGTTCGCCACGGTGAGAGCGAAACGAATAAAAACGGGCTTTGGACAGGGTGGCTTGATGTTCCCTTGACCGAAAAGGGAATGCGCGATGCCGAATCGGCAAAAGCCGTACTTTCCGGTATAAAATTCGACAAGGTCTATTCCAGCGATCTTTTGCGTGCGAAACAAACCTGTGAAATAGCTCTTGGCAATATCCCGTATGAAACTCTGCCGTTATTGCGTGAGGTCAACGTCGGAAATATCGCAGGCAAACCGCTCACGGTTGTTTCGGAGGAAGAGCGAGCCGAA
The DNA here is from genome assembly GCA_964424525.1 of uncultured Ruminococcus sp. GTDB lineage: Bacteria > Bacillota > Clostridia > Oscillospirales > CAG-272 > UBA1740. The sequence goes on from CAYRJG010000013.1 coordinate 9,531, forward strand.
GCTACGCGATTCGGTTACCAAAAGTTTGAAGGTGAATCAAAGGAAGATTTCAAAAAGAGAGTGTCTGAATTTATGAAAAAGGTCAGCGAGTCGGGTTGCGAATCTGTTGCCGCATTCTCTCACGCAGGCTTCATTCATACAATGCTTTGCACGGTACTTAATGCAGAAATATCAAGAAAATATATCCTTTGCAACAACTGCACGGTTGCGATTTTTGAATGCACGGACGGACTTTGGCGGCTTCACAGTTGGATTAACAGTACGGCATCCAAAGACTACGACGGCAACTGAAATATATTGCAAAAATCAAAAAAAGCAAGAATAGAAGGACTAAAAAATTCCTTTACTCTTGCTTTTTTCTTTATATTTGTCTTATATCAAAGCACAAGCTCCATAATAGTTTTTTGAGGTATAAGCCCCATTTTTTCATAAAAACGCTTTGCACCGGGGTTGCACTCCCATACATTCAATGTAAGATTATAGCAACCAATTTGCTTTGCATACTCACGTGTATACTCATAAAGCGCCTTGCCGATCTGTCTTCCTCTGGCAGCCTCATCGATGCACAGGTCATCTATATAAAGCGTTTTCATATCGCAAAGGATATTATCGCCATAGGTTTCCTTGATAATACAGAAACAATAACCGAGAACTCCGAGTTCTACATCATCATAAACGAAAACAGGCGTTTTTTCATTATTAAGTATTGCGATTATTTCCTCATCGGTATACTTTCTGCAGCCGGGCTTAAATATATCCGGTCTTCCGTTATTGTGAACAGCGAGCACTTGATCCAAAAGATCCTTTATTTTTTCAAGGTCGCCCTCATTTGCAAATCTTATCATTTTTATCTACCGCCTTTCAATCACAAATTTTATTAATTGCCGCTTCGACCTCAAAATAGGTGAGCGCGCGATTTATCGTAGCACGCAGCTCGGCACATCCGCGAAATCCACGGAAATACTGTGCTATCTGCCCTCTCGCCTCACGCACGGCAACTCCCTCGCCCTTATCGGCTATCGCATAGCGAAGCTGAAGCAGCGCGGTATCGCGACGCACCTCGGCACTCGGCATAGAATATTCCGTGCCCGAAAGAGCTGCAACTATCTCGGCAAATACAAACGGAGAGCCTATCGCACCCCTGCCAATCATAATTCCGTCTGCCCCGGTGATTCTCATAGCCTCGAGTGCTGATTCGGCATTTGTGATATCACCGTTTGCTATAAGCGGAATATGTAAAGCACTCTTTACATCTGCTATTGCCTCAAGATCTGCCCTTCCCGAATACATTTCAACACGGGTTCGCCCATGTACTGTAACGAGCGATGCTCCGGCAGACTCTGCGGCAAGAGCACATTCAATAGAATTTATATGTTCTCTATCCACTCCGAGCCGTAGCTTTACTGTAACCGGCAATGAGGTCGCGCCCACAACCGCCTTTACTATATCGTATATAAGCTCGGGGCTCCTCATAAGACTTGAGCCTTCACCGTTTGAGTATATCTTATTGACAGGACATCCCATATTAATATCTATCGCACGGGGGGCTACACCGTCATCGATTGCAAAAGAAAGCTTACCTGCGGCTTCCGCCATAATATCCGGCTCTTTGCCAAAAATCTGAAGCGCGCACGGTCCTTCCTCGGCGGTAATTTTTGCGAGCTTATAGGTCTTTTTATCATCATAAGCAACAGCCTTCGCGCTCACCATTTCGGTAACCGAATATTCGGCACCACATTCGTGAGCGATCCTTCTCATTGCATAATCGGAAAAGCCCGCCATCGGCGCAAGCATAAGTCCGTATTTAAGCTCAGTATTGCCTATTTTCACACGCAGACCCTCCGAATAAAATTTCACCCCTTTATTTTACACCTTTCGCACGTGATTGTCAATATCACCTATTCCGAAAAAAAAGATGGTGGCTCAAGTTCAAAAAACTTGAGCTACCATCTAATGCGTTAAGAGGCTATGGGGATCCCGCAAGAAAATCTGTCATTTTCGTTTGCGCCCAAATGCTTCAGCCTCCAAAATTAATTATAATCTGCGGAAACATTAGGGGTAACTATTACTTGCTCATTTTTTTCAGTTACCTCTTCGTTCTTTATACCGTCGTTTACTATGATATCTCCGATGCTGTCTTCAATTACAACATCGTCCAAAATCTCTGCTCCCTCGGGAAGCTCAATAACGGTTTTCTTATCATCAAGAGTCATTTCAACAGAAATCTCGATATCATTTGCCTCGTCTATTCTGCAATATTCATCTTCGCTTATCTGAGTCATGCTCGAAATAAGAACGTCAACCTTTGCTGTAACCTTCATTCCGCCAAATGTCAAATTCTCACCGACTATAAAGGTAATATCTCCACCGAGCGCATTTATCTCGATATTCTTCAGCATAGCAAGAATATCCTCGGTAACTATAGCAGAAAGAGGAATTGGAAGTATTTCCTTCTTGATTTGCTCTACCAGATCCGCAACAGTAATAGTGGGAACGTCATCAGCCTTCGGCTCATACATAGCCTCACCGCTAACAGTTCTCATAGCAAGCTCAGCAATATGGTCAAGAGTCAGTTCAAGATGCTCAGGCTTCAGGAATTCTCTGATACCCGATATGCTCTGAAATGCCTTGATTTCCTCATCACTAAGTCCGGATGCATAGAGAAGCTCTATAATATCTTCGTTATTTATGATTTCCTTGTAAAGCTCGTCAAGAGTCATGTCTGCCTCTGACTTAAGAAGAGCGTCAATTTCATCAAGTGCTTCTTTTACGGTAACGGAGCCGAGCTTTGCCATCTCATCAAGCAAAGCCTCAACGGTAAGCGCGGGATCAACCATAGAGATTGCCGCATTAAGAGCTGTGCCGATTGTTTCCTTTTCATAATCAACAGAAAGAAGGAATTTAAGAGCTTCGTTAAGTTCAGGTGCAGCATCGGCAACGAATACGAAATTACCCTCTTCGTCAAGAGCGAATGTGGATTCAAATGCAGAAACAAGAGTTTGCTTAATAGAAATCATCTCTTCCTCTGTAAGCTCGGGAATCTCAAAGCCTTCGGGTAGATACTCGGCGATAATTCCTGCAAAACTGTCTGCATTAATTCCACCCTCGGAAAAATCATTTTCAATATAACCGCCGCGCTCCGCCGAATAAGTATAGCACTTATTGCCTATAAGATATATCTCTTCGGTTTCGGAATACTCGTCTTCGGGGTCGCTCATCGTTATGATAAGCTTTGCATCAGCACCTATTTCGGTCTTTGCAATAATCGCAGTAGCATCAATGATGTATCCAAACTTTTGGGAGAGAGAAACCTCATCGGTCAGATTACCGTCCTCATCCATATACATACCGCTTTCGGTAAGAATTTTAGCCGATATATGAAATTGGATTGCTTCTGCCTTATTTGTCGCTTCCTCTATTGCAGTAAGGAATTTTTCTATGTCTGATGTTTGTTCGGGATTGTTTGTATCGGTGGAAATGTCGGGCTTCGGATCTACGAAGTCATTGTTCTCTCCGTTATCACCTTCAAGTTTCTCGTCATTGGAATCATCGCCTTCAGGCTTCTCAGCGTTGGGGTCATCACCTTCGGGCTTCTCAGCGTCGGGGTCATCACCTTCGGGCTTCTCAGCGTCGGGGTCATCGTCTTCGGGATTTTCAGCGTCGGGGTCATCGTCTTCGGGATTTTCAGCGTCGGTGTCATCGCCTTCGGGATTTTCAGCGTCGGGGTCATCGTCTTCAGGATTTTCAGCGTCGGGGTTTTCATCCGGATCCTCATTCGGCTCATCTGCGATAATCTTATCTCCGCATTCGTCGCATTCTCCGTTATTGTTTGCGTCTATGTGAGTCTTGCAATCATTTACAAGATCATTCAATTCCGCATCACAAGCAAAGAGAAATGCAGTAAATGTAAGACAGAGAAGAATCATCGCAAATTTCTTCATCATATTCATATAATCTCTCCTTTCGCCGCACGGCGGCTTATAAATTTGTCATATCGATTTTTTGTTTTGTCAATACTGACATCAATTATATTTTACACCCAAAAAAGCAAAATGTCAATCGATTTATGTAGTTTTAAAAAAATTTCATAAATTCATAGAATTTGTAACGCAAAAATTAACAACGAAAAACACTTCGTTCACACTCATACTTAAGATTGTTAAAATTCAAATGCTTGACAAGATTGCGGCAATTTGATATACTATTTGATATACTAAAGGTATTTATATACATTTTATGTTTTGGAGTAAATATGGAAGATAACTTTAACGAAAGTCAAGAATTTGAAAGCCCTGCGGCACAAACCAAAGGAAAAAAATTCCGCGCATGGCTTGATAACTTTTTTTATTATTATAAATGGCATACGATAATTGCCGCTTTACTTGTCTTTACGGTAACTATATGCTCGGTTCAGATGTGTGAAAAGGAGTCCTATGACGTTTACATAGTCTACGCAGGCGGCTACAACGTATCTAAACTCAAAACCGATTCAAACGAAGCCGAGTTTGTTACCCTCTCACGCAGTCTTGCGCGCGCAGCGAGCGACTATAACGAGGACGGTGCAGTAAAGGTTTCTATTGACACGTTGTTTATGCTTACTGCTGATGAAATTGCGAAGGTCAATGCAGAGCTAAAGGAGCAAGGCAGTGACAGTGAGGTGCAAACGAGTCTTGTTTCCGAAAACTTCAAGACGATGAACGACAGAATGCTTTACAGCGAATACTATGTTTGCCTTATGTCCGAGGAAATATTCAAGCACTATGACGCAAAAGCAGAAAATATGTTCACAAATCTCGAAAAATACGTCAATGCGGGCACGGATGTTCGATACTTGGAAGATAATAAATGCGCTATCTACTTAAATAGCACAGGAATGAAAAACCTTCCCGTTCTCAACGATCTGCCGAGCGACACAGTAATCACGCTTCGCGCTCTTTCGGAAATTTCGAACACCCTTAACAAAGAGGACAACCGCGAAAATTACCGTCGCAGCGAGGAGTATATCCGCGCCTTTGTAAATTCTTAATTTTATCCGTTTATAAAAATAGAAGCTGACTCGAATCAACAGAGTCAGCTTCTATTTTTTATTAATCGCAAACTTAAAAGTGCTTGCAATTTTATTTTTTCAAAAATCTTGTAAGGCGCGAGGCGATTATTCCCGAAAGAATACCGACTGTTATTCCTGCCAGAGTGCCGGAGATTGCAAGAGGAATCATATAGAGCGCGATTGCACCGGTTTCCATTACTACGGCGGCGGCGAGAATCTGGCCTGCGTTGTGCATCACTCCGCCAAGCACGCTCACACCAAGCACGCCAAAGGGCAAAAATCTTTTTGCTATAAGCATTGTGGAAAAGCTCAAAAGCGCGCCCGAAAGGCTGTAAATGAGCGCGACCGCATTACCGAAAAGGAGTGCCGAGAGAAAAATTCGCACAAGAGAGATAAGTCCTGCATCGCGCCATCCGTATATGTAGAGAAGCGAAACCGTGACAATATTTGAAAGTCCCATCTTTACACCGGGAACCGCCGCAAGTGGCGGTATCTGCGACTCTACGAAGGAGAGTATCATAGAAAGCGCAACTCCGAGAGCAAGAGTACAAAGTCTTTTAGTATTCATTTTATATCCCCCTTCGCTCCTTTTGTTATTCTGCAATTTCTACCTCAACTCTCACACGATTGGGCAAGCAATCGATGCTTTGCAACTCGCGATGTATTTTCTCTTGACGAGTGCATTTCTTACCCGGATTTTCATTACAATCGGCATATATCATATATGCTTTGCCGTCTTCAATTTTCAGAACATTCGTTCCTCCGTTGAGGGTATATTCGGCATCAACCGAAAGTGAGTACCGTGCAACAAGCTCTCCGTCAATAAGCACTCGCACATAATTGCCTTCCTTGGTACAGGCTCTAAATATAAATAACGCGGAAAGACCTATTACAAGAAGTGCGAGAATAAGAAACAGGTCATAGATAAATACTCTTTTTCCATTCTTTCTCGACATTTCCATATAGCCTTTCCGCGTTTTCGGGGCATTACCCTGCCCCGTGTTAAATTTAAAGTTGATTTTGGGGATTATTCAAAGTGCGCGCCGCAGATAAAATTGCCTTCCTTAATACACTTTACAGGGCATACGCTCGCGCATTTGCCGCAATCGATACACTTTTCATAATCGATGGTTGCAAGATTGTCAACAACCTTTATAGCACCCGTGGGACAAGTCTTTTCACACTTGCCGCAGGAAATACATCCGACCTTGCAAACCTTTCTTACCTCAGCACCCTTATTGTGGTTAGAGCACTTAACTACGACTCTCGCCGTATCTCTTACGAGATGAATTATAGAATTGGGGCAGGTGCGAGCGCACAGACCGCAACCTATACATTTTTTAGGGTCTATTTCGGCAATGTTGCGCTCGTTGATAACGATAGCGTCACGCGGGCAGACTCTTACGCAATCTCCGTAGCCAAGGCAGGCGAAGGTACAGAATCTGTCACCCGAAAAGCTCATATTAGCTGCTTTACAGGTTTTGGGACCGGAATAGTCATATTTCTTTTCTTCGGGAGAGCAAGCACCGTTACATCCAACGTATGCAACGACCTCATCGACCGCTGCCGCCTCAACACCCATAATAGATGCGATATCCTTTGCAACACCGTCACCGCCGGGAATACAGAGGTTTACTTTATCGGTCTTTCCTTCGGAGAGGGCTGCGGCATAACCGTCACATCCCGAAAATCCGCAGGCACCGCAGTTTGCACCGGGAAGACATTCGCGGATAGCATCCGCCTTTTCATCATGATCAACACCGAAGAATGCCGATGCAACGGTAAGAAGGAGCGCACAGAGAAGTCCTGTACCGAGAAGGAGCAATACGGGAATTAATATTTCCATATCTATACCTCCTTATGCAAGCAAACTTTCGACAACACCGGAGAAGCCGAAAAATGCAAGAGAAACTATCGATGCTGCAATAAGAGTTATCGGAAGGCCCTTGAAGCACTCGGGAGCCGGGCAATTCTCTATTCTTGAACGAACACCCGCAAAGAGCACCATCGCAAGAAGGAATCCAAGACCAACACCGAGAGATGAAACCATCGATTCAAGGAAATTGTAGCCATCGGTAATATTGTTTATGGTTACGCCGAGAACAGCGCAGTTAGTGGTAATAAGAGGCAGGTACACGCCAAGAGATGCGTGAAGTGCCGGGATAAATTTTTTGAGAATTATCTCAACGAACTGAACGAGTGCGGCTATAACGAGAATGAATACTATCGTTTGAAGATAGCCGAGCTCGAACGGATTGAGAAGATAGGTCTGAATCGGCCAGGTAACAGCGGTAGCACAGAGCATAACGAATATAACCGCAACACCCATACCGCATGCCTGATTAAGCTTCTTTGAAACGCCGAGGAAGGGGCATATACCGAGGAAGCGCTGAAGAACGTAGTTGTTAATGAGAACTCCGCCCATCAAAATGAGTATCAATGATTTGATTTCATCCATTTGCCGAGTCCTCCTTTTCTATTTTCTCTGCAATAGGAATGTCGCCGCCCTCTATTGTATCGGGCTTTTTATCCTCTCCTCTTTTGGAATCGGAGGATTCAACTCTCTGCTCGTGAACGCCGCCGCAATCCGCCTTATTGTGACAGATGGACGCAGAGGGGCATCCCTCACAGGAGAAGTTGCGTCTTTTTTCTTTACCCTTCTTTGGACCGATGATATTGACTATGGCAATAAGGATACCGAAAACAAGGAATCCTCCGGGTGCCATAGTGAGAATGGGAAGAGTGTAATCCTTAATAAAAGGAATCTCTACTCCCGCAAAGGTACCGGCACCAAACACTTCGCGGATTATTGCCATAGCAAGAAGTGCAAGCAAAAATCCTATACCCATACCAAGTCCGTCAAGAGCAGAATCGATAACGGTATTTTTTCTTGCAAACATCTCGGCTCTGCCAAGGATGATGCAGTTAACAACGATAAGCGCAAGGTACACGCCCATCATATCGTAAAGATCCGGCAGGTACGCCTGCATAAGAAGCTGAACTACCGTTACGAACGCTGCAATAACAACTATATAACAAGGAATTCTTACGGTGTCGGGAATAACCTTACGAAGCGCGGATATAGCGATATTCGAGCAAGTAAGAACGATAGTTGCCGCAATACCCATACTGAGAGCGTTTATTACGCTTCCGGTCTGAGCAAGGGTGGGACAGGTTCCGAGAACCAAGACGAGAACCGGGTTTTCGGCAATCAGTCCGCGAAGGAAGATAGCAAGCTTATTATTTTTCATTTTTGCCCCTCCTTCTTCTGTTTTTGATTATAATTACTGCCGTAAATGCCACAACTGCAACACACAAAACGGCAATAGCAACATATCTGTAAATATATGAGGAAACGGGGATATAGGGGTATGCCGCAATAAGAGCATCCTTAAAATCGCCCGATGTGCCGGTAGCGGCAGTTACAAGCTTAACCTCTTCTACATCGTCTACAGTCTTTCCGATAAAGCGGTCTGCAAAATCACCGGCTCCAACGTCGTGACCGACTATCCAAGAGCGAAGGTCAACATCGCGTATAGTGCCAAACTCGTCAAAGTAAACGAGAGCCTCGGTTGCAACGGGTACGTACGCACCGGGAACGACTATATAAGCAACGGTTCCTCTGCCGCTTGTGTCCTGATAGAGTGCCTTGAGGGTTGAGGGAGCATCCTTCGGAAGCTCAAGCTTTACTATTTCCTTGGAGTTAGGGATAATTCTATCTACCCAATCAAGGAATGTTGCCCCTCTGACACCGAGCTTATCGGTGAGAAGCTCAAGAGTTTTATTCAATTCAACATAGAAATCGTTTGACGTTCCGGTAGCACCGCTTACAAGCTCAACCTCATAATAATTCCATACGTGCTTATTCGCGAAGCGGTCAGCAAAATCACCGGCTCCAACGTCGTGACCGACTATCCATGAAAGAAGATTTACATTATTGATTATTCCATCGTTACCTATATGAACAAGAGCCTCGGTTGCAACAGGTACGTATGCACCGGGTACAACGATATAGGCAACATATCCCTCTGTACCCGCCTTATAAAGGCGCTTGAGTGATTCGGGCGCACCGTCAACGGTAACGAGATCAAACTTTTGTACCTTGGGAACGAGTTCTTTTGCGAGAGCAAGTATCTCGCTGTCTGTTTTCGGAAGAGCCGCAGGGGCGGATTCCGCCTCAAGCTCGGGTTGATATGAAAGCGCAGATACGGTAATATCAGAAGCGACATTTCCGTCCTGCTCGATCACCTTTACAAGCTCTTCAGCCGCCAGGGCATCGGTTATCATCTGCTTGAGTGCGGTAGATGAATAGGTTACGCCCGAAACATGCGGAGCACCTGCTACCGTAGAAGAATCAAGACCTACAAAGGTGTCGGGATAGGTATCCTTGCCAAAATCCTTGGACTCGTAATATCCGGTAAGGGCTACACCGACAACCTTACCGCTTGCAATACCTACAGAAACGGTCATATCGCCGGATGAATACTGAGTTGTTCCCGAAAGAACGAAAACATAACCCTTTCCGCCTATTTCACCGTAAACCGAAGTAATGCTTTCGGGAAGCTTGGATTTTATAGAGTCCGGAAGTCCGTATTTCTCATCCGGAAGCTCCCCTTCCTTCATATAGAGGGTATTGAAACCAAGCTCGGTTGGAAGCACCTCGATAAGAGATGCCTGTTCTTTTAAGCGATTATTTTCTGCAATCTTGCCCTTTGTGAGCATATTGACACCGCCGAGAAGCGCGGCAACTACTACACAAATAACCGTAAGAACAACTACGGGCATTATATTCTTTTTCGTCATACTCTCTTACCTCCCAAAGCGCGCTTTGAGGTCCATTTCTCGATATATGGAGAAAGGATATTCATAAGGAGAATGGAGTAGGAAACCCCCTCGGGATATGCACCGAAATATCTGATAAGGAATGTAATAAGTCCGCATCCGAAGGCAAATACCATTTTTCCGGCACGATTTATCGGAGTGGTAACGTAATCGGTTGCCATAAATACAGCACCGAGTACAAGACCGCCCGAGAGAATCTGATAGGTCGCAACAAAGAGTGAGCTATCAGCAACAAGAGAAAGAAGGAACACGGTTCCTACATAAATTACGGGAATTTCAAAATAGATAACTCTGCGTGCTACAAGATAAAGGAATCCGAGAAGGAGTGCCGCAATACAGGTTTCTCCGATTGCGCCGCCGCGGAATCCAAGGAACATATCAATAAGCGAGGGGAGCTCACCGCCGGTTTTGATAACCTCAAGCGGAGTTGCACCCGAAACAAGCTCTATTGGAGTATCTGCGGTCATCTTGGGAATAGCACCGCCACCGAGCGTGTCGGTAAAGCAAAGAAGAAGCACTATTCTTGCGGTGATAGCAGGGTTTGCAAAGTTGCAACCGAGTCCTCCGAAAAGGCACTTAACAACTACTATTGCAAACACCGCACCGACAACGCATTGCCAGATAGGGGCATCCGCGCGCAGGTTAAGTCCAAGCAAAAGTCCGGTAAGAACTGCGGAAAGATCACCTATTGTCTGCTCTTTTTTCGCAATAAGATTGAAAAGAGCCTCGCTTATTACAGCTGTGGAAACCGTCGTTGCAATAACGAGAAGTGCGCGAAGTCCGAATATAACAATACCCATTACCGCCGCAGGAATAAGGGCGATAATAACGTCAAGCATTATGCGCGGAGTTGTGGCACTTGATCTTATGTGAGGAGATGAGGAAACCGAAAGTCTGTTCATTTGTTATTCTCCTCCCTTGCTTTTTGTGATGCGACGTACTCACGAAGCTCTGCCTTCGACAAGCGGTTGTACTCAACGAGGGGACGCTTGGAGGGGCAGACAAATGAGCAGCTTCCGCACTCTATACAAAGATTTATTTTTGCCGCGCTGAGTCTTTCTGCTCTGTCAACGGGATCGTCTATCTTAAGAGCCTTTGCATAAATTGTGGGGTTAAGTCCTATCGGGCAGATTGAAAGACATCTTCCACAATGAATGCAGGGATTTTCCTTACGCACCGCTACATCCTTTTTATCGAGCACGGTTATAGCATTCGTATTTTTGAGAATGGGATCCTCGGTTGAATAAATGCTAACCCCCATCATCGGACCGCCGTAAAGAATCTTTCCCGCCTCGGATTTAAGCCCGCCGGCAGCCTCAATAACCGCCTCAATGGGAGTTCCTATGGGAACTATAAGGTTCTTCGGCTCCTTTACTGCCGAGCCGTCAACGGTAACACACTTTTCGACAAGCGGCATACCCGACTCCTCGTATTTTGCAAGAAATGCAAGCGAGGTGACGTTCATAACGATAACTCCTATGTCCGAGGGAAGTCCACCCTCAGGAAGGATTCTTCCGGTTGTGTTGTAAATAAGAATCTTCTCTGCGCCCTGCGGATATCCGAGAGGGAGAGATTGAACCCTAACCTTTTGGTCGCCTGCAAAAATCTCGCGCATTTTCGCGATACATTCGGGTTTATTCTTTTCTATACCTATAACTATGTTAGATATTTCCGTGAATTTTTCAAAAAGCTCTATACCGCGCTTTACGTATTTTGCGTCATCAAGCATTGTGCGCGTGTCACTTGTGATATAGGGTTCGCATTCAGCTCCGTTTATAACGAGAGTATCTATTGAAGATATTTTTCCGGGATCAAGCTTTACAGCCGTGGGGAAACCTGCACCGCCAAGACCGACAAGACCGCTATCGCGAGCTGCCTTTGAAAGGTCTTCAAAGCTATTGATAGTAGGCGGTGTGATTCTTTCATCGGGAGTCATAAGACCGTCAGACTCAATAACGATCATAGGAACTCTCCTACCGCTTGACTGAAGATATGAATCTATCTTCTTTACAGTACCCGAAACAGAGGAATGCACGGGAGAGCTGACGAATCCGCCCGCTTCACCTATAAGAGTTCCGACCGAAACAGGATCACCAACGTTGACTATCGGCTTTGCGGGAGCACCGATGTGCTGTGACATTGGGATATACACAAGCTGAGGTGCAGCCATTCCGACCGCCGCGATTGCCGCCGTATTTTTTCTGTGCGGAATTCTTGTTTTTCCGAGTTTGAACAGAGGCATTGTATCCTTCCTTCCTTGAATAAGTTGAATTCGCATCGCGCTAAAGGATGATTTATTAATATATTTCCTCGCGCATACTTTTCTATTTTACATTTTACCATATTTTGTCTATTCTGTCAACCAAAGATATATATTTAACGATCTTCCAAAATATGGCGTTTATTTTTTAACAATCTCACACCCGTGCGACAAAATCGAGCGTTTTTTATTGTTTTTCGCCTATTATTTCAACACTGCCGTCAGAATATATGAGAGTGACCTCGGTTTTGGGGAAAGAGGTTAGTGTAGATTCTATCTCGGATTTTGTCATATTGAAAAAGGCGGTAGAAAGCGCATCTGCCACAGCGGAGCTTTCGGTATGGATAGATACAGACCAATAATTATTCTCGGGCATGAGCGTTTCGGGATTGATTATGTGATGATAGCTCACTCCGTTAACCTCATACTTTCGCTCATAAACGCCCGAGGTAACGCGAGAGGAATCGGTAATTGACTTGACATTTGCATATTCATCACCCGGGGCAATTATACCGCTTTCCCATCCGGAGCCGTCAGGCTTTGTTCCGACTACACGAAGATTGTGACCGAGGTCTACAACGTATCCCGATAGCCCTTTGGATTTTATAAACTCGGCAATTTTTTCAGCCGCATAGCCTTTTGCAACAGCACCAACATCAAGCCGCAGGCTCGGATCGGTTATCTCAACTGTAGAGCGCTCGGTATCAACTATAACATTTTTCGGATCGGTATGCTCGGCAGCTGCGGTAAGCGATGCCATATCCGGAATATAGTAGATCGGGGTGTAATTCTCCTTTGGCTTTGCCGCCTCTCTTGCATCATGCCAAAGCGAAAGCACCGAACCCATCGCAATATTCACACGCCCCCCGGTCTTATCATACATATCGAGCGAAAATTCAATCAGCTCGCATATAGTGGGGTCAACGCTTATCTCACCGCTACCCGCCAGTCGATTTACGGTTGCGAGGTTTATTATTCCCTCGTATTCGTTATATATGTCAAAAAGCTTGTGGTAGTAGGATAGCTTTTCCTCAATCTCCATGCAGAGTGCCGAAAAATCCTCGCTATCCGAGCCGGAATAATCGTAAATGACCGACACCGTGTCAAAATAATCATAAAAAACGCGGTTTTTAGGAGTCGGGTTTTTTCCCTTCATTCCGTCAAACAGGTCACCCTCACAAGAGATGAGCGCAAAAAGCGAGGCGATAACCAAAGCGAATATGATAGCCAAGCGCCGGATCAAAAATTTCGATTTCATATTTCTCCTTGTTTGCAAAAGCCTTTTGACTTTGCATTAATTCTTATAATTCTTGACTAAAGTATACAATAAAATGCGCCATATGTCAACTTTGGATAAAAAAACAGCTTTTTTAATTTTGTTCCCGTTAAAACCCACAGCAAAAAGAATT
>CAYRJG010000014.1:0-21726 GCA_964424525.1 uncultured Ruminococcus sp.
GGTTGGTTATAACTATCGGCTCACCGCCTTCAAATACTGCTACACATGAGTTGGTAGTACCCAAGTCAATTCCTATAATTTTTCCCATAATAATTTTCCTCCGTATATTATGAATAATTTTTATTTTTCAAAATCAGTTTACCGTTTTGACCATAGCAAAGCGGATTATTTTATTACCCTTTTTATATCCCTTTTGATAGACTTCAACTATCTCGTTTTCACCGCGGCTCTCATCATCCTCGTGCATTACCGCATTGTGGAGATTGGGATCAAATTTATCTCCAACAACACCAACTGCTTCAACTCCAAGCTTTGCAAGAACGGCTTCAACCGATTTGCTTATCATAATAAGCCCTTCCTTAACCGAGCCTTCCGCATCGCACTGCGCTGCTCGCTCAAGATTATCAATAATAGGAAGGATTTCGGATACCGTGTCCGCCATGGCGTTCTCATAAGTAGCATCCTTTTCCTCTCTGGAGCGACGTCTAAAATTATCATACTCGGCTGCCATACGAAGATACTTATCGTTTTGCTCTGCAAGTGAAGCTGTAAGCTCCTCGACCTTTGCGGTCAGCTCCTTAACCTCCTTTTTAGAGGTCTTTTTTTCTTTTTTCTGCGCGTTTTCCTCACACGCCTCCCCACATTCAACTGTTTCGGGAGTTACCTCTTCAATATTATTATTTTCTTCCATTTATCCTAACCTTTCGTTTGCGTTCTGTCCGAAAGAAGGGGTTGTTCACCTTCTCCGAAGCTCTGGTCTATTGCGGCACTGAGCTGATGAATCATTCCTATAACTTTCGAATAATTCATTCGTTTGGGACCTATAACTCCGATAGAAACCCGCTTGCCGCCAACGTTGACGTTTTTAAATATCATAGTAGTATCACTGAGAACGTCATCGTCATCCTCGCGCCCGATATAGACATTTATCCCGTCGTCCATCTCGGTATGCGCTGAAATAACATCGAGAAGCTTATCTTTCTCCTCAAGAATACCCATAAGTCCGCGAAGCTTTGAAACGTCGGAATACTCCGGATACTGAAGAAGCTTATTAACACCGTCAAGTCTTACGTCTGCGGTATCAAGCTCATTCATCGTTTCGTAGATTATTTTCATTGTCGGGTGAACCATAGCTCCGACAGAACCCATCATAGCCTCAAGCTTTACTATTATAGGCATCGTAATGCCTTCGCTTGTTTTGTTAGCAAGATAGATATTGAGTGCCTCGGTAAATCGGCGAAGATCGTCCTCGGTTATCGAGAAGGAAAGATGTATAGGCTTTGCCTTTACAATATCACCCTTGAAAAGCATAACGAGAAGAAAATCGCGCCCCGAAAGATAAACACTGTCAAACTTGGAAATTCTTACCTGACCCATTCCTGCTTTAAAAGCAATACCGGTATAATCGGTAAATGATGCTGCAAGTCGGCTCGCTTCTTCCAGTATTTCGTCCATTTCGGTTAACTTATACTTAAGCTTTTCGTTTATCTCTTCTATTTCATTTTTTGTGGTGCTATACTGTCTTACGAGAGAATCAACGTAAAATCTGTATCCAAGCTCCGAGGGAACTCTGCCGGCAGAGGTATGAGGCTGCTTAAGATATCCCATTTCCTCAAGCTCCGCCATCTCGTTTCTTATAGTGGCAGGTGAGCAGGTTATTTCAACCGCTTGAGAGAGATACTTTGAGCCGACCGGTTCACCGTTTGAAATATGAGCGTCTACTATCGCTTTAAGAATCTTTCTTTTTCTCGGAGAGAGACGGGAATCTTCCATCCTTTCACCTCTTTTAGTATGGATTTTAGCACTTGTTTTGGGCGAGTGCTAATTTTCACATCTATAATATAACCCATTTTTCTCCCCGTGTCAATAGTTTAGCCGTATTTTTTTATGAATTTTATGTTAACATTTAGCCGAATGCGAGCTCAAGTGCTAAAATTCGTGAAAATTCGAGAGTCACACCATCTAACAAAATGTATAAAAGTGATTACAAACACTTGACTTTACACTAAAAATAATATATAATATACTTTGTATGATTGTAGTTACACGTGCGGGCGAGGGTTTAACCCGTGCCGTAAACGGACAAACATATTGCACAAAAATTTTCACGTATATATAGGTTACCAAAAAAGTAATCAGAAGGAGGTGTAAAATGGATCCTATTATTACCGCGATTATAGGCGGTGTTGTCGGCATAGCAGTCGGTGCGGTCATCGGAATCGTTGCGCGCAAGCTTGTGGCGGAAAAGAAGCTCGGCTCTGCTGAGGAGCAGGCGAGAAAAATTCTTGAGGACGCTATTAAAAATGCCGAGAGCACAAAGAAAGAATCTATAATTTCTGCAAAAGAAGAAATTTTTCAGATGAAAAAGGAAGCTGATATCGACGTTAAAGAACGCCGTAAGGAGGTTTCAAGACTCGAAAGAAAGCTCACCCAAAAGGAAGAAACTCTTGATGCAAAGATAGAGAATCTCGAAAAAAAGGACGCCGCTCTTTCCGAAAAGATTGCAGAGGCAGATGCACTTAAAGTTAAGGTTCAAGAAACGCTTGACCAACAGCTTAAAACTCTTGAGCGCGTTGCAGGTCTTACAAAAGAGGATGCAAAGGCAGAGCTTGTTGCAAAGCTTGACAGTGAACTTAGCCACGAAACTGCTATGAAGATAGCAGAGTACGAGGAAAAATTCAAGGATGAATCCGAGGTTCGTGCAAAGGACATTCTCTCGCTTGCAATTCAGCGCTGTGCCGCAGATCACGTAAGTGAGGTTGCTATCTCGGTCGTTCAGATTCCCAGCGATGAAATGAAGGGAAGAATCATCGGCCGCGAGGGCAGAAACATCAGAACTATCGAAAATCTTACCGGTGTTGAATTAATTATTGATGACACGCCCGACGTTATCACCGTTTCGGGATTTGATCCTGTAAGACGAGAGGTTGCAAGAATCGCTCTTGAAAAGCTCGTAAGCGATGGTCGAATTCATCCTGCAAGAATTGAGGAAATGGTTGAAAAGGCTCGCCGCGAGGTTGACGGTGCTATCAAACAGGCGGGTGAAAAGGCGGTATTTGAAACCGGAGTTCACGGACTTCATCCCGAGCTTATAAAGCTTCTCGGACGTATGAAATACCGCACATCTTACGGTCAGAACGCTCTTCGCCACTCTATTGAGGTATCAATGCTTGCAGGCGTTATTGCTGACGAGATGGGAGCTGACGTTACCATGGCTCGCAGAGCAGGTCTTCTCCACGATATAGGAAAAGCTGTTACTGCCGAGGCGGAAGGCTCACATATTCAGCTCGGTGTTGAGATTGCGAACAAGTACCGCGAAAACAAGCTTATCGTTCACGCAATCGAGGCGCATCATAACGATGTTGAATCCGAAAATACCCTTGATTTCATAATCCAGGCGGCAGACGCACTCAGCGCAGCAAGACCCGGCGCGCGCAGAGAGGACGTTGAAAATTACATCAAAAGACTCCAGAAGCTTGAAGAGGTTGCCGGTGACTTTGACGGTGTTGAAAAGACCTTTGCTATTCAGGCCGGTCGCGAAGTCCGCATAATGGTCAAGCCCGAGCTTATCGATGACGATAAGATGAAGATTCTTGCCCGCGACATAGCGAAGAAAATCGAGGATCAGCTTGATTATCCCGGACAAATTAAGGTTAGCGTTATAAGAGAGAGCCGCACAGTAGATTACGCAAAGTAATTTCGACTCACTCTTAATATAATATTAAAAATTAAAAGAGGTAGAGAAATCTGCCTCTTTTGTTTATTGATCGTAAGATTATAAAAAGTTTACAATTCAGAGAACAAAAAATCAACCGTTACATTTTTATATCTAAATGAGAATAAAAATCAAAAATTATTCTCTTGTAAAGCGGCTCTATATCTGTTATAATACTTATATATTTATTTTTCTATATAATAGATAAGGAAGATTTTGATTTGAAGATATTAGTTATAGGTGATGTTACAAGTCCTGCCGGCATTGAGCACTTAAAAAACAATCTATGGCGTGTAAGAAGCGAGCTCGGGGTAGATTTCTGCGTTGTAAACGGAGAGAATGCCTCGTTTATCACGGGAATTTCCGCAGAACTTGCCGATGAGCTTTTACGTTCCGGCGCAGATGCAATAACCGGTGGAAATCATACCATGCATAATAAGCAAACCTATGCATTTATGGATGACACGCAAGAAATGCTTCGCCCGATAAATTTCGGAGATTCAGCTCCGGGTCGAGGATATTCGATTCTTGATGCTCAAGGATACAGAATTCTTGTTATCAACGCGATGGGAAACGTTCACATAGAACCTAATCTTGATTCACCCTACCCTTACATCGACCGCGCACTGCGCGAATGTGAGGGAAAATACGATATTGCGGTTCTTGATATTCACGCTGAAGCAACCGGAGAGAAAACCGCAATAGCCAACGCTTATGACGGAAAAATCAGCGTAATATTCGGCACGCATACCCACGTTCAAACAGCCGACGAGAGAATTCTCCCAAACGGCACAGGCTATATTACCGATGTCGGAATGTGCGGTGAATCGGGCGGAATACTCGGAATGGATACAGAATGTGTAATAGAGCGAATGAAAACCAAGCTTCCGCACAAATTCAAGGCAGCATCAGGCACACCGATAGCGAACTGTGCTTTATTCACGGTTGATACGGGAAGCGGAAAAGCTACCGATGTAAAGAGGATTTCATTCTGATGCGAATCTTCGACAAATTCAAACGGTCAATTTTTCAGAATACAAAGTGCTAACAAGGCATTGGAGATAAAAATGAAGGATTTTTCAACACGGGTGGCGGTTATCGGTGCAGGTCACGCAGGCATTGAAGCGGCTCTTGCGAGCGCGAGAATGGGTGTGGACACCGTGCTCTTCACCACGAATCTTGACGCTGTGGCAAACCTGCCCTGCAATCCGTCAATAGGAGGTAGCGCAAAAGGGCATCTCGTTTTTGAGATAGATGCTCTCGGTGGTGAGATGGGTTACGCGGCAGACCTTGCGACTATTCAATCGCGAACACTCAATCTCGGCAAGGGCGCAGCGGTTCATTCAAAGCGCGTTCAAGCAGACAGAGGCGAATACAAAAAAATAATGAAGCATACCCTCGAACGCGAAGAAAATCTTCGGCTTATTCAATCCGAAATAGTAGACATCAAAACTATTGATGAAAACGGTGAGAAGCGAGTTGTGGCGGTAGTCACTCATCTTGGCGAAATATGGGAAGCCGAAGCGGTAATTCTCGCCACGGGTACCTTCCTTGACAGTAAAATTTTCGTTGGCGATAAGGTTTATTCAGCAGGTCCGGACGGCATGATGCCCGCAATAGGTCTGGCTGATGCTTTGCGCCGCGAGGGACTTACCCTTATGAGATTTAAGACAGGAACTCCCGCGCGAGTCAATAGACGCTCTATTGATTTTTCTCACCTCGAGGAACAGCGCGGAGAAGAAGAGCCCACTCCTTACTCGCAAAGAAGCGAAGGCGCGGATACAAACGATATAAACACCGCCGCCTGCCATATAGTTTATACAAATGAAAACACTCATAAAATAATACTTGACAATCTTGACAGATGCGCCATGTATTCGGGTAATATAAGCGGCACGGGTCCGCGCTATTGCCCATCTATCGAAACCAAGCTTGTCAGATTCAAGGATAAGCCGCGCCATCAGTTATTTGTTGAACCGTGCGGTCTTACAACCGAAGAAATGTATATCCAAGGCTTCTCGACATCAATGCCGACCGACGTGCAATACGAAATGCTACGCACCCTGCCGGGATTTGAAAAAGCCGAAATTATGCGCTACGCTTACGCCATCGAATACGATTGCGTAATGCCGACCGAGATGTTCCCTACCCTCGAATTCAAAAAGATTTCAGGTCTTTACGGTGCAGGTCAATTTAACGGAACATCGGGATACGAGGAAGCTGCGGCACAAGGACTTGTTGCGGGAATAAATGCAGCTCTAAAAATAAAGGGAGAAGAGCCGATGATACTTCCGCGCTCGTCATCCTACATAGGAACGCTTATTGATGACCTCGTTACCAAGGGAACAGAGGAGCCGTATAGAATGATGACCTCTCGTTCCGAATACAGGCTTATTCTCCGCCAAGACAATGCCGATCTCCGACTCACCGATATAGGCTATCGCGTTGGTCTTATAAATGAGGAAAGATATAAAAAGTTCAACCAAAAGCGTGAAGCGATAAATGCCGAGGTTAAAAGAATCGAAAAAACTACTATTGCACCGTCTGATGAGGTTAACTCGCTTCTCGCAGAGCACTCGTCCTCTCAGGTAAACACGGGAATCAAGCTTGCAGAGCTTATTCGCCGCCCGGAGCTCGGATATGAGATGCTTGAAAAAATTGACACGGGACGCCCCAATCTTCCAAGAGGAGTACGCACAACTGCCGAAATACTCATAAAATATGACG
This sequence comes from uncultured Ruminococcus sp., assembly GCA_964424525.1. Lineage (GTDB taxonomy): Bacteria > Bacillota > Clostridia > Oscillospirales > CAG-272 > UBA1740. The sequence continues at coordinate 6,443 of CAYRJG010000014.1, forward strand.
GCTATATCAAGCGTGAGCTTGCAGAGGTTGAGCGTAGCAAAAAGCTTGAAGATAGAATCATACCGTCTACAATAGATTACAAATCAATAAAAGGACTACGCCTTGAATCTGCGGAAAAGCTCGATCTTATCAGACCTGTCAACATCGGTCAAGCATCAAGAATAAGCGGTGTAAACCCCGCGGATATAAACGTGCTGTTGATTTATCTTTCTCAAAATCAAAATTAAATCAATTCTTTGTAAAACCAAATCCGCTTTTTACAAAATTAAATAAGCTTTTCCAAAAACAAAAAGCACTCGGCTGCAAAAATCGCACAGCGCCGCAAATAAAACAAGGATAAAAAAGGAGGCGCATTGGGCAGAAACAAAAAACACACTTCCCTAGTCCCCATCACCTCACCAAACAACGAAGCTAGCTCAAATGTAAAAATTCGAGCTAGCTTCGTTTATATTTCATCAATTATTCGATTTATTTTTCCATTTAAGAATTTTGACAAAAAGCGGGGTGAGAAATTTAGGTGGATGTACAACAACAATTTTCATATAGATCTCCATTCTGCCGCATGGCACAAATGTTTAGTTATGGAATTAATTAAATCCAAAACGCAAATTAACGCAAGGACTTACGATAACATTATATGCAAACCTCTTTACTTTGTATACGTCAAACAAAAAGATAAAGCACTTTTGAAAAATTCAGTATCAAAAGTGCTTTTATCATATGCTCTTTTCGGTGACTTAATGACTTATATCAGCGAGCCAAAGCATAAAGCCTATGTCCAAGCACTAGGCTCACGCATCGATTTCATCCTTCGGAGTGAGGTAATGAGCATCACCGTATTCACCTGGAATAATTTTTTCTCCGTCGCAAAAGACCGTAGTGCAGGATGCATTATGCGGAAAAGGAATCTTTGCTGCAACCTCGGCAGCGGGAGTTTCGGTAACTCGCCCCCAAAAAGCTCGAATTGCCGCGGCATGGCATGCCACTATAACCGTTTTGCCCGAATGTGCCCGTCCGATCCGCAGAATTTCGTTATATATTCTTTCAGCAACACGAGGAACGCTCTCACCGCCCTCAATATTAAATCTACCAAAATCCTCGCGCCATTCAAAAACGAACTTATCATGCCACCTCTCAAGGATTTCGTCAATACTTAACCCTTCCCATATACCGAGATTTATCTCGCGAAGCTCGCGCGACTCGGTAATTGGCAATCCGTGAATTTCGGAATTTGGAACGGCAGTATTATATGCACGAATCAAATCACTCGAATAAATAGCATCAACCTTCTCCGCACGCAGATATTCCGCCGCCTCGCGCGCTTGCGCTTTACCGTAATCCGTAAGATCCCAATCGGTATGACCGAGATATATGCGTGACGCATTAGCAAGGCTCTCACCGTGTCGAATAATTATAATTTTAGTCAATTCTTTATTCTCCATATACACCTCAAAAACATGCGATTCCTCGATCGCAAAATCTAAATCTTATGAAAATATTCTAACATAATTTCACACCAAAATCAACATCCACAATAAAACATTCTGTGCACAAAATCAAAAAGCAAAAACAAAATTCAACAAAGCCCCGAAAATATGTATACTTTTATTTACATTTATCCATTTTGAAAGTAAATATTTAACACGCCCCCGCCCTTTCAAATAAAATCTTCACCAAAACATATTTTAAGATTTTCATTATACAAGCCATAAAATCCGAAGCAACTTTACAAAAAGGCTACCCATCAGAGAGTCGAACTCACACGCCTTACAGCGATAATTTTTCGTAGTTTTGCCGTATTTTCCTAGTAAAGTCCGCACTTAACTTCGTCAAAATCCGACAAAATCAATCTAAAACTTATTCGCCGTAAGGTGCACAGCAGTTTAAAATGAACGTATTTTTTATAGGCGAGCTGAATTTTAGAGAAATATGTAGATATTTAATAAAAATTTGGCGATGTATATAGGAAAATACGCCCTACTAAACCTTATGAGTCCGATTCTCTTACGGGTACATTTATAAAGCGATACCTTTATTAAAAATTATAGTGAAATGTAAAAAGAATAAAAACGCAAACGCCTTTTCCAAAACAAATAAATATAACCAATTATTAAATGAACCCAAAATAGAGTCCAAAGAAAAAATCCGCATAAAGGCTCTATGCTTACCTTCCCCAATAAAAGAATCCGGATTATATAAATTAATTTGATACAAAAATAAAACACGGAGCAATTTTAAAACTTTACTGACGCAAAATCAAAACAGCACAAAACATCATAAAAAGACTTCAAAAACGTCACCAAAAAGCCTAAAATTTAGGAAAATTCGAGCTAAAAAAGAACAAAAAATCAATTTTGAAGAAAAACCGTTTTTCTGCCCGGATTTTTAGCGCTCATTTGAGATTTTTTAACTTTTCTGACGGTAAAATTACATAAAATTTCATTAAATTCATTGTAAAAAATCGCAAATTACCATATTTTACCATTATTTAAAATTGATTATTCATTGAATTCAAACCATTTAAGAAAACAAAAACAAATTAATTTAAAAAATTCTTGCAAAAGACAATTTTTTATAAAAAACATTATTTTATGCCATAAAAAACGATCCCGTGTTCGGCAGCAAAGAAAAGCAAGTAAAAATATATTGCCTAATAAGGTAAAATTAATTATAAAATTCAAAATTTTCAGAATCTTAATCAAAATCACGTCAATTAATGAATCTTTAACAACAGATTTTATACAAATTTCACTTCAAAATGCTACGCTTCCCTACTTTTGATTCAATTAAATTCAACTTAAAAATATTTTCCTCACAAAACATCTAAAAATCCGTAGAAAATCATTAAAAAACTATCAAAAATCATCCGGAAATCAAAAATTAATTATTTGCAATTATATTTAATTAAAAAATTACACTTTTATCTATAAATCCAGAAAATTTTAATGTATAATATATGGCAAATAATTTATCTGCTGTATACATAAATAATCATTATTTTAATAACATTAGCATCGATTAAGCTTCATTTTACTAAACTAGTATATAAATAATATAGTTTATATGCTTGTTTTTTGTTTTTGCTTAATTAGGGTTATTAATATCATAATTTTATTAAATTGTTTCACGTGAAACAAAAATATTATAAATATGAACTATAAATATTTAATAAATAGCATAGTTGTTTGAAATTTTGCAAATTTTTATCAGTAAAATATTAAAATCATTACTTAATTTTAAGCTAAAACAGCGCAAAAGGTTGTGTTTCACGTGAAACAATTAGTTTTTCATTATATATTTGCAAGAATTCCGTTTCGAAACCGCTTGTGCACCGGAATATTAACCAGTTTTCACGTGAAACACTGGTTTGCTATCCAATATTATATAATATTTTGCACGTAATGCTCAATTTGATACTAAATATTATATATAATTCTTCGTGCAGATGTTGTATTTACTCCTATATATTATGAATGTTTCACATAAAAAAGTAATCCGCCACCTAATTTATGCAGAATGTTTCACGTGAAACACTTGTTTTTCAATTGATGATATATTTAATGTTTCACGTGAAACATTACTATTATTACTTAAAATACACAAAAGCGAACCATTTAGAAGGTGGAAAACTTTATATGCCGGTGGAAAACGCTTTTTAATCCCTTAAAATACATAAAACCGCTTAATTTACGGCTTTTTCTGCAAATATGTCCCCCAAAAGTACAATAAATCGAGTAAAAGTATGTTTTTCCGCCGGTTTGATTTGGATTTACACCTTTATCTGTCCGTTATTGTGCTATTAAACACCAAATTATCAATATATAGGGGGATGCTACCGAAATTAAACAATAAATTGTGCTTTTTGGCCGAATCAATCATTAAAAATAGCAGTTTAAAAGGAAATCAATACAATATTAACTGATTTCGGCAATTTACACCTATATATAGTTTAATTTATATAAAAATCATCAACTAATAGTATTAATTAAGCTTTTTCAGCCTAAATTAAGGCAATATTGACGAAAAAGTTTCAAAAAATATAACAAAATGAGGTTTTCCACACCAATTTCGTATTAATCGCTGCAAATTGAATCGATATTTGGGATTGTCGAACAATAAAGAACTACTCATACTAGAATATGACCTGCCATTGAATATGTAACAGAATTTTTAAAAATAGGTAAGCGGGAGGGAGTGGAGAGAAGTGGGAGGAGGGAAGGAAAAGAATAGATAATTAGAGAGTTCTTTGGTTGTTTTGGACTTTAGAGTTTTGTCAGAACGATAATTTCGAATTTAGTTCGCTTTTTATTGTTTCAAGCACCTGTTAGACTTATCAAGGCGGTTAGGTGTCAGATTGCGCGTTTTTTAGAACCCCAAACGCCATATTCCGAGATAACCGGAGCATTTGGAGTCCATTTGCCCATTTTTAGAAGTGTCAAGCTGCCATTGGCGGGGTATAGTGATGCGTTAGCAAATAACGTGTAAGGTTGATTTTCGAGCCGCAAAGCTAGCAAGGCGATAAATATTAGATTAAATAGGTATTTTGTTGCTATGTTCTCTTGGAAATGGATAAAAACAACCCTATGATGACCTCTGTACTTAAGATCATAGGCTCAAATACCATTTTAAGGTTAATATATAGCTTGTAAACAGCACTATTAAGATAATATGGAGAGTTCGGATATAATAAAAACAGAAAATTTAACGGTTTTAAGAGAAATCTTCAATGCGTTCATATACCGTCGGAATTATCCATCCTCTTGCCGGATATTATAGGAAATTATGTTATAAACTCTCATATCAAGCGCTAACCGCCAAAAACTCTCAGTAGCCAATATGAATGTGAAAATCAGGCAATATACTTATCTTTGTATGAGGATAAATTGATACGGCTTCGGCAGGGGGTGAATTTGTATTATCCATAAGATTCAAATCTATTTATATCGGTCGTATATAATCAATAAATTGCATAAGTAATGCAAAAGTCCGAAAGAAAGCCATTATTTACCATTATTTTCCATTTTTGCTTGCGCCCGGATTTTTTAATGAATATTACCGTTATCAGAAAGCAAATATTCGATAATTCCGCAAATGCGTCAAAGTGGGGATTAATGCCCAATAAATCCGATAAAAATCGCACTTTTAAAGCAATATTTCCTATATTCGCAACAAATTTATAGTTTTTCCGAGGAAATATTAGATATTGTGGGGAACGTCACTATCTTTAAAATTTTAAAAATCAGCCAAAATCCAAAAAATAATTCGGAATTTTGATTAAAATATTAAAAATAATCCAAAGTGGGGAAGTTTGCAGGTCTTTCAACTATTTATTCACGTCAGGTGGAGAATCAATTGGAGAATTAGTATAAATTAGCAAATTTAATAGGGCAAACTTAACACATAAATTGATATTCTAAATGTGTAACCGCGAATTAAAATACAATAATGCAAATTCAAAGACAAGTGGTGAATTATATATAGTTTTTCGCGCTTTTTATAAGCGATTCAAGTATTTTTGCTTAATTATGAAGATTAATTTACCAATATAGATGATATTTGAAGATATGGTGGGGAATCCAACCTTTTTGAAAAGGCATAATATAGGGGAATTATAGTTAAATATAATGCAATTTTACTGTATTTATTTAAAATATATGCATCATATTCCTATATTGCTTTTAAAATGCGAAAAGTGGGGCAATTATACTAAATCAAATCGTTACTTTTAAATTTATGGTTTTATTTTGCTAAATAATTAATCATTTTGACACTTTTGTGGATTTTGGATATCATCATTCGAACTATTTTTATAGTTTTGTGGGTAAGGACATCAAAAATCAAATTGTTTTTTCAATGCCTGTGGGGCGGTAATACCAAAATCCAAATTGTTTTTATTGTTTTGGTAGGTTTATATTGCCGGAATTAAAAATTTTATATTATAGTATATCCCTCTATATCCCCTTATAAAAATATGCTCTTTTTTTATTTTCATTTGATAATATAAATCTTAATGCTCCAAATCAATCAAATCTTACAATCTGAATCTTCTAATAAATATTTACTTATTATAATTATTTTATCTGCTTATTTATATTGACAAGACTCATTGGAAAATGGTATAATTATAGTATAAAACGAACATTTACAAGGAAAAAGGCGGTAAAAAACCGCACTTTTTGAAAGGACGGCTATAAATGGCAAAAGTCGTATCATTCTCGAATCAGAAGGGCGGAGTTGGAAAAACCACCTCTTGCGTTAATATTTCTGCTCAAATTGCTAACAAAGGTAAAAAGGTTTTGCTTATCGATATGGATCCGCAGGGAAATGCAACCAGCGGACTCGGAGTTCCGAAATCAAAAGCGAAAAAGACTATATATGACGTACTTATCGGTCGTTGCACTATCGAAGAGGCAATAATTAAAACCGCCTTTAAAAATCTTTCGGTTGTTCCTGCTACTATCGATCTTGCAGGTGCCGAGCTCGAACTTCACGAAATTGATGAAAATCTCGATTTTACCAAGATATCCTTTGACGGAATTAAGGACGATTTTGATTACATATTTATCGATTGCCCGCCATCTCTCGGTATGCTTACAGTAAAAGCACTCTCGGTGTCTGACGGAATTGTTATTCCTATGCAATGCGAATTTTATTCGCTTGAAGGAATGTCGCAGCTTCTTAATACCGTTAAGAAAATTCGCCAGATTTATAACCCCGAGCTTCGCATCGTCGGAATACTGCTCACAATGTATAACGGAAGACTTACGCTTACCAATCAGGTCGTAGCAGAACTCAAAAAATATTATTCCGAGCTTCTTTTCAAGGTTCCGATTTCAAGAACCGTTCGTCTTTCGGAAGCTCCCGGATACGGTGAGCCTATATGCTATCACGACCCATACGGCAAGGGTTCGCTTGAGTACGCCGCAGTTTCCAAAGAGCTCATGATGAGAATTTAATTACGGATTCGCAGTATATATCTTATTTAAAACTTTAATGATTATTCTTGTATAACTTTTATAATCACCGCACATTTAAAATCAAAAATTCAGTACGAACTTTTGTTCCGGAGGATAATATGCCAAAAAAGAAAAACAGCGGTCTGGGCCGCGGACTTGACGCAATCTTTCTTGATAATTCTCTCGAGGAGAGTATACAGGATACCGAAAACCGCATTTCACATCTTTCACTCTCGCTTGTTGATCCGAAGAGTGACCAGCCGAGAAAAAACTTTGATAAATCCGCCCTTGAGGAGCTCGCTGCATCAATAAGTGAAAACGGACTTTTACAGCCTATCCTCGTTCGCGAATACGGAAACGGCAGATACCAAATAATCGCGGGAGAGCGTAGATTCCGTGCTTCAAAAATTGCCGGTCTTTCCGAAATACCCGCAATAATTCTTGATAAGGACGACCGCAAGGTTGCCGAAATAGCTCTTATAGAAAATATTCAAAGAGAAGATCTTAACCCGGTTGAAGAAGCTATGGCTTTTAAGGCTCTTGCCGAGGAATACGGTCTTACACAGGCGGAGCTTTCCGAAAAGGTAGGGAAGAGCAGAAGTGCTATTGCAAATACCTTAAGACTCCTTGACCTTCCGAAGGAAATTCTCGATATGGTTGCTAATAAATCCATATCCGAGGGACACGGCAGAACACTTCTTGGCGTTAAAGACCGTGACTCTATGATAATTCTTGCTAAAAAAACCGCGGAGCTTGACCTCTCGGTTCGTCAGCTTGAAGAAGAGGTAAAACGAATCAATAAACCCGTAAAGGAAAAACCGGAGCTCGAACTTCCCTATGTCGATTATTTCCGTGAAATGGAGCTCCGAATCCAATCTCACCTTGGCCGCAGAGTTGAAATAAACGGAAAGGGCCGCCGCAAATCCATAACCCTTTACTATGAAGATAACGAAGACCTCGATGAACTTCTCACAAATATTTGCGGTAAAGATTTTCTTAATGAAATCTAATTAAATAGTAAAACTCAATTTTACAAAAATTAATACATATCGGCGGGCGTGTAACATTTTTGCATTGTCCTGCCGTTTTTATATTATTTATCAAAAAGAGTTTTGCTAATAGTTATTTACATTTTTGAGCTTCGTAATAATTATAATTTACACAAAAGTGTATATTATTTTTGAATAGTTTTTAAACTTTCACCTATTAATATTGCTTTATTGCATAGATTGGTGTATACTTAATACATAAGAATAAAAGTATTTTTTTATTGATTTTTCGGGAGGATTTATGTGGGAAGTATTCATAAACGATTACCTACTACTCAACTTTAAAGACTATATAGATCCGGGAATTGATTTTCCAATTAATATATTCTTACTCTCAATAGCAGTTGGACTTTGTATTGCATCCGTTCTTATAACATTCCACCGCAGATATACCGCGGCTCTTATTAAGCAGCTTATGCGCCACGAAGCACTCGACGAGGCGAGCGCCAAAACCCTCAAGGAAATTCGCATTGAGCCTACATTTTTCATTCGTGCTGCTCTTAACCGTAAAAGCGGTCAGCTTGCCGATCTTATAAAGTGTGTCGGTGCAACATCATATTCATACGAAGAATATGTAAAGCTTCAAAAAACCAAGGGCTTTAAAGAGGAAAAAATTAATTTTGACGAAGCGAAATTTTACATAAACGCAGAAAATCTTCCGCGCGCAAGAAGAATAAATGAACAAGGTATCCCTTCTTATTTTCAGACTATTCTCGGATGCTTACTCATTCTTATAATCTTCATAAGCGTAACTCTATTTATGCCTGAAATTCTTGAACTCCTTACCTGATTTAAAAAAATTAAGTGCCAAATGAGTTTTAATCTCACTTGGCACTTTTTATCTTCGGATTTATCCTGTAAAATTTTATAACTCCATCAATACAGGAATTATCATCGGCTTTCTCTTTGTCTTTTTGAAGATAAAGCGCGCAAGATCATCACGCATTGAGCCTTTTATCTGCTGACGGTCGGTTGAATGACGGGAAAGTGAATTTTCTAATGAATGCTCGGCAATTTTACGTGCTTCGTCCATCAATTCCTCGGACTCCTTGACATAAACGAATCCACGCGATATTATATCGGGACCTGAAACGAGGTATCCTGAATGTATATCTACCGTCGCAACGACCATAACAAGACCATCCTCGGAAAGATGCTTTCTGTCACGGAGAACAACGCTTCCTATATCTCCGATACCAGAACCGTCCACAAGAACATTTCCTGCTTGAACTGTGCCGTTGAATTTCGCGCCCTTTCTGTCTATTTCGAGAACCTTTCCAACCTCTGAAATAAATATGTTCTGTGAAGGAATTCCCATAAATTCCGCTATTTCCTTATTTGCATAGAGATGGCGGTTTTCACCGTGAATAGGCATAAAATATTTCGGCTTGAGCAAAGCCATCATTAGCTTTATCTCCTCACGGCAGGCGTGCCCCGAAACGTGAACCTCTTCGATTGCATCGTTCACAACCTTGACTCCGTTTTTAACAAGAGCATTTATAATATTTCCAACAAATTTTTCGTTACCGGGAATTGCCGATGATGAAAGAACAACTACGTCACTCTCGGTCATTTTTACCTTATCGTGCTCGGAAAAGGCAATTCTGTAAAGAGCCGACATAGGCTCACCCTGGCTGCCCGTGGTTATAAGAGTAAGTTCATTCGGTTTATATCTCTTTATATCGTTTATGCTTATAAGAACGTCATCAGGCATATCCATATATCCAAGCTCTGCCGCCGCACCTATAATATTTTCCATACTTCTTCCAAGCACCGCAACCTTCCTACCGTGGCGCGCGCTCGCATTGATAACCTGCTGAACTCTGTGTACGTTTGAGGAAAATGTTGCTATTATAAGTCTTTTATCCTCATATTGAGTAAATATTCTTTCAAAGGAATTACCGACAGTTCTCTCTGAAAGAGTGTATCCCGGACGCTCGGCATTTGTTGATTCACAAAGCAAAAGCGTAACTCCATCTCTGCCTATCTCACCAATTCTGGCAATATCAATCATCTTACCGTCTATCGGAGAAACGTCAAGTTTAAAGTCACCCGTGTGAAATACTACACCCGCCGGAGTCTTTATTGATATAGCACAAGCATCTGCGATTGAGTGATTGACGTGAATAAATTCAGCCTTAAAAACTCCGAGATTGATTGTATCGCCTGCTTCAACGGTATAAAGCTCCGGGTCATATCCCGGTGAATTTTCGTCAAGCTTTCCTTCAATTATTCCAAGTGAAAGCCGTGTTCCGTAGATTGGCACATTTATATGTGAAAGAACGTAGGGAATTGCTCCGATGTGGTCCTCGTGTCCGTGAGTAATAAGTATACCTCTCACCTTGTCGGCATTTTTTACAAGATAGGATATATCCGGAATGACAAGGTCTATACCAAGCATATCGTCATCCGGGAAACCAAGGCCCGAATCGATGACGATAATATCGTTACCCCATTCAAGCACGGTCATATTTTTGCCTATCTCACCAAGACCGCCAAGTGACATTACACGAAGCTTTGCATCGGGAAAATTCTTCTTTCCCTGCGCCCGTGCGAATTCTTTTTTCATATATTGGTTCCTTTTTAATTATTTTATATACCCTTAAAAATTAACGCGGATAGCAGCGCACCCAATAAAAAAGATACTGCCGGCAGAATGATTCTTTTAAAATCTATTCTTTTTCTCTTACCGATATTCTCGTCAATTATCCTGTTCGCCTCGCGAATGATGTCACCTTCTGCGCGTAAAGCTATATCCGTGTCACTTTTAAGTACAAAATAAGCTTCATCAAAAACCTCACTTCCGGTGTTTTTCAAATATATTACCCTCTTCTGACATCCTCTCACAAAAAATTCCTCCAAAATAGTATTTCTCGGAAATTATTTCCAAAAGGATTATTAATTATACAACCAAGCAAGGCAGCCTATTTTTATTTTTAATTAATATGATATATTCGTTTTAATTATTACAGTGCATATCGGTATGCCTGCGGCACAAAATCCGCAGGCATACCATATTTTTAATTTTTTATCTTCTTCCGAAAAGTCTTCCGAAAAATCCAACCTTTTTCTTTTCTTCGGCTTTTTCAGACTCTTCTTTTTCTTCCTTTACCACGGGCTCACCGACAGGCTCCTGAACAGAAACCTCTTCTGCCTTTTCAAAATCATCCTTTTCAAGTTCGGTATTTTGCTGTACCAAAGACTCGGTTATTTTCTCCTCGCTTATAGTAACTTCGATTTCGGATTCTTTCGGCATAGATACGGGGGCGTGTGAAATTTCCGCGTCTGAAGATTCCTCTGTATTCAGCGTGGATTCGCTTGATACAGTAGAATTTTCAGCCTTTGCCACAGCTCTCTTTCTCTTTTTCTTTTCAGGAAGAGAAATCTCATAATTTTCGTCAAGAAGATCGTCAATGCTTATTTCAAACAATCTCTTAATTTCAATAAGCTTTGCAACCTCCGGATAGGACTGACCGGACTCCCACTTATATACTGCCTGGCGCGATACTCCTACCTCAGATGCAAATTCATCTTGGGTTATTCCTTTTATCTTTCTGAGTATGATTAATTTTTCGCAAAACTTCAAAGCCTTATCCTCTTTTTTCTTTTTTTAAAAAGTGCTGGCGCCACCCTGCAAAGCCTCGGCATAGGTAAATATTACCCTAAAAAATTAATTGATTTGTTTTTCTATTTCGCAATATGTAGGAGAATCTATTCTCCATCCCGCGCTTTCCTCAATAAGAGCAACAGTAACCGTTTTGTTCTCTGTCTTTTTGGTTTCACTGTCTGTAACCGAGCAGTTTATCTGAACGTATACTCTCTCCCCTTTTGACTCAATAGCACGAACAGACGTATAATCGTAAACGGCACTGTCGTACAAAAACGGCTCCCATTTCGAATACACCTGAATATATTCAAGAGAGGAATCATCTCCCTTTTGTATGTATCTTGCAAAATGAATAAGATTTCCGTCCGCATCGTTTGCGGAGGAAAAGACGGTCGATGCAAATATCTGGTTTGAATATCCTTCACTAAATGTTTTTCGCATCAATGAATTAATATCCTCAACCGTTTCTATGCCCCAAGTATCAAGTGATAACTCATCGGCACGGTAATAATATCCGCTCGCATAAGCGGGATTCGAGTCGTATTTTATACCTTCACCCCATAAAAGCTCATTTAAGCTTTCGCTTTTTTTTATAAGATCCTTTGCTTCGCTTACAACTATCTCTGCATCGTATTCGCGGTTTTTTACCTCATCCTCCTTGTTACAAAAAACAAGGAGGGTTACGGTAAGAATTATCAGAAGAACTGCTAATATTATAATTATTTTTTTAATCATCAGAAGGATTCCTCATCAGAATCAAGTGAAACGCGCGGAGAATCAGTCTTTTCAGTCGGTGACTGTGCTTCCTCGTTCTTTATCTCCTCATCAATAGCGCGGCTCTCTTCCTCAATCTTTTCTTCCTTCTCAAGTCTTGTGATATTGTTGATATAGGATCCCTCGGAGAGTCGCATTACGATAACGCCGGTAGCGGTTCTCGAATATACATTAATACCCGAAACCGATGTTCTTATGATAGTACCCTCATTGGTAATTATCATAATATCGTCATCTTCCGCAACGGTTATAATAGCGGCAAGCTTACCGGTCTTTTCGGTGATATTCTGGCAGGTAACTCCGCGACCACCGCGGTTCTTCATCTGTCTGAAATCCGAGAAGGGTGTTCTCTTACCCATACCGTTATCGGTTATAGTAAGAAGGCTCTTTTCATCGTCAACTACTGCAACACCAACAACGTAATCATCGCCCACGAGGGTAATACCCTTAACTCCGTGTGCTCCGCGACCCATGGAACGAACATTGTTTTCGTCAAATCTTACTGCGTTTCCTTCTCTTGTTGCAATAACGAGAGATTCATTACCCTTAGTATGTCTTACAAAGATAAGCTCGTCATCCTCATCAAGATTAATGGCAATCTTACCTGCACGTCTTTGATATTCGAATTCCTTAAGAAGAGTTCTCTTGATAACACCGCGCTTGGTTACCATAGTAAGGAATTCACCCTCGGAAAACTCGGATATCGAAATTATAGCAGTTACTTTCTCACCATCCATAAGATCGATAATATTTACAAGGTTAGTGCCCTTTGCGGTTCTTGATGCTTCGGGTACTCTGTAAGCCTTCTTTGCATAAACTCTGCCCTTATTGGTAAAGAATAGTAGATATGCATGGCTGTTTACTACTATAACGTCCTCAACAAAGTCGTCTTCCTTGGTAGTCATACCAATGATACCCTTACCGCCTCTGTTCTGAGCCGAGTAAACATCTGCTCTTTGGCGTTTTATGTAACCGGTATGGCTTACTGTAATAACGCAGGTATGTCTTTCAATAAGATCCTCAAGATCTATCTCCTCGGTAGCCTCAACAAGCTCACTTCTTCGCTTATCGGCAAACTTATTCTTCGCTTCAAGAAGCTCCTCTTTGAGTATCTCACGAATCTTTCCTTCGTCTTCAAGAATAGAACGAAGCTCTGTTATTATAGCCTCAAGCTTTGCTATTCTGTCTTCTACCTTTTGTCTTTCAAGTCCGGAAAGCTTACCGAGAGTCATCTCAACGATAGCCTGCGCCTGCGCATCCGAAAGTCCGAATCTCTGGCAAAGGTTTTCTTTTGCAACGGGAATAGACTCGCTCTTCTTGATTATGGAAATAACCTCGTCAATATTTTCGGTGGCTATTCTGTATCCTTCAAGAATATGCTTTTCACGCTCTGCCTTATCAAGATCAAATCTCGTTCTCTTTTCTATTACCTGCTCCTGGAAAGATATATATCTGTCAAGAATTTCGGGCAACGAAAGAGTTTTAGGCTCACCGTTGTCTATAACAAGCATATTTACCGAGCAGGTACTCTGAAGCTGAGTATATTTATAAAGCTGATTGAGTATAACCTCAGCATTTGCATCGCGTTTATATTCGCAAACAATTCTCATACCGCCTCTGCCGGATTCATCACGAAGTGCGGTGATTCCCTCAATCTTCTTCTCCTTAACAAGGTTTGCCATACTTTCAACAAGCATAGATTTATTGACCATATAAGGAATCTCGGTAAAGATAATTCTTTTATGCTCATCTTCAATTTCGGCTCTTGCTCTTACATAAACCTTACCGCGACCGGTTTCATACGCATCACGGATACCTCTTGAACCGTAAATTATTGCGGCAGTAGGGAAGTCAGGGCCTTTTATAAACTGCATAAGCTCATCAACCGAGCATTCGGGATTATCTATTCTGTAAACCGTTCCGTCAACTACTTCACCGAGATTGTGAGGAGGAATATTCGTCGCCATACCGACAGCAATTCCGACAGATCCGTTAACAAGAAGGTTAGGGAAGCGCGAGGGAAGAACGGTAGGCTCATCACGCGTGTTGTCGAAGTTACGCGTCATAGGAACAACCTTCTTCTCAATATCACCCATCATAAGATCGGCAATCTTACTCATTCTTGCCTCGGTATAACGGTATGCGGCAGCACCGTCACCGTCTACGTTACCGAAGTTACCGTGACCTTCAACAAGAGGATAGCGGAGAGAAAAGCTCTGCGCCATTCTTACCATTGACTCATAAACGGCAGAATCACCGTGAGGATGGTATCTACCGAGAACGTTACCGACGGTTGTTGCAGATTTACGGAATGGCTTATCATAAGTCAGGTGATCCTCATACATAGCATAAAGGATTCTTCTCTGACCGGGCTTCATTCCATCTCTTACATCGGGAAGAGCACGCGAGGTAATAACGCTCATAGAATATTCTATAAACGAAGTTTTAACCTCTCTCTCCATATCTCTCGGTTCTATTTTTTGAAAAGGGAATTCAATATCCGAGCTTTTGTAATTATGATCCATTAATCTTTATACTCCCTTAAATGTCCAGATTCTTTACGTATTTTGCATTCTTTGATATAAATTCGCGGCGCGGCTCAACCATATCTCCCATAAGAACCGAGAAGGTTTCATCACAGGCAATAGCATCGTTTATGCTTACCTTAAGAAGGGTTCTCGTTTCGGGATTCATAGTAGTTTCCCAAAGTTGCTCGGGGTCCATCTCACCAAGACCCTTATATCTCTCTGCTTCAACACCGTTTGTGCCGAGCTCTTCAATATATTTATCTCTTTCTTCATCCGAGAAAGCATAACGAACATTTTTACCCTTATGTACCTTGTAAAGAGGGGGCTGTGCAAGATATATATGTCCGTTTTCAATAAGCGGGCGCATATG
>CAYRJG010000015.1:0-21695 GCA_964424525.1 uncultured Ruminococcus sp.
TCCTTATCTTCGTTGGTCCCTCAGGATGCGGTAAGTCTACCACTCTTCGTATGATTGCAGGACTTGAGGAAATTTCCGAGGGTGAGCTTTACATCGGTGACAAGTACGTAAACGACGTTGCCCCCAAGGACAGAGATATCGCGATGGTTTTCCAGAACTACGCTCTTTATCCTCATATGACCGTATTTGACAATATGGCGTTCGGTCTTAAGCTCCGTAAGGTTCCCAAGGAGCAGATTAAGAAGCGCGTTGAGGAGGCTGCAAGAATCCTTGACATCAGCCACCTTCTTGACCGTCGTCCCAAGGCTCTTTCGGGTGGTCAGAAGCAGAGAGTTGCGCTTGGCCGTGCGATAGTCCGTAACCCCAAGGTATTCCTTCTTGACGAGCCGCTTTCCAACCTTGACGCAAAGCTTCGTGCGAGCATGAGAACCGAGCTTACCAAGCTTCACAAGAAGGTTGAAACCACATTCATTTACGTTACTCACGACCAGGTCGAGGCTATGACCATGGCTAGCCGTATCGTTGTTATGAGAGATGGTCTTATCCAGCAGGTTGATACCCCTCAAAACCTTTACGACAGTCCTTGCAACCTCTTCGTTGCAGGCTTCATTGGCACTCCCCAGATGAACTTCATCAACGGTAAGCTTGTTAAGAAGGATGCAGACCTTTACGCTTCCTTCGGTGCTACCGAAATTAAGCTTCCCGCAGATAAAGCTAACAACCCTGCTCTTAAGGAGTACATCGATCAGGACGTTATCTTCGGTATCCGTCCCGAGGCTATTCACGATGAGCCTATGTACCTCCAGACTCTTGCTGACACCACTATGAAGGTTAACGTTGACGTTACCGAGCTTATGGGTGCTGAAATCTACCTCTACCTCGGATTTGAAGGTATGGAAGATGCTACCAACGGCAAGAACATTATCGCAAGAGTTTCTTCTCGTTCTCGCGCTCAGGCAGGTGACGATATCACCGTTGCTATCGACGCTTCGAGAATCCACATCTTCGACAAGAACTCCGAAAAGTGCATCTGCCACTAATTCGGTAATAACTTACATAAAAAAGGTCTACTGATTCCGTAGACCTTTTTTATTCGCTTATTTTTCGTATTTATCCTTTAAATACGAAACAAAAGAAATTATTTACCGTATTCCTCGGCGAGAGCCTTAAAGGCAGGGAGAGAATTTACTATCTGCTCCTTGGTTACGCAATATGCAATTCTGACATATCCCGAAACACCGAAATCATCGCAAGGAACAACGAGTATCTCTTTTGACTTTGCGCGCTCAAAGAATTTATAAGCATCATCCTCAAGTGCCTTAACAAAGAGATAGAATGCTCCGTCGGGCTTTACACATTCGTAGCCGTAGGCGGTAAGATTTTCATAAAGAATATCTCTGTTTGTCTTATAAATTCCGATATCTACCTTTGCACCGAGAGTTTTTGCAACCACCTTTTGGAAAAGGCTCGGAGCGCAAACATAACCGAGTGATCTGCCTGCACCGCAAACCGCAAGATATACATTTTTGGAATCCTGCATTTCGGGATTCACTGCTATGTAACCGATTCTTTCGCCCGGGAGAGAAAGAGCCTTTGAATAGGAATAGCAAACAATGGTATTGTTATAGTAATTCATAAGATACGGAACCTTTATACCGTCAAAAGCAAGCTCTCTATACGGTTCATCGGCAATAAGGTATATGGGATGACCGTATTCCCCTTCCTTCTTTTTAAGAATATCCGTAACAGCAATTATGGTTTCCTCGCTATATACAACACCACTCGGGTTATTGGGAGAATTGATTATTACCGCCTTGGTATTCTCGTTGATTTTTTCCTCGAAATCGCGAACATTTATCTGGAAGGTCTTCTCTTCGGGCATAGAAACAACGACACGCCCACCGGCATTCTCAATAAATACACGATATTCGGTAAAGAAGGGGGCAAAAACTATGCACTCCTCTCCTGCATTAAGAAGAGCCGCAAGAGAGATAGTGAGCGATGCCGCGGCACCGCAGGTCATATAGATATTATCGGGGGTAAGCGAAAGAGAAAATTTGGAATTAATATCTTCGCTTATCGCGCGTCTTACAAAGAGGTCGCCCTGTGCCGAGGTATATCCGTGAAGGCTTACCGAATTTTCGTTTTGAATGAGGTCAACAATTGCATCGGATATTTCCTTCGGAGGCTCAACGCTTGGGTTACCGATACTGAAATCAAAAACCTTATCTGCACCTATCTCGGCTTTGCGAGCCTTGCAGTATTCAAATATTTCTCTTATTATAGAGCGCTTGCTTCCAAGCGCATACATTTTTTCGTTAAACATTTTATTTCTCCGTTAATTCAACGCGCACGGGTGGAGGTTACACCCAACCCGTGCGGCATTTTATTATTCATTTTATCCTTCATTCATACCCAGAAGGCGCATAGCATTCTTTGCGAATATCTTCGCCTCGCAGTCGCCGCCAAGACCGAAAGAACGAATTCTTTCAACACTGACACCGATATCCTGCCAAGGTGAATCACTCGCAAAAAGGATTTTATCCTCTCCGTGCTTTTCAAGAATACGCATAAACGTATCCTTTTTTATGCTACCGAGGATATATGCGGTATCAAAATACACATCCTCTCCCGCAAGCATATCATAAACGTCCTCGAAAAGCTCATTTCCGCCGTAATGTGCAAGCACAAACCTATCATATCCGCCAACCTTATCAAGAAGCTTAAGGACGCGCTTCGGGGTGCACCTTATCGGCTCGCCCTTATATCCTGCATCAAACCCCGCATGAGTAACTACGGTAAGCCCCTCTGCTTTTGCCGCCTTTACAATACGGATATAGCCCTCATCATCAAAATAGGTGGATTGATAATCCGGGTGAATCTTTATTCCGAGTATCCCGCAAGATTTCACAAGAGAGAGCTTCTCCTCAACATTATCCATAAGAGGATGCGCCCCCGCAAAAGAGAGAATGGGCATACCCGTGCGCGCTCTTTCTTCGTTTAAAGACTTTGCAAATTCAAGAACGCTGTCAAACTGTGTGGGCTTTGTGAGCACGGGCAAATTAACGCCGATATCAACTCCGGCACGTGAAAGTGAAGCAACAAGCCCCGCCTTCGTGCCATCGGAATAAGAAGGAATACTTCCCTTCTCCTCAAGAGCCGCGATAGTTTTTTTAGCTATCGAATCGGGAAAAAGATGTGTGTGAAAATCAATTATCATACTCAAAGAGCAGCGATCTCCTCGCTCGTCATAGTATCTATCTTGTTTTCGCGAAGAACATTAACCGTCTTTTCAAGGTCATTTGCCTTCATAACTATGGAGGCATCCTCGCCCTCAATGGAAAGACCATACATATACTCGATATTGATATCGTTTCCGCTGATTATTTCAAGAATATCGCGGAGACTGCCTGCCGTGTGAGGAATTTTAACCACGAGAACGTCGGTAGTCATGCTCGAAAAACCATTTTCAATAAGAGCATCCTTTCCGCGCTCGGGTGAATTTACGATAAGTCTGAGAAGACCATATTCGGTAGTGTCTGCAAGGCTGAGAGAGAGAATATTAACACCCGCGTCCTTAAGAACGTGAAGAACCTCTCCGAGTCTGCCCTTTCTGTTTTCAATAAAAACGGATAACTGCTTAACTGTCATTTTAGTGTTCCTCCTTTTATTTATATTAATAGAGTTTACGGTTATCTATAACGTGAACTGCCTTACCCTCGCTGCGCTTGAGAGTATTCGGACCCATAAGTCTGATTTTTGCGCTGATGCCGAGAGCCGATTGGATAACGCCTGCTATCTTCTTGGTAAGCTTTTCGATACCCTTGATTTCATCGGTATAATACTTTGCATCAACTTCAACCTGAATTTCAAGCGAGTCTAGATTGCCTTCTCTGTCAACTATCATCATATAGTGAGGTGTAACCTCTTCTACATTGATAAGGGCCGCTTCTACCTGGCTCGGGAATACGTTAACGCCACGAATAATAAGCATATCGTCGCTTCTACCCTTGAATCTTGAAATTCTTGCGGTATTTCTGCCGCAAGCACAGGGAGTGCGATCAATACTTGTAAGGTCTTTGGTTCTGTAACGGATAAGCGGAATACCCTGCTTTGTAAGAGTGGTGAAGACGAGCTCACCGGTTTCTCCGTCTGCCACAGGCTTAAGTGTTCCCGCATCAATGATTTCGGGATAGAAATAATCCTCGCAAACGTGAAGTCCCGCGTGGTGTTCACAGTCACAAGCAACACCGGGACCCATTATTTCACTGAGTCCGTAGATGTCGTATGCCTTTATGTTGAGTCTTTTCTCTATCTCCTGGCGCATCTTCTCTGTCCAGGGTTCTGCACCGCAAACCGCAGCCTTGAGCTTTATTTTATCAAGCATACCCTCATCACGAAGCACCTCGGAAAGGTGAAGCAGGTAAGAGGGAGTACAAGCGATTGCGGTTGCACCAAAGTCAACCATCATCGTAGTGAGCTTTTTGGAATTACCCGTGCTCATGGGAACTACCATAGCACCAAGCTTCTCTGCGCCGTAATGCGCGCCAAGACCGCCTGTAAAGAGACCGTATCCGTATGCTACCTGAACGATATCGTCGCGCCCCACGCCTGCCATGGAAAAGCATCTTGCAACGCACTCCGACCACATATCAATGTCGTCCTGGGTATAACCTACGACGGTAGCCTTACCGGTCGTTCCCGACGATGCGTGAATTCTTACGATATCCGAATGGGGTGCGGCAAAAAGACCGAAGGGGTATGTATCGCGAAGGTCATCCTTAGTTGTATAAGGAAGCTTTACGATATCTTCAAGTCCGTGAATATCACCCGGCTCAAGTCCGATATCCTTCATCTTATTTCTGTAATGCTCAACATTGCTATACACGTATGACACAAGCTTTACAAGACGCTCGCTCTGAAGGGCGGACATCTCGTCACGCGACATACATTCCATCTCTTTATTCCAAATCATTTTCTTCTCCCTTTAATTTTAGTTTTAAAAATTAACCCTCATATCCGCGAGAGAATGCCTTTTCATTTATCTCTACGGTTTTGAGAGGAACGGTTGCGCGAAGAACCTCTAGCCATTCCGACTCGGCAAATCCGATATGCTTTGCGGCAAGACCGAGAACAACAGAGTTGAGAACCTTACTGTTACCAAGCTCTCGTGCAATAGCGCCGCCGTCTATAGAATAAATTTTATGAGAAGCAGAAAGCTCTTCAAGTATTCCTTCGGGGTAGATTTTAGCACCTATCACAACGGTCATTGGATCTATTCTGCAATCATTTACGATAATTATACCGTCTTTTTTAAGGAAATGCGCATATCGAAGTGCTTCAAGACGCTCAAACGAGATAAGTACATCTACCTCGCCCTCCTCAACGACGGGCTCATATACACGCTCTCCAAATCTCACGAAGGTAACTACGCTTCCTCCGCGCTGTGCCATACCGTGAACCTCGGAAAGCTTAACGTCATAGCCCTGACCAAGGGCTGTTTTGCCGATTATTCGGCTTGTCAGAAGAGTGCCCTGACCGCCGACTCCGACTACCATTATATTCATAACAAATCTCCAATCTCGCCGTAAATCAGCGTTTTACCTTTTCGATAGCGCCGAATTTGCAATAGTTCATACAAAGACCGCATCCGTTACACATCGAATCGTCAATTTTAATATATCCCTCGGCTGTTTTGGTAAGCGCGGGGCAGCCTATCTTAAGGCAAAGACCGCACTTCTTGCACTTTTCGGAATCTGCTACGCACTTATTCGGGAACGAGAGTCCTTTAAGAAGCGCACAGGGTGCTTTTGCGATAATTACGGTAAGCTCATCGCCTGCCGCACTTTCGCGAAGAACCTTTTCAAGAGTTACAACGTCAAACGCATCAACCTCTATAACGCGATTAACTCCGACAGCACGGCAGAGTGCCGCAAGGTCGATAGCGTAAGTATCGTCACCCTTCAAGGTCTTACCGGTTGCCGCGTGCTGCTGATGGCCGGTCATACCCGTGGTGCGGTTATCAAGTATCATAACCGTAGCCGTGGACTTATTATACACCATATTCACAAGCGAGTTGATTCCAGTGTGAAGGAAGGTAGAGTCACCTATAGTTGCAACCCAGTTTCTTATGTATTCCTTGCCGCGAGCCTTTTCCATACCGTGAAGAGCGGAAATACTTGCACCCATGCAGATAGTGGTATCGATAACGTTAAGCGGAGCTACCGCACCGAGAGTATAGCATCCGATATCACCCGATGCATGTATCTTAAGCTTATTAAGAACAGAGAACACGCTTCTGTGAGGGCATCCGGGGCAAAGAATGGGAGGTCTGTTCGGAGCTTCTGCCTTTTCAAAGACGCAAGCGTCCTTGCCATAGAGAACTCTTTTAAGCATATTTGCGCTGTACTCGCCCTGCTTTGTGAAGCACTCCTTCCCTTTTACGGAAAGTCCCCAGCTTCTTACCTGCTCTTCGATAACAGGCTCAAGCTCCTCGAATATATAAACCTCATCAACCGAGGAAACGAATTTCTCGATAAGCTTTCTCGGAAGGGGATTTACAAGACCGAGCTTGAGAACGCTCGCCTCGGGAGCCGCCTCCTTGACGTACTGATAAGGAATACCGCTTGTGATAAAGCCGATTTTTTTATCACCGTATTCTATTCTGTTTATCGGAAGGCTTGATGCATCTGCGGAAAGTCTATCCTCGCGCGCCTCAACCACCTTATGTCTGCCGATAGCAGATGCAGGCATCATTACGAATTTAGGAACGCTTCTCTCGTAAACCTTATCCTCTACCTCGCATCTTTCATCTATCTCAACTACGCTCTGCGAGTGAGAGAGCTTTGTTGTTGTTCTGAGAATAACGGGAGTATCGTATTTTTCGCTTATTTCGTAAGCAATCTTTACGAATTCCTTTGCTTCTCCGCTATCCGAAGGCTCAAGCACGGGAAGATGCGCGCTTCTGGCTATCATTCTGGTGTCCTGCTCGTTCTGCGAGCTTGCAATACCGGGGTCATCCGCAACCACTACAACAAGACCGCCGTTTACGCCTGTATATGCAAGGGTATAAAGAGGGTCGCTCGCAACGTTGAGTCCAACGTGCTTCATACAAGCAAGCGCACGCACACCCGATATAGAAGCTCCTGCTGCAACCTCAAGAGCAACCTTTTCGTTAGGTGCCCACTCGGTATACACCTCATCATATTTTGCAAGAACCTCACTTATCTCGGTACTGGGAGTTCCGGGGTATGCGCTGGACACCTTTACTCCTGCTTCAAACGCGCCTCTTGCTATTGCGTCGTTTCCGAGCATAATTCTCTTTTCTTTCATATCTTTCTCCAAAATCATTTCTGTCTAAGGTCCTTTACTCTCTTTGCTTTTCCTTCAAAGCGTTGCAGAGTATTTGGGGATTCAAGCTTAATCTTTGCGTCAAGACCGAGCATGGTTCTGAGCTTTGTTCTAATCGTATTCGAGATATTCTCAAGCACAGAGAAGGAGTCGGTTGCCGAAGCAAGCTCTACTCTTACGGTAAGGATATCGTTATAGCCTTCCCTCTCGACTATTATCTCATAGTGCGGACCAAGCCCCTCAACACTAAGCACAACCTCTTCTATCTGGCTTGGGAAGACGTTAACTCCGCGTATTTTAAGCATATCGTCACTTCTTCCCGAGAGGTTTTCCATTCTGCAAGTGGTTCTTCCGCACTTACAAGGCTCATAGATAAGTCTTGTTATATCCTTCGTTCTGTATCTTATAAGCGGCAGTCCCTCTTTCTTGATACAGGTAATAACAAGCTCGCCCTTTTCACCGGGTGCAAGAACCTCTCCGGTTTGGGAATCGATTATCTCGGGAATAAAGAAATCCTCGTTGATATGCATACCGTCAAGGCACTCACATTCACCCGAAACACCGGGACCCATAAGCTCACTCATTCCGTAGTTGGATGTAATCTTAACATCTTCACCCCAGCATTTATACATTTCCTCACGCATAGCATCGGTGAGCATCTCGCTTCCTACAAGCGCGATTTTTACATTAAGGTCACGCTTTGGATCAACGCCCATCTCACGAGCCACCTCGGCAAGTCTTAATGCGTAAGAGGGGGTTGCAACAAGAAGGGTTGTTTCAAAATCCTTCATATACATTATCTGCTTTTCGGAATTTCCCGTAGAGGAAGGAACTATCGCCGCACCTATATTTTCAAGGCCGTAATGAAGACCGAGAGCACCTGTAAACATTCCGTAGCCGAAGCAAATTTGAGCTACATCTTTTGCAGTTGCACCGCCTGCCGCGGCGATTCTCGAAACGCACTCCGTCCAAACATCCATATCGCCGCGCGTATATCCGACAACCGTAGGCTTTCCGGTAGTTCCGGATGAAGCGTGAATTCTGACAAGCTCATCCTTTGGAACGGCAAAAAGACCGAAGGGATAATTATCGCGCATATCCTGCTTCGTTACAAATGGGAGCTTTGCAAGATCTGCAAGAGTCTTTATATCCTCGGGGCGGATGCCCGCCTCATCCATCTTTTTGCGGTACGGCTCAACCTTTTCGTAAACACGAGCAACGGTTTCCTTGAGTCTTTCAAGCTGAAGTGCTTCCATTTCGCTTCTTGATAAAGTTTCTTCCTTTGACCAAATCATTTTTCTCACCTGACTTTAAAATTGTTTTACAATCGGCAATAACACGAAAGTAAAATCGCCGTCATCGCTATTCTTCATCAAAGAAATTCTTGACGGCTTAAATATTTAATATATATATTATAAAAAACTAAACGCGTTTTGTCAATATTCATCAGCTATTTTTTCGTCTTTTCGACAAATATTTTTATAGCCTTGACAAAACGCGTTTGCTTTTATATTTTAATGCACTGCCGCATCGGCAATTATTTTTAATTTTTTCGCAACGCGAGAACTTACACCTGTCGGCACAAATTCAACGCCCACGGCACTCTCCCCCGTAAGAAAAGCATACGCCACAAGAGCCGCAAGATATCTGCCGCAGTCAAAAGATAGGTGAAATCCGTCACGAGTGATGGGAACACCGCCGCCCCTTGAATTGAATTCGGTCAGAAGCCTTGCCACGGAAATGGCATTTCCGACAGGAATAATATCGAGAGAATATTTCTCTGCCATAGTGCTCGATGCGCAAAGGATACGCTCAAACATCAGATTAGTATCGCACTCGTATTTTACGAAATCGGGATGTGAGCTTCCCATTTCATACGCCCAGGTGCGGTTGAATACTATCTTTGCCTTCGGGCATTTCGATCTTACGAAATCCACAACGTATCCAAGATAGGGCTCATAGCTCTCAACAATGCCGGATAGACCGCTTACCTGTTGAACCGAAATTACGTCCCACTCCTCGCGAAGAAGTGCTTCATTTATCGAAATTTTCTCGACAGGCGCGGCATCTATCTGATATTCGTATGCCTCACTCGCGCAGCGAATATTTTCTGCGTGCATTTCAAGCGAGCAGCCACCGATATAGAGATTGCGGACAAAAAGTTTTCCTTCGGACACCTCTTGAAGATATTGAGTTGTATCAGCGGAAAAGCTATTACCGATGAATAAAACCTTCATTTACAGCACCTCAAAAATTAAAATATTTCTTTGCGTTGTAGTAGCAGATTCCCGATACTATTTCACCAAGTCTTTCGAAATCGGCAGGATATTCTCCGTCTTCTACCCATTTGCCTACAAGATTACAGAGTATACGTCTGAAATACTCGTGACGGGGATAGGAAACAAAGGAACGGCTATCGGTAAGCATTCCAACAAAGCGAGAGAGCATTCCAAGGTTTGCAAGAGCGCACATCTGCGCCTCCATTCCGTCACGCTGATCGTTAAACCACCAGCCGGAGCCGAACTGTATCTTACCTGCGGTAGGCGCTTTCTGAAAATTACCCAGCATAGTACCGAGAACATAGTTATCCTTCGGGTTAAGGGTGTAAAGAATAGTTTTTGGAAGCGCGTCGGAATATTCAAGATGATTCATAAATGCCGAAAGCGGCTCTGCAATACAAAGGTCGTTTATCGAGTCAAATCCTGTATCCGGACCGAGCTTCTCATACATTTTTCTGTTATTGTTACGAAGCGCGCCTATATGAAGCTGCATAGTCCAGCCGAGCTTGGTATATTCCTCTGCACACACCTTGAGAAGAGCCGTCTTGAAAGCGTCTATCTCCTCTTTGGTCAGCTCTCCGCCTGCCATTCTCTTATCAAACACCGCAGAAGCATCTCCCTCACCGTAGGGAACGTATTCAAGCGCGTGGTCGGAAAGGCGGCACCCGTGTGCATTAAAATATGCAATTCTATCTCTTATCCACGCCTCAAGCTCACCGTAAGACTTAACGCCAACCTGCTCGATATAAGGAATGAATGTTTCCTTACCTATCTCAACCGCTTTATCGGGGCGGAAGGTGGGAAGAATCTTTGTCGAGAAATCGCGAAGAGCCTCGTGATATTCAAGGGTATCAATAGGATCATCGGTCGTGCAAATTACCTCAACATTTGATCTTTTTATAAGATTCTTAGCACTGTACTCCGGCTTTGCAAGGCATTCGTTGCACTTATTCCAAATAGCCTCGCAGGTTTCCTCGGAAAGAGTTTCGTCTATATCGAAATATCTTTTGAGCTCAAGATGAGTCCAGTGGTAGATGGGATTTCCGAGAAGATAAGGCATGGTGCGAGCAAACGCCTTGAACTTTTCATATTCATCGGCAGAGCCTGTTATATACTCCTCATCAACTCCGTTGGTACGCATCTGACGCCACTTGTAGTGGTCGCCACCGAGAAAGAGGTCGTATGCATTTCTGAATTTATAGTCCTCTGCAATCATCTTGGGAGAAAGGTGGCAGTGATAATCTATAATGGGAAGATCTCGCACCATTCCGTAAAGCTTTTTTGCAGTTTTTGTTTTAAGCATAAAATCATCGTTTATAAAAGGCTTCATAGCGTTACACCATCCTTAAATATTGAAATTTCCCGATAATCGTGAAGCTCGTTTTTCGTTTCTTCACCCTCGGCTACATTTATTATATACTCAAAAAGCTCATCCGTCAAGTCATTACCAAAAAGAGTTGGGCTTGCATCAAAATCTATCCAACCGTTCTTTCTTTTTGCAAGCTCTGCATTAGTGGAAATTTTAACCGTCGGAACGGCACTTCCTACCGGAGTGCCCCTACCCGTGGTAAATAAAATGATATGAACACCTGCCGCCATAAGGTTGGTTATAGCAACTATATCGTTACCCGGACCGTTGAGAAGTGAAAGTCCCGGTTTTCTTATTCTGTTACCGTAATCGAGAACGTCGGTAACCGGAGAAAGACCGCCCTTTTGAACGCAACCGAGCGACTTTTCCTCAAGAGTCGTGATTCCGCCCTTTTTGTTTCCGGGCGAGGGGTTTTCATATATGACTTGACCGTGGCGAGAATAATAGTCTTTAAAATCATTGATAAGGCTTACTGTTTTCGAAAAGACCTCCTCACTTTCGCACCTTTGCATAAGAAGATGCTCCGCACCGAACATTTCGGGAACCTCGGTTAAACAGCAAGAGCCGCCCATAGCAATAAGCTTATCCGAAAATCTTCCGACAAGAGGGTTTGCCGTAATACCGCTGTATCCGTCACTACCACCGCATTTGAGGCCTACCTTGAGCATTGATACGGGAAGTTTTTCGCGCTTGAAGGTATCTGCGTATTTCTTCAATTCCTCGACTATACGTATGCCCTCGGCAATGTCATCTTCTATGTCCTGCGTGTTCAAAAATTTCACACGCTCCTCATCATATTCACCAAGAACGTTTTTGAACACCTCGATATTATTATTCTCACATCCAAGTCCCAAAACCAAAACTCCGGCGGCATTCGGGTGATTTACCATACCGCAAAGTATCTTTTGCGTAACCGTTTGATCATCGCCAAGCTGTGAGCAACCGAATGGATGCGGAAAATATCTTGCACCTGTTTTTTCGGCTATACGCTGTGCAACCTTATTTACGCAACCTACCGTATTTACTATCCAGACCTCATTTCTGATGCCTGCCTCGCCGTTTTTGCGAAGGTAACCCATAAAATAACGCTCTTCATACTTGTAAGGGATATCGTAAACGCATCTATTATAGGTATATTCAAGATTTCCCGAAAGATTGGTTTTAAGGTTGTGAGTATGAACGTGCTCGCCTTTTTTTATATCCTCGGTTGCGTGACCTATCGGATTGCCGTATTTTATTACGTTTTCACCACATTTGATGTCACGGATGGCGTATTTATGACCGTCATCAAGTGAAACCTCAACGTTATCAAGTCTGTTTATAAGCATTTTTTCACCTCATCCGAAAGGAAGGATAGATCCTCTCCCCAAAGGGACTTATTGGCAAGAATATCATCTACGTTATGAGAACGCATAAACTCCACTACCTCGGGGTCATCGTTTGTCATATCGGTTTTATAAAATTCTATAAGTCTTGCAAAAGAGAAAATAAGAGTTTTCGGCATCTTGTTATATCTCTTGATATATTCAAGAATAGAAGGAAGAACACGCACCTTGAACTTACTTACCGAGTTTAATGCGATAGAGGAAAGGAAATGCTTGATATAGGGGTTTGCAAAGCGTTCAAGCACGTTTTCCGCATATTCGATAAGCTCATCGCGCGGAAGATCAAGCGTTGGAATTATTTCATCAAAAACGCACTTTCTGATATGCTCCTTCATATCGGGATTTGCAATACAGCTACCTACCGTATCAAGTCCCGAGAGAAGCGCGTGAGGAACAAGCGAAGTATGTGCACCGTTAAGTATACGAACCTTTCTCGTGCGATACATTTCAAGCTTATCCTTTGTAATTATCACGTTAAGGTCTGCCTTCGAAAAAGGGATCTCTTCATCGAGGTCTATATCCGTTTCTATAACCCAAAGGTGGAAATATTCCGATGTATTGAGCATCTTATCATCATATCCAAGCTCAATGTTCTCGCCCTTAGGGTATCCTGTGTTTATACGGTCAACGAGAGTGTTGGTAAATACGTTCTCCACGTTTACGTAATTCACAAATTCCTCACCGAGATTCCAAAGCTCGGCATATTTAAGAATACACGCCTTGAGATTATCTCCGTTTCTGTCAATAAGCTCACACGGAAGGAATATAAATCCGGGAAGCCCCAGCTCATATCTTCTTTTGAGAAGCAAAGTAACCTTTGCGGGAAATGTTTTGGGCGGTGCGTCGGTTATTTTGTCCTCTGACGAGAATACTATTCCCGCCTCTGTGGTATTTGAAACAACGAATCTGAAATCCTTGTTCTCTGCAAGCTTGAGATATTCTTCAAAATTTTCATAAGGCTTTACGCAACGCGAAATAACGTCAATAACCGTCTTTTCCACGCCCTCGACGCCTCTTATAAGATGAGTATAAACGCAATTTTGAGATGTAAGCATATCGCACATTCCTGACTCTATCGGCTGAACAACGACAACGCTTGCATTAAAATCGCTTTTCTCATTTATCTTTTGAATCATCCAGTCAACGAAGCCGCGAAGAAAACCGCCCTCTCCGAACTGAATTACACGTTCTACCCTCTGTTTCTTTTCGAAATTCATAAAACACCTTTCTCTTTCGCGAAAGATTGACTCTCGTCGAAGGATATATAAAATATTATCTGATTATATTGTATATCAAAACAACACGCATTTCCTTAAATCCATTGACCAATTCGGGTGGCAAATCTTAAATTTTTTGATATTTTTTAAAGGAAAACGCAAAAAATCAAAGAAACAGGCAAGGATGCCGCACAGAGCACAACATCCTCGCCTGTTTTTTGTTGGGTATTGCCGAAGTGCGCCAGCACCTTCTTATATCAAATACTGCATCCGTTATAAAAGCGGTGCGAATATTCTTATTATATCCTTCATTAACTTTTGTGAAAACTTTAGCTTCGCACTGTTGCTCGTTATCGCCTCGGATTGCGAAACCGTCTTCAAAAACTCGGTTTTGATAACCCCGACCGTCGGAGTTTTATACATCCACAACGCATCCTCAAAATGGTGCACGAAGCTGCGATAATCCATATTTATAGTTCCGACCATAGCATAAAGATCATCCGATACTATCACCTTTTCGTGAATGAATCCCGGGGTATACTCGTATATCTTTACTCTCGATGAAATAAGCTGTGGATAGAAGCTTTTAGTCATCAGCTTGATTTTTTTCTTATCCGCTTTGCTAGGAGTCACAATCACGACCTCAACACCACGTTGAGCCGCATTCTTTATAGCCTCGGTAAGAGCATAATCTATTATAAGATATGGAGTAGTTATGTAAATATAGCTGTTTGCTTGATTAATAATATTGAGAATTGCATTCTCTCCTACGCGTGCAGGGTAAATCGGAGCAGGACCCGAGCCAAGCGGAATATAATATCCGCCATCTCCTTCATAATTATTACGTGCCGTGACAAGAAAGGCATCGTAATTTGACACGGATCCCTCGGTAAAGTCCCAGGTGGTTATAAAAAGCTTCACAAAGCCTGCGACTGCATGTCCGCGAATACGAACACCGCCATCCTTCCAATGACCGAATCTCACCTTTTTATTCACGTATTCATCCGCGATATTAACTCCGCCCGTGTATGCAATCTCTCCGTCAACAACGCATATTTTCCTGTGGTCGCGATTGTGATGGACTGTTGATACCTTCGGGGTGATTTTTCCGAATCTGTGGCATTTTATGCCGTATTTCTCAAGCTTCTCCGGAAAGTTTGTGGGTAGAGTATACATAGAGCCGATATCGTCATAAAGAAGGCGAACATCAATTCCATGCTTTGCCTTTTCGCGAAGAATTGCAAATATTTCATCCCAAAGCTCTCCTTCATCAACTATAAAATATTCGAGAAAAATATACTTTTTAGCCGATTTCAGATCGGATAGCATTGATTCAAACAAGGCTTCTCCGCTTGAAAAATATTTCGATTCGGTATTCTTATAAAGTTCAGCACCGTAATCATCATGAAGCACGGAAAGCACTTTGCCCACCGCGAGCTGATTCTCCGCCTTGAGAGAGTCGAGGTTATCTTTAAAAATTCCTTTGTGTTCCGCGGAATGCTTTACCGATCTTTCGTGCTCATCGAATATTTTTTTCATAAGACGAGCTTCTTTTCGAGTCAGCCTTCTTGAATAAAAAAGAAAATATAGCAGCATGCCGAAAATCGGTATTAATACAACTATAAGCATCCAAGGGATCTTAAACTCCGGATCGGTTTCTTTGTTGATAATACTTATTTGTGTAAGCAGACTTAAAAACAGCATAAACAGATAAACATAAATTGAATAACTGTATGCAACAAAAATAAGCAAAAAGAAAATCGCAACCGAAAAAAGTATCATCATCGCGGAAAGAAAGTAACGCGAGAAAATAAATCTGATCAGCTTTCTCATATATTCTCCCTTCAGGACAACGGTAGCTTGTCCGATTTTTCAAAAATGCATGTCGGCAGAGAATTAACACTCTGCCGACACCGTATTGTTTTAGGTTTTGGGAGCAACGCCCCGTGTGAAGCTTTCTTTGAAATTAAGCATTACCGAAGAGTTTCCCTACGTGCAGAATATTAGTCACGTATAAATTATTCTTCGTCGTCAATAGTTCCCTCAAAGCGACCTATTCCGACAAGATCATCAACAGGAAGCGAGAATATTACCGCACCGCCCTCGGTCTTAAGACCTGCAAAATCGCGAACTGCTTCCATTATTTTAAGCTTATATTCCTGAGTTGTAAGGAAGAATACAGAATCGGTCTGTTCGGGAAGTGACGTTCCCATACTTTCCTCTGCCTTTGCATTATTTATACTCTTTGTATGGAATACGGTAGCTCCCGTAGCGCCCGCAGAGCGCGCTGCCTCGATTGCCGCATCGGTATATTTTTGATTTACTACGGCTATTACAAGCTCGTGCATAACGGTCTTCTCCTTTTTTGTAACGGGTGATTTTGAATCCGAGACGTCCGCCTCGTGGGACGAGAGGACTGCATCCTCTACTATATTTGAAATAGCGGAAAGCGGTGTTGTGAATGCGATACCGCGGCCAAGAAGGTAAAGCTTTAATTCGCGACCTACGGTTGTTAGGATAGCGTGCTCATTCGGACCGGGAATTATCGAGAAAACAACTCTCTTCTCTATATCGTTAAAGCCAAAGTAACTCATATAACTGGACCTTGCGGTTCCGTGACCTATTCCCGAAAAATTTACTGCCGTACAGCACTTATTTACCGCCTGAGTAAAGTTATACTCATCCTCTTTATTAATTATCGCAACAAGAAGCTTTGCGCGCTTTGTCATTTTTTTCTTCATTTTATCTCCTTTCCTCCCCAAGACACATTAATCGTTTGTGTCACGAGAGTATTCGATAAAGGACTCATTACGCAAAATAAAGCTCTGCTTTCTGCGCTTTGAGCTGATACTATACGAAAGTCCCATAACTTGTATTGATATTATAGGTGCCATAGCAACGAAAGCAACGCAACCGAATGCATCGGTCATCGGATCTCCGCCAACAGCGGCACAAGCTCCTACGCAAAGCGGAAGAACGAATGCACTCATCATCGTACCACTCGCAACTCCACCCGAGTCAAAAGCGATACCGACAAAGATCTTCGGCACAAAGAAAGAGATAACGAGCGCAATTATGTAACCTGGTATAATAATATACATTATGGGCAGGCCCGTGAGAATTCTTACAGCCGAAAGTCCAAGAGCTGCCGAAACTCCTATTGAAAGACCAAGACCAGTGGTCTTACCCGAAATCGCGCCTGCACTCATTTCCTCAACGAGGTGGTTAAGAACGTATACCGCCGGCTCTGCTTTTACAATAAAGAAGCCGAGCAGCATAGCAATAGGAATAAGAAGCGCACCGCCGGCAATACTTGCAAGCTCTTTGCCGAGCGTATATCCGGTGGGTAGGAATCCTACGTTAGCACCGGTAAGGAATATTGCAAGACCTATAAAAACGTAAAGTATACCTATTACAAGCTTGATAAGCTGACGCTTTGAGAACGCACGAGATATGAGCTGAAACAACACCGTAAATATAACTATCGGGAGAAGTGCCATCCCAACCTCCTCTGCATATTCCACGAATCCGTGAAGGTAAAGAACAATACCCTCTCTGGTATTATCAAGAGCTACAATAGTTTCGGGCTGATACGTCACTCCCTCAATTTGCATCCATATACCAAGAATTAGAACTGCAATTATCGGACCGATACTGCAAAGCGCGGTTATACCGAAGGAATCTGCTCCGCCATCCTTCTTGCTTCTTGCTGCACTAACACCCGCACCGAGTGACATAATGAACGGAACGGTCATAGGACCGGTGGTAACTCCACCCGAATCAAAGGAAAGCGGACGCAAGGATTCGGGGACAAAGAAGGAGAGCACTATTGCCGCAACGTAAAACACAGCAAGAATTATGTTAAGATTAACACCAACAAATATTCGAAGCAGAGCTATTGCAAGGAATATTCCCACGCCAACGGCAACCGTCACGATTAGAACTATATTCGGTATCTCGGATATCTGACGTGCAAGGATTTGAAGGTCAGGCTCGGATATTGTGATAAGTATTCCTATAATGAAGCTCACAAATGCGAGAAGCCATACGCTCTTTTTTGCAACCGTTGTACCTATCTGCGTACCAAGCGGCTGCATTGACATTTCCGCGCCCATCGTAAAAAGGCTCATACCAAGAACAAGAAATACCGCACCCATTAGGAACAGTACCATATGTCCGGAGTCAATCGGAACAATAGTAAGCGATATTGCAAGAACTATTGCAACTATCGGAAAAACAGAATTAAAGGATTCTGCAAGTTTCTTTTTTATAAGATTCATTTTTCCACCTTTTTGAGGTTATTGATTTTATTTTTTTATTTTAATACTAAACTTCGCAACGCTTTTAATTAGCATCCAAAGCAACAAGCTCTATATTGAAGGTTCTCTTTCCTTCGTGGAATCTTGCACCGAATATATACTCAATTTCGGTTGTATCTCCGACTGAAAGCTTTGTATCACCCATTTCAACGGTTTGCTTAAGTTCCCTGTTTTCATAAATATTCATAACATATTTAAGCGAGTTTTCGCCCTTATTGCCGTCGGAATCAAAGGTTTTCTCAACCAAAAATTTCATATTGACGCGAACAAAATTGCCGTCACTATCTCTATGGTCCAATTCATACTCGGCAGTGTATCCGAGAATTTTGAATCCGGTTTTATATCCGTTTTCGGAATCCGTTGCTATGTATTCATATTCAAGCTCTATTGGGAATTCGGGGGCTTCGATAATAACCATTCTATCGGCTTCGAGAACGGTTACCATACAAACCTGAACAACAGAACCAACCTTTGCATATATAGCCGCCATTCCTATATTTTTTGCCGTAATGACACCGTCCGCACAGGTTACAATGCTCTCATCGGTACTCTCCCAGATAAGGGCATCCGATGTAACGGTCGCACCTGTCGCATCCTTCAAGATAGCATTAAGAGTAAAGCTTTTTCCCGGCTCAATATAAAGGTTCTTTTTCGAAAGCTCTATTGAATCTACCGTCGGAGCTTCCGACTCTGAATCGTCGGGAATTTCCGAAGGATCATCGGTGGGATTCTCCGGCAAAGCATCTGCACCGCACTTATCGCACTTGCCGTCACCGTTTTCATCCTCGTGACTGCACACGGCTTGATTAGAATCATCAGGTTCGCTCGGTGTGTTGCCTATTACGTCATCATCATCCGCACCGCATAACTCTATCTCAAAGCTTCTGCCGGACAAATATTCTTTTGCGTCAAACGTAAATCCAATCTCGCCCTCGACAATCTCGAAATCAAACACGTTATTCGGATTGGAAAGCGGCACTCGCTCACCGATTTTTATTGCGTTTTCACCGCGTTTTTCAAATTGCCATTCAAGAGATGTTCCGTTTTCGGCTTTCACTACAGCCTTAAAGAATATAGGATTTTTTCCAAGATAACCGTCGCTATCCTGAATTTTTGTTACGCTGAACTTCACGAACACGCGAGCAACCTTCTCGCCCGTATTTTCAAGCGTAACCTCTCTCATTCTGATTACAGCTTCACTTATCTCTGCAATAGCACTCTTTCCCGTTTCGGGATCTGTATAATTGATTCTTACAGGGAATTCGGGAAGTTTTACCGAAACGAGCTCACGCAGATTAGATTCATATTCCGAAGAATCCGGCATGAGAGGGATCTCGGTTACTATGTCTTCATCCGTCTTACCCTTTATTATTATATCAAAGCTCCTACCGCGTCTATATTCCCTTGCACCGAAAGATATTCCCATTTCGTTTGCCAAAATAGAAATATTCGACGAGTTTTCCGGATTTGAAAGAGGTATCTTATCTCCAACCTTTACCGCCGTTGAATCCTTCTTTTCAAGCGCGAATGTTTGCGATTCTTGGGAATCGGTTGGTTTAATTGTAGCTTCAAAATAGATTGGATTCAACCCGTTTATTCCGTCATCATCATAGACCTTTTCAACGTCAAATTTAATAAAAACCTGAACAATGTCCTCGCCGCTATTAGGATCGCGAGTTTCATTCATTCTGATTATCGCATCGTTTATCCTAATGATTGAGCTCTTGTCCGTTTGGGGATCGGTATAATTTATAAGCATTGGGAATTCGGGAAGATTCACCGAAACAAGATCGAACATTTCTTCTTCTGTAAGCGGCTTTTCCTTTACCGTTACGTTACAAACGGCAGGTTTTGAGGTCGGTGAGGTTGCGCGTATTATTGCCGAACCAACTGAATGAGCATATATAACACCGTTTTCAACCGTTGCAACTGCGTCATTGGTGCTATCCCATTCGATAGAATCCGTGGATGCGTTTTGAGGAATTACGGTTACCCCAAGCTCATAACTGTCTCCCGTATACATATCGAGTGAAAGCTTTGAAAGATTTATCAAGTTTGGGGTAACTACTCCGTTACTCTCTTCGTTATTTTCCGGCGGCTCGGATTCACCGCAGGATACGAGCATAAACGTGCTGCATAAAATCAATATCAATATAGAAATGAATATTCTTTTCATTTTGCCGCCTTTCTTCTATAATTTGTAGATACATATAATGATTTCAAATTTAATTATAACATAGTCTAAAAAATTTATCAATAATAATTTGTAAATAAAAACCGGATAAATTGCGTTTTTTCTCTTGCAAAAATTTCAAAATACTGTTAAAATACTCTTAAGAAAGAAAACGAGTGCCTAACATCACGGTTAAAAATCCCACAAAATAGGTTTTGCCATTACCCGTGTAACGGATTTCTCGACCAATTCTCACAAAAATCACAAAAGAGGAATATACAAGATGAAAAAGCTGACAGCGTTTTTATTATCCCTAATACTAATACTCTCATCCTTTACAGGATGCCTTGACTTTTTTGCTCCCGAGCAAGAGCCTATAATAGCCCTCTCGGAAATACCTGAGTTTGACGGAGAAACTCCTTATGTTACCATAAACGGAAATGTTCCGTTCTTTACAGAAGAGGAGATCACATCAAAATCATTCGAGGAATATTCAGACCTTGACAGTCTGGGCAGATGCGGTGTTGCCATCGCATCCATCGGCGTGGACCTTATGCCAACCGAGGAAAGAGAAAGCATAAGCAGTGTCAAGCCATCCGGCTGGATAAATGTGAGTTACGATATCGTTGAAGGCGGCTATCTTTACGATCGTTGTCACCTTATCGGATTTCAACTTACCGGTGAAAATGCGAACAAGGAAAACCTCATCACAGGCACATCCTTCTTTAATGTGTCAGGCATGCTTCCGTTTGAAAACGATGTTGCCGAATATCTAGGCAAGAACGAAGAAAATCACGTAATGTACCGCGTAACACCGATTTATGACGGATCCAATCTAGTTGCCTCGGGTGTTCTTATGGAAGCTATGTCCGTAGAGGATAACGGCAAAGGAATAACGTTTTGCGTATACGTTTACAATAATCAGCCCGGCATCGTTATCGACTATAAAACCGGCAAAAGCAGACTTGCAACAGATGAAGAGCTCCCGACCACTCCGGATGCAGACGAACTCCCTTCCGATTCCGATGAAAAACTTGATACGGATACCCCAAAAACCTACATAATCAACATAACTACCGGAAAATTCCACCTTCCCGAATGCTACTATGCTCAAAAGACCGGCACAAGCAACAGACGCGAAGAAACGACCACCAAGGAAGACCTTATTGCGAACGGCAAAACGCCCTGCTCTGTCTGCCTGGATTAATCTAAACCCCAAAAACATTTCACCACGAAAGCGCCCCCCGAAATCGGGGAGCGCTCTATTTTTATCCTATTGCTTTAATTACGAATAGAAATCAACAAACTTCTTGAGTCTTTCGTATGCATAAAGAAATGGATGCTCCGCAACATTTCTTTATGACCTGCTTTATGCAGTAGCTTCTGCTTTTTCGAAGAGTTCCTTAGCTCTCTCGGGGTAGCGAAGCGGCGCGAGGGTGTTAGAAAACAACTAAGTAAGTGTTGTTTTCCCCCGAGCGTGACCGAGCCCGCAGGCGAGATATGCCTAAGCAAGTCTTGTATATCCTGACTCGTCACACTTTACATACAAAAGCGCCCCCCGAAATCGGGGAGCGCTCTATTTTTATCCTATTGCTTTAATTAC
>CAYRJG010000016.1:0-21289 GCA_964424525.1 uncultured Ruminococcus sp.
AAGGATCCTCCTTACGACCGACATCCTGCGCGACACGTGCAGCCATAGGTACAGCGGAAACGCCTGCTGAACCAATAAGCGGATTGATCTTTCCACCGGTAACTTTGCACATGATTTTACCGGTAAGAAGTCCACCGATGGTCGAGAGGATGAATGCACACAATCCAAGTGCAATAATGTAAAGCGTCTGAGGCTTAAGGAAGTTCTCAGCATTTGCCGTAGCACCAACAGAAACACCTAAACAAATTGTGATTATATTAATAAGCTCATTTTGTGAAGTCTTTGAA
This sequence comes from uncultured Ruminococcus sp., assembly GCA_964424525.1. Taxonomy (GTDB): domain Bacteria; phylum Bacillota; class Clostridia; order Oscillospirales; family CAG-272; genus UBA1740. The sequence continues at coordinate 288 of CAYRJG010000016.1, forward strand.
AGTCTGTCAGTTACACCGCATACGTTAAAGAGGTTGCCAAGCATAAGGAAACCTACGAGAGGTGCGGCATCGGGAATAATCAGACAAACAATAGCGGTTACAACAATAGGGAAGACTACCTTTTCGACTTTAGATACGCTTCTGAGGTTTGTCATTTTTATAGCTCTTTCCTTTTTAGTGGTAAGAAGCTTCATAAAAGGAGGCTGGATAATAGGAATCAAAGCCATATAAGAATATGCTGCAATAGCAATTGCACCGAGAAGTTCGGGGGCGAGCGTTTTTGTAACGAGGATGGCGGTAGGACCGTCCGCACCGCCTATGATACCGATTGAAGCAGCCTGCATCGGTGTAAATCCAAGGAAAAGTGCCGCAAAGAATGCCGCAAATACACCGAGCTGCGCGCCTGCACCCATAAGAAGGGACTTCGGGTTAGCAATAAGGGGAGAGAAGTCGGTCATAGCACCAACGCCCATAAAGATAAGCGAAGGATAAACACCGAGCTTAACACCAAGATACAATATATCAACAAGACCACCGTGGTTAACTACCTCTTTTATCATAGTGGACATAGAAATATGTACCGCTCCGTTGTCTATATATGCAGCGTTACGGGTAATCTCGGAGAAAGCCGAGGTAATATTATTGAATTGAGCTTCGGTAAGAGCAGAAAAATCAAACAAGAGTGCATCTTCCGAAATAGTATACAAGGGGTAACCTTGGAAATTATTAGAGAGATAATCAAGGAAGGACTGTATCTCTGTTGCCATAGTACCAACGAGCTGACCGTCTTCAACAGCTATATAATGCGTGTCGAAAAAGAAATCAAGGTGAATCAAGTTAGCGGCAGGAAGGTTTGCGAGAAGCATACCGAATGCAATAGGCAAAAGCAGAAGCGGCTCAAATTTCTTAACTACTGCAAGGTAGAAGAGCACGCCAACGATTGCGTACATTATAAGGTACTGCCACCAGTTACTATCCTCAAACAACTTGGCTATGCCCGTTGTACCTAGGAAGGTTTGAATAGCGTCTAACATTTATTTGGTACCTTTATCTTTCTTTGAATTAGTTAAGAGTTGCAAGAACATCGTTTGCTGCAACGGTTGCGCCTTTCTGTACGTTGATAGAAGCAACTACACCATCTGCAGGAGCAGGAATATCATTTTCCATTTTCATAGCTTCAAGAACGCAGATAACATCGCCCTTCTTAACGGACTGACCGGCAGAAACTTTGATTTCAAGAATGGTTCCGGGCATGGGAGAGGTAACCTGAGTTGCACCGGCTTGAGCGGGTGCTGCTGCCTTGGGAGCAACGGGGGCTGCGGGGGTGGCAGGTGTCGAGGGTGCTGAAACAGGAGTTGCTACGGGGGTGGCAACAGGTGATACGTAGGGAATTGCTACGGGAGCGGTGCCTTGTGCGTCAACTTCTTCAACGACTACATCGTATGTATTGCCGTTAACTGTAATGCTGTATCTTTTCATTGTTAAAAATCCTTTCAAACTAATAAATTATCTTCTTCTGAACGAAACTACTCTGAATTTTACACCGTTAGATTCGCTTTCTGCCATAGCAATAGCGGCAGCAATAGCGGCTATGATTTCGCCATCATTAGAAACTGCGGGCGTTTCAACGGTTTCAACCACCTCGGTTTTTTCTGTTGCACCGGCTTTTCTTTTTGCAGGGAGATCGTGAAAAGCAAGCTTGAACAGTAAAAGTGCCAACCAAAGAATGATCAATACCGCAAAAACTGTTGCCATTCCGATGAGAAGCATCATACCACCAAACTGAAGCTTGTCTAGAAATCCTTCGATTGGTTTAGAGTAATCGATCTCGTTTGTGAGCATCATAAGATTCATATTTTATCCCTCCTAAATTAAAGAGGAAGAATTTTGCGCTCCGAAATTTTTACAGAGCCTTTAGATACAAGCATCAAAAGGGCAGAGCAAATTCTTGCACGCAATTCGTTTACACTTATAATATCATCGATTTCACCGCTTGCGGCAGCAACTGCGGGAGATGAAACTGTCGACTTCCAAGCAGAAACGAGCGAATCTCTTGTTTCCTCGAGTGTAATGCGGTCATTCCAAGAAAATGCGACACCACTTTCAGCAGAAAGTGCTCCGATTTCGGAATCGTTAAGAGTATATACAAGATCTGCTCCAAGAGCTTTTGAACCAAGTAGAACAAAGGAAGCACCAATTGCATGACCAAGTATTACAGTAATTTTGGGCATGGTAGAAATAGAGTATGCAAATGCAAGCTTTGCAAGTTCGGGAGCAAAGTATGCTGTTTCGTTGTTCTTTTCTATAGCAAGGCCGAGAGAATCAACGAGAGTAACGAGTGGAATCGAGAATGCGTTACAGAAATTAACAAATTTTGAAATCTTTCTGGCATTAGAAACCGAAAGTCTGCCTTCATTTTTTGAATAAGAAGTTGCAACTATGCCGCATTTTACGCCGCCAACCGTTGCAAAAACAGTTGTTGCGGAAGGAGCAAAATCACGAGCAACCTCGTAAAAGAATCCATTATCAACAATGACCGAGATTGCAGAAAGTGCATCTCCTGCAAAATCAAGATCGCCAAGCTTTCTGTTGAGGTTGTCTGCACACTCGCCAACAATAATTCCTGTAGAAGAATTGTCGGGAAGAAATGATACAAGACTTCTTATGTATCCTGCACATTGAGCAGAGTCACCGGTGAATGCAAGTATAGCATCTTGTGCATTTTCTGTGCCGGTAAGGCTTGGAGAAGAAACGTAGAATGTTGCGGATGAATCTTTAACAACAATGTCAAACATTGCCGCAATTGCAGCTGCACATCCAATGCATTTTCCTGCAACGAAAGCTATTTGCGGAATAGCACCGGAAGCAGAAATAACGGAGTTCATAATTGTACCGTAAGCGGCAAGCGCGGCAGTACCTTCAAAAATGTCTGTTCCGTTTGAATTGAAAATGCCGATAACAGGTGCTCCGCTTTTTATAGCGAGGCTATAAAGATCAGCAATTTTCTTTGCATGGCGTTCATCAATGACGCCGCCCATTCTCGAAGCATCTTCCGCAAAAGCGAAAACAAGTTTTCCGTCAACGGCACCGTAGCCGGTAATAACTCCTTCGAGCTCATTTGTTTTGTCTGTAGCGTAGAAATCCGAAATAGCGCGCTTTGCGTATGCATTTGTTTCAACGAAAGTAGAATCATCGAAAAGCATTTGCAACTGCATTCTTGCCTCGGAGTTCTGTCCCTCGACTAAAGCAGCACGAAGCTGTTCTACCGTAGGGAGTGCACAGATTTCAGTTTTTGTGTATTTGTCCAAACTGAATTCCCGATTTGCTAATATTAGCAAATCTCTCCTTCCTTAATAATATCAACAAAATAGTTGGTAAAAGACATATTGATTAACAAATATACAACTTTCACCAAATATAATATATCACCAAATCGACAATAAGTCAAGTGTTTTTTTAAAATATATATTATAGTTATAATATATTCATAGTAAATATTGAAAAACGGTTAAATTTGCAATAGATAAAAACTTAAGAGTTTGAACAAAATGGATAATAGAATAAAAACTTTAAAAATGTTTGTGCAAAAATATTTAATGCCAAATAAACACTTAAATTTTAAAAATTCCGTTATAAAAACGGAGCAGAATTAATTTTGCTATGTATAGCGTGCCTTCAAACTTTGCGATTTGAATTCGTTGAAATGGGTTGGATGGCTTAAGAACAAATTGCATTTTATCGGGTAACTCGGTGGAATTGAATTTGAAGTTGCGATAAAAATAATAAATTTTGTAATATAATAAATATATTTTTAAAAAAATATTGCTTTTTTGATTATTCCGTGGTATACTATTATTATGAAAAATGTATAATTATTGAAAAAACTCATTTTGGAGTCAAAAATGAACATAAATACTATGGTTTTAAGTGCAAACAAAAGTGATTTTTTATCAACTTTGGTTGCAGTTTTGAAAAAAAGTCTTTTGGATTTTTCAGTTTCTGATGCAATTGATATATTTCTTTTGACTGTTGTTTTGTTTCTTGCCTTTCGCTTTATTAGAGGAAGAAAAGGCGGCGTGCTTTTGATAGGAATAGCTATTCTTTTAATTATTACCGGTCTTTCTGCCGTTTTTAATTTGGATGCTACGTTCTATGTCTTCTCACAGTTATTTAAGGTTGGGATGATTGCTATAATAATTATTTTTCAGCCTGAAATCAGAGATGCCCTTGAAAAGGTTGGAAGTGGATCTATTAATGGTATTATGAATTTTGGTGATCAAAAGAAGAAGCATCAAATGTATTATAATGCTATTGATCACATTTGTTCTGCAGTCTTTGATCTTGCAGGCAAAAAAACCGGTGCTCTTATCGTTATTTCACGCACTACAAAGCTCGATGATATTATTCAAACCGGAATTTCGCTTGATGCTGAGGTCAATTCGTTTCTTTTAAGAAATATTTTCTTCAACAATGCTCCTTTGCATGATGGTGCCGTTATTATTGATGAAGCCAGAATTGCCGCAGCAGGTTGCCTTCTTCCGTTAACAAGAAGAAACGATATTGATAGTGATCTGGGTACAAGGCATCGCGCTGCTATTGGAATGAGTGAAACGAGTGATGCTATTGTTATTGTTGTATCCGAGGAAACCGGCACTGTTTCGGTTGCTTACGATTGCACGCTTACTCGCAATTATACAACTGATTCCCTTAGAAAATTCCTTACACAAAAAATGATCAAAACAGATCATGATATTGTTGACAATAAGGATAATTGATTCAAATTATATGTTATGGGGACGGATTATGAATAAAAAGATTTTTGGTATTAAAATCGGAACGATTCTTCAGTTCCTTTTATGCTTGATTCTTGCGGCGATAATATGGTTCGTTGTTCAATATGCTAATTCGAGTAATGATATCGTTGAAGAAGAAGCTCACACTCTTTTTAAAACGTTAAATTTCGCTCTGAGGTTATAATGAATTCGAACATCAAAGTTTTACTTGTTAATGACATAAAACTTTCTGTTAACGCCTCTTTTGAAGAGGCGTTTTCGCTTGCTGAAAAACGCCTTAACGAAATGCGAATTAATACTCGCAACGTTAAATTTTCAATTTATCGAAAAAGTATTGATGCCAGAAAGAAAAACGATATTAAATTTGTTTATACTATAAGAGCCGAGGGCGATTTTTTTAACCTATCCAAAGAAAAGCTTTTGAAAAATTCGATTTCTGTTGAAGAACCGATAAAAGATATTGAGCTTTCTAAAGGTGAATGTGCTTTAGAAGCGCCTCCGCTTGTTGTTGGAAGCGGACCTTGCGGATTGTTTGCGGCGCTTCTTCTCGCAGAGCAGGGATATTCTCCGATTTTAATAGAGAGAGGAGCCGGAATAGCTGAAAGAAAAAAATGTGTGATGAATTTCTCGCATGATCGTATTTTCAATTCTGAAACCAATATTCAGTTCGGAGCCGGCGGAGCTGGTACTTTTTCGGATGGAAAGCTCATTACCAGAATTAATGATCCGTTGGTAAATTATGTTCTTCGTCGTTTCGTTGATTTTGGCGCACCGAAAGAAATTTTGTATCTGGCGAAGCCGCATATTGGAACGGATGTTTTATGTGACGTTGTAGATAAAATGACAAATGAAATAATTCGACTTGGCGGTCGTGTTATGTATCACACAAAACTTATTTCGCTGAAAGAAAACGGCAGAGAATCAATTGCTGTCACATCATCCGGAGAAATCAAATACGGTGCTATTGTTTTAGCTGTAGGACACAGTGCCAGAGATACTTATAAGGAACTTATTCACAAAGGATTTTCAATTGAGGCAAAGAACTTTTCGGTCGGTATGCGAATTGAACATCTTGCAAGCCATATAGATAAAGCTATGTACGGGGATTTTGCGGGTCACAAAAACCTTGGTCATGCAGAATATAATCTTTCGTACAACACCAAAAGTCGAGGAGTATATACTTTTTGTATGTGCCCCGGAGGTGAAGTTGTTGCGGCTGCCAGCGAAGAATTTGGTGTTGTCGTTAACGGAATGAGTAAGCATGCAAGAGATGGCATCAACTCCAATAGTGCCGTTGTATGCAGTATATTTAAAGAGGATTATGGTTCAACGCCTGAAGCGGCGATAGAGCTTCAAAGAAAAATAGAAAGAGATGCTTTTATTGCGGGCGGTTCGAATTATTCTGCTCCAATTATAACTGTCGGTGATTTTCTTGCCGGTGAGTGCAAGAAAGAACCGTATGAAGTGTTCCCAACTTATATGGACGGAAAGTATATAAAACTCGTTCGTCCTGAAAAATATTTACCTCAAATTGTATGCAAGTCGATTTCGGATGCTCTTTTGAGTTTTGATAATAAAATTAAAGGCTTTGCAGATAGCTCTGCCATATTAACGGGCGCAGAAACAAGAACAAGTGCCCCTATAAGAATTACCAGAGATCCTATTACAAGAACTGCTATCGGATATAATAATATTTATCCCGCAGGCGAAGGTGCAGGATATGCAGGAGGAATAACCAGTGCTGCAATAGATGGTATTCGTACTGCGATTTCTATAATCAATAAATACAAGCCTACTAAAGTTTACGGTTGAAAGTTAGACCGTTTTCGATGAGGGCATACTCGTTATGCCCTCATCATCCCATTAATTAGATAATAAAACGGAAGGCGGGAGTGATCCCGACTGGTTACATAATATCAATGAATGCAAAAAGCATAAAAACAAAGGAGAAAAAGTGGATACTCAAATCTGACGAGAGTGCCGCGGCGCGTGAGAAAAAAGAACAAATAGCGCAAGCACTTGGAATCAATCCGATAGTCGCGGAGCTTCTTTATAACAGAGGATATGAGAATCCAGAATCTGCAAAGGCATTTCTTTATATGGAAAGTGAAATGCTTTGCAATCCCTTCGATATGAAGGATATGGAGGCTGCAATAAAAAGAATTAAGAAAGCAGTTGATGTCGGTGAAAAAATCACCATATATGGCGACTATGACGTTGATGGAGTAACTGCCGTATGTACTCTATACCTTTATTTGAAATCCAAAGGTGCAAATATCGATTATTATATTCCGAATCGTTCCGGTGAAGGATATGGCGTTTCCAATCAAGCAATCGATATGTTGAAGGCGCAGGGAACCGAGTTGATAATTACCGTTGATACCGGTATTACAGCTATCGAAGAGGTTCAGTATGCTCAAGAGATTGGTATGGATTTTATCATAACCGACCATCACGAGTGTCGCCCCGAACTGCCGAATACATCTGCTGTTATTAATCCGCATAGACCTGATTGCAATTATCCTTTTAAAGAGCTTGCGGGAGTGGGGGTTGTATTTAAACTCGTAAGTGCATACGAAGAGTATTACGGAAAATGCTCAAGAATGGAAGCGACCGTTCGTATTTTTTCGCAATATGCTGATTTGGTGGCAATAGGAACGATTGCCGATGTTATGCCGATAAAATCCGAAAATAGAATCATTGTCAGTTATGGTTTGAAGATGATAGAAGAAACCACAAGACCCGGTTTAATCGCCCTTATAGAAGCGGCATCTTCAAAGAATGACATAACAAGAGGCGATCGTAAACGGAAGCGCACCAAAATTACAACCGGATATATCGGATATACGCTTGCACCGAGAATTAACGCGGCAGGTAGAATAAGAACTGCATCTCTTGCTGTTGAGCTTTTTTTAGCATCAGATCAATCAAACGCTATAAGAATTGCGGATGAGCTTTGCCAAGCGAATAAAGAGCGTCAGGCTGAAGAAAACAAGATAATGCAAGAAGCTTACCAAAAGATTGAATTGCAAGGACTTGATGTAGATCCGGTTATAGTGCTGGACGCTGATGGCTGGCATCATGGAGTAATAGGTATAGTTGCTTCCAGAATTACAGAAAAGTATTCTCGTCCCACAATACTTGTTTCTTTCGAAACGCTTGATGATGGTCTTTCATCTGATATGGGTAAGGGATCAGGACGCAGCATTAAAGGTTTAAATTTAGTCGATGCGCTTTCTTATTGCTCTGATTATCTTGTAAAATTTGGAGGTCACGAATTAGCTGCCGGACTTTCTGTTACCAGAGAGAATTTGCCTAGATTTCGTGAGATGATAAATGAATATGCAAGAAAGAATCTTTGCGAGGAAGATATGATTCCTACGGCAGAAGCTGACTGCAGGGTTTCATTAAAGGATGTCAATATGGCACTTGCCGAGGCGTTGCAAATACTTGAACCTTACGGAGTAGGGAACCCGATGCCGAATTTCGTTATGTACGGAGTCAATGTGAGCGAAATCAGCGCGGTTAGTGAAGGGAAGCATACAAGGTTGATTCTCGGTGAAGGAAAAAACACTGTATGTGCTATGTATTTTTCAAATTCTCCTTCGTCACTCGGAATTTATAATGGCGATAAGGTTGATTTGCTGTTTAACATAGATATTAACGAGTGGTTTGGCAGAAGAAATGTTCAGCTTATCGTTAAAGATGTAAAGCCGTCCGAATCGCAAGATAAAATCAATGAGGCTGAACGTAGAAGATTCGATGAAATATGGAATGGTGCATCATTTTCTAAAGATGAATGTATATTACCCGATAGAGATGATTTTGCGGCTGTGTATAGATATATCGTTTTGTCTGTACGGAATGGAACATCAGTTTTGTCGCATAAAGATATAACCTCTGCATTTTTACGTTCGCATGACCATTTGAATATAGGTTATGTAAAATTAAAAATTATCATAAAGGTTTTTCGCGAGCTTAATCTTATAGGAATTGATGATATCGCGCCCGAAGTCTACAAATTTAAGGTTCATTATAGCACATCAAAAACCGATTTGGAAAAATCTAACCTCATGCGTAGACTTAGAGGACAGATGAATTTTAAATAATAACTTGGAAATAGCTTATGTATAAAGAATTACAACCGCTTCTTGAAGCAATAGAAAAAAATGAGAGAAGCTATGATATTGAAAAAATTAAACAAGCCTTTTTATATGCTGCAAAGCTTCATGAGGGGCAGTTCCGTTTAAGTGGAGAACCGTATATTTGTCATCCGGTATCGGTAGCTGTTATTGTAGCGGAACTTGGACTTGATACCGATTCTATATGTGCTGCACTTTTGCATGATACAGTAGAAGATTGTGCAGAAAAAACCAGTCTTGAAATACTTGCTAAAATGTTTGGTTCCGACGTTTCAATGCTGGTTGACGGCTTAACGAAGATTATTCAAGTCCAGGTTGCGGACAAGGAAGAAGCACATATTGAAAATATTCGTAAGATGCTTCTTGCTATGAACCGTGATATACGAGTGATATTTATTAAGCTTTGTGATAGGCTTCATAATATGAGAACGCTCGATGCCAAAAAAGAAGACCGTCAAAGAGCAATTGCACTTGAAACAATGTATATTTACGCGCCTCTTGCTCACCGTCTTGGTATTCAGCGTATAAAACAGGAACTTGAAAATATAAGTTTGTTTTACCTTGACCCGGTTGGATATGAGGAGGTTCAAAGCTCTATTGATAAAAAATATGGACAGAGCAGAACCTTCTTGCATGAGGCAAAGGATATAATCAGAAACAAGCTTTCTGAAAATAAAATTAATTATAAGCTTGAAGGTCGTGTAAAATCGGTATATAGTCTTTATAGAAAAATGTATACCTTTAATAAAGAATTCGATGAAATTTATGATTTTTACGCGCTCCGTATAATTGTTGAAACCGAGCTTGAATGTTATACCGCCCTCGGTCTTGTCCATGAGCTTTTTAAATCTGTTCCTGGACGATTCAAGGATTATATTTCAACCCCCAAGCCTAACCTTTATCGCTCTCTTCATACTACCGTAATCGGAAAAAGCGGTATACCGTTTGAGATCCAAATACGTACTACACGAATGCATGAGGAAGCGGAATACGGTATTGCTGCGCATTGGAAATATAAAACAGGTGAGCAGTCGGATTCCAATATGGATGAAAAGCTTCATTGGATATCTAAAATTTTGGAATCGGATGAAAATACTCGCGATCCCGATGAATTTATGCGTTCATTTAAAACGGATATTTTTCATGATGAAACCTTCGTGTTTACACCTAAAGGTGACGTTATTTCACTACCGCTTGGCTCTACCGTTATAGATTTTGCTTATGCAATTCATTCAGCTGTTGGAAACAAGATGGTTGGTGCAAAGGTTAATGGCGTTATTGTTCCAATTGATAAGATACCCAAAAACGGAGATATAATCGAGATATTAACATCGCAATCTTCAAAGGGACCTAGCCGCGATTGGTTAAAGATAGTAAAGACCGGTGAAGCGCGTAGCAAGATTCGTCAGTGGTTCAAAAAAGAAAAACGCCCGGAGAATATACTCGTAGGTAAATCCGAGGTTGAAAAAGAGATTAAGAAAATCAATAAAAATTGCACCGATGCACAGATTTTGGAAATTGTTACTGTAATTTCAAAGAAAATCGGAATCAACAATCCAGACGATTTTTATAATACTATTGGTTTTGGTGGATTATCTATACAAAGATTTATTCCCAGGATTAAGGAAGAAATCGAAAAGCTTGTAGTTGATGCTCCGAAGCCGCAAACACAAGAGGAAGAGCTTTCTCAAATCAAAACAACTATTTCAAAGCGCATACGCAGTAATAGTGGAATAATTATTGATGGAGAATATGGCTGTCAGGTTAAATTTGCAAAATGCTGTAATCCTCTTCCCGGAGATAAGGTTGTAGGATTCGTTACACGCGGATTTGGAGTTTCGATTCATAAGACCGATTGTCCAAATGTTTCAAGCTCAAGACGAAACGAAGAAAATCTTTCGCGTTGGGTTAGGGCGGAGTGGGAGCGAGCGGATGACGTTCAATCTAACTCCGAAATATATGAGGCGTTTTTGCAAATTATTGCAGAAGACGGTATTGGTGTCCTTGCTGCGATTTCTCTTGCACTTGCAGATATGAAAGTTTCGATTTCTCAAATTAATACGCTTCAGCAAAAGAATGGAAATGTTGTAATTAATATTCATATAGGATGTAAGAGTACTTCTCATTATGAATCTATAGTTTCGCGGCTTAGAAATGTGCATTCTGTTATTTCGGTTACACGTGGATTTTCGCATTAAAGTATGGAAAGGGAAAAATTATGATTGCAGTTTTGCAAAGAGTTAATTCTGCCACAGTTTATGCAGATGAAATTTTATCCGGAAATATCGGATTTGGTTTGTATATTTTGCTTGGTGTTGAAAAAGACGATACAGAACACGATGCAGATTTACTTTGTGAAAAGATTTCAAAGCTAAGAATATTTTCTGACGAAAATGATAAGATGAATCTCTCTGTTATGGATGTGAACGGTGAGATTATGGTAGTTTCGAATTTTACTCTTAATGCAAATTATGCACATGGCAATAGACCGGATTATTTCGGCGGAGCGACTCCCGTGGAGGCAGAACGCTTGTATAATTATTTTCTTGATATTATTTCTAAAAAGGTAAGGAAAACTGCTGCGGGAAAATTCGGAGCTGATATGCGTACCGAGCTATCCACTAACGGACCTGTTACCATTGTTATGAACTCTGCTATTCTAAAGAAGGATAAACGGAGTTAATTATGATAGTACATATTGAAGGCAATATAAACAGATATTATGTCCAAACGCTATGTATGGTTTTTTTTCCCGGGGCAACATTCGGAGAAAATGAAAAGCCATCAGAAGGGGTTCCCGAAGTTACGGTTAGTGTCTATTCCGATAATGATGGAAAATCCGAAACTGCATTTGTATCCATAAAGTTAAATGATAAGGTTTGCGAAGCGACTGAAACAGTAAGTTGCACCGAAGAGATTTCAATTGCAACTCATGCAACAATGGCGGTTGGACGAGCTTTATTTGCGGCGGGTAAAGAGTTGCTTGGACATATTCCTCCTTGGGGGATTCTAACGGGTATACGCCCCGCAAAGGTTGCAAGTGCTTTATTATATGATGGAAAAGGAAAAAATCAAACGCGTAAGATTTTGCGAGATGAATATTTCCTTAATCCGCAAAAAGCGGCACTTGCTACATCGGTTGCATCTACCGAGATTAAACTGCTCAAAAAAATCTCCAAAAACTCATGTTCTTTATATGTTTCAATACCATTTTGTCCTTCAAGATGCGCTTATTGTAGCTTTGTATCATCTACAACGCCAAGACTTCTCTCGTTAATAGATGATTATCTTGATAAGCTTATGGAAGAGCTGGATGAAAAGTTTGATATTATAAAAACGTTAGGGTTAAATATCCAAACGGTTTATATTGGTGGCGGAACACCCACTACGCTTTCTGCAGAACAATTAAATCGACTTTTGACGAAAATATCTAGCTCTATCTCGGTTGATTCGCTTATGGAGTTTACTCTTGAAGCAGGTAGACCTGATACTATCACAGAAGAAAAGCTTCGGATTGCCAAGGAAAACGGAGTGACGCGAGTAAGCGTTAATCCACAAACGTTAAGCGATGATGTATTACGTGAAATCGGCAGAAAACATTCAACGGCGGATTTTTATCATGCTTTTGATCTTGCTAAAAAAAGCGGAATTCGTGATATTAATGTCGATTTAATTGCAGGATTGCCGGGAGATGATTTTATTAATTTCTCTGAAACGATTGACAAGATAATTGAATTGGCACCTACAAATATTACAGTGCATACTTTTTGCGTAAAAAAAGCGGCAGATGTATTGAAAAACAATTCCGGTATTTACAATATTTCAAATGCTGATGCAGCTAAAAGTGTTTCATACTCACAGCTCAAAGCTAAATTTGCCGGATATAAACCTTATTATATGTATAGACAAAAAAATACAGTTGGAAATCTTGAAAACGTGGGATTTTCGTTTGAAGGTCATGAAGGTATGTATAATGTTTTTATGATGGAGGAAACGCAAACAATATTTGCGGTTGGTGCAGGCGCAGTAACCAAGCTTGTTCGTCAAAAAAGCGATTCCGAAACCGTAATAGAGCGAATTTTTAATCCCAAGTACCCTTATGAATATTTAAGGAAAGATGCTCAAGAAACAAAAACTACACTGAAAAAAAGTTTTTCGGAAAAGGTTATTGATTTTTATTCTGAATCATAAATATAAATTAGAGTTTGCTAATATAAATTAGTAAACTCTTTTTATTTGGTGATGATATGAACGAAAAAAATCAAGAATCTTTTATTAATGGCACTATTTGGCTTTCTATTTCTGCGATAATACTGAAAATTATCGGATTGATATATAAAATACCTATTTCCTATTTGCTGGATGATGAAGGCATGGGGATTTTTAATTCGGCGTATACTGTATATACCTTTTTTTATATAATCGGAAGTGCCGGGATTCCTAAAGGAATTGCAATTTTAACATCAAAATTCGAGGCAGAGAAAAAAGGATCATCCATTGTGATATATCGAACAGCATTTTTCGTAATCGGTATTGCTGCAATTTTGCTTACAGTACTATTTTTTGTTCTTTCCGGGCCTCTTTCCTATGTTATAGGGAATAAAGCATCTATGCTATCAATGTTATGTATTTCGCCTACTATCCTATTTGTAACTCTTTCAGGTGTTTTGCGCGGATATTTTTCCGGAAAAATGAAATTTTCGGAGATCGCTATATCCGAGCTCATCTCGGGAATATCAAAGCTTCTGCTCGGACTTTTATTTGCTTTCTATGCTATTAAATCAAATTTCAACTTAGAAATTGTTTGTGCATTATCAATACTCGGAATTACTTTCGGTGCTTTTTTTGGATTCATTTATCTATATGTTTCGAATAAGCGTTATGATTTGGTAAAGTCGGATAGCAAAAAGATTGAATTGCGGTATATGAAAGATATTTTATGGCTTGCAGCCCCGATAACTTTCTCGGCAGCACTTGGAAGTGCCGTAAATATTCTTGATTTGTCTATGATAATAAAAGGATTGACAAATTCCGGATATTCTGATTCTGTTGCAACATCTTTATATGGAAATTATACCACTCTTACTGTTCCTATGATTGGTGTTGTAACATCGCTTATAAATCCAATTTCAATGTCGGTTCAACCGCTATTAACTAAAAATTTCTTTGAAAAAGACAATGTAGCTTTGTCTGTAAACATTAATTCGTGTTTTGAAATAATATCTTTTATATCATTACCGTGTTTTGTTGGTTTTTCTTTTTTTTCGTGTGAAATATTATCGATTATTTTTGAATACGAAAGCGCGGTTTTAGCAGCTCCTATGCTTACAGCGATAGCCCCCTCGCTTTTGTTTATTGGTATATTAACTGTTATTAATACGGCATTTGAAGCTGATAGAATGGTTGGGATCCCTATGATATCGCTAGGGGTAGGCGCCATTGTTAAATTGATTTTTGGCGGTTTTTTAACTTATCGGGGATCACTTGGAATATTATCTGCACCTATTGGAACGGTAATATCATATTTCGTATCTTTAATAATATCATTTGTGATGTTTAAAAGAATCAAAAAAATTAAAATTTTTCCGTTAAAGCACACGTTAAAATATTTATCTTTTTCTCTTCTTGCGGCAGTACCTTTGCTCCTTTTTAAATATTTAATGGGAATTGCTTTCGAAAATAAAATACTAAATGCGATTATTGTATTGTTATATGGACTTTTATATATAGTGTTTTCACTTATTTTCTCCAAAAATGCAAGAAAAAATGTGTTAAAATTTGTCAAAATGCACAAAAAAGCATAAGGGGAGTTATAAATATGGCCGAAATTTATATTTGATGAATAAAAAATCATCATTTTACTTGAAATTTTTATAAAAAGTTGGTATAATTAAATTATCAAAATTTAAAATTCGAAAGGATATTATACCCATGAACAAAACAGATCTCGTAAATGTAGTTGCTGCTGAAACTAACCTTGCAAAAAAGGATGTTGATGCAGTTGTTGTTGCTACTATGAAAGCTATTACAGAAGCTCTTAAGGATGGCGATAAAGTTGCTCTTATCGGATTTGGTACTTTTGAGGTAAAGGCTACCGCAGCAAGAGAAGGACGCAATCCTAAGACTGGCGAAACTATTACTATTCCCGCCTCTAAGAAGCCTGCATTTTCTGCATCTAAAGCTTTAAAGGATAGCGTTAACGGCTGATTATAATGCGCCTTGATAAATTTCTTAAGGTATCGCGCCTTATAAAAAGACGTACTGTCGCAAATGAAGCTTGTGACTCTTCTAGGATTCTTGTTAACGGAAACCCAGCTAAACCTTCGTACAATGTAAAACTTGGCGATGAACTTACTGTTGCTTTTGGTTCTAAGTCGGTTACTGTTCGTGTTCTTGATATTCGTGAAACGACAAAGAAGGCAGAGGCTGTTGGCATGTACGAAATAGTATCCGAGGGGGATATGTGATATTTTTTCTCGGTAAATGCTGAAGAATAAGACTGTTATTAAAGCATATTTTAAAAAAAAATCACATATTCTAATTTAGAGTATGTGATTTTTTGTTTACCCGGAGGAAATATGTCAGAATATAATGCAAACGCGATACGTCAGGAACTGTGTATTAAGGATAGAAAGATGTTGACCTTAAACGGTGTGATTAATGTTGAAGAATTTGGTGAGAATTATTTGACTTTATGCACTGATTGTGGGATTGTTTATGTAGAAGGCAGAGAAATGCGAATTGAAAGCCTTACAAAAGATACGGGGAGTATTGTAGTTCTTGGGAATATTGATGGAGTATATTATAAAACATCATCTGAATCCAAAGGATGGCTCAATAGGTTTTTTAAATGAAATTTTTTGAGTTTTCCGAGGTCATACTCGCCATTGTTTCATCCTTTATTTTTGGAGTGCTGTATGGCGGAATATATTCTTCGTTTAATGTAGTCACTGAGGGGATTATAAAAATTTTAAAAATACCGCAGGTAGTGTTTTTGTCGTCCAATATAAAAGCATTACAAGACAATAAATATCAAACCAATAAATCAGTTATAATAATTAATGTTTGTGATTTTTTGTTCTTTTTGTTTTTTGGTTTGGGATATATATTATTGACATATATTATGCTGGATGGTATTTTTAGATTTTATATGTTCGTTTTTTGCATTTTGGGGTTTTGGATTTCTCAAAAAACGCTTGGTACGATATTTGAACGAATATTGGCATTTGTTTTTAATTTCTTTTACCGATTTTTGGTTAATATTTCATACGTACTTATTTTTCCGTTAAAATTGTTTTTTCGTTTACTTATTATTCCGATGTTTAATTATGTTGTGCTTTTTAAGCGAAAGAGAACAAGCAAAGTTCTTTTATCAAAAAAGATGCATAAAATTAAATTTTTGTTTGAAAAAAGCATTTTGTTTTAATTAATTCATAAATTTGTTTTTTTCGACATATACGGCATGATAAAATGTTTATATTAACAAAGATGACCGAAAGGTATAAAAATGGCAGATAAGAACAATTTAGCAAAATATCTATTTCATCAAGGCACGAATTTTTATTCATACGATTATCTTGGTTGTCATTCGGAACAAAAAAGAAATTCCTTTGAATATACTTTCAGAACATGGGCACCTAATGCAGATTCTGTTAGTTTAGCATCCGACTACACAGGGTGGGACGCACCTTATCTTATGGATAAAGAAGAAGGCGGAATATGGACTTGTAAAATTCAGACTAATAAATCTTTAACCGGATGTGCGTACAAATATTCAATAACGCGTGGATTTAAAACAGTTATGAAAGGCGATCCCTATGCTAAATTTTCACGCGGAGGAGCCGATGGTGCATCTATCATAACAGAGGATATGCCTTACGAGTGGAATGATGAAAATTGGATTTTAGAAAGAAAAAATATTGTTTCTTCGAAGGATGGTTACTTGGCTCATCCAATAAATATATACGAGGTTCATGCGGGTAGTTTTTTACGTCATGAAGAGGATAACTCATATATGTCTTACCGCGAGCTCGCAGATTCATTGATTCCATACGTAAAATACATGGGATTCACCCATGTGGAATTTTTGCCTATTTTTGAACATCCATATGACGGATCATGGGGATATCAGGTTGGAGCTTTTTTTGCACCGACATCTCGTTTTGGGACGCCTGATGATTTCAAATACATGATAGATTCTTTTCATAAGGCGGGAATAGGAGTAATCCTTGATTGGGTTCCTGCGCATTTTCCCAAAGACGAGTGGGGGCTTTATGAATATGATGGAGCTCCGCTTTATGAATATCAAGGATATGACCGAATGGAATCTGCGTCGTGGGGAACAAGATTTTTTGATCTCGGAAGGGAAGAGATTCAAAGCTTTCTCATATCTAATGCGCTGTACTATTTCCGTGAATTTCATGTAGACGGTTTACGAGTGGATGCGGTAGCTTCTATGATATACCTTGATTATGATAAGGATCCTGCATCATGGGTGCCTAACTCGTATGGCGGGCGCGAAAATCTCGAAGCGATAGCATTCCTGCGAAAATTAAATTCTGCAATTTTTGCCGAATATCCGGAAGCGCTGATGATTGCCGAAGAATCAGGTGATTACGGAAAAATTACAATCCCCGTCTCAGAAGGCGGTCTTGGTTTCAATTTAAAATGGAATATGGGATTCGCCAATGATTTTTATGATTATCTTATGACCGATCCGTATTTTCGAAAGGACAAGCATCACGCTTTGAATTTTCCATTGATGTATGCCTTTTCCGAGAATTATGTTCTGCCTATATCTCATGATGAGGTAGTGCACGGAAAGTTATCTTATATAAACAAAATTTATGGATCCTATGAAAATAAATTTTCTCAAATGCGCGCGGCATTGATGTTGATGATGACGTATCCGGGAAAAAAGCTTATGTTTATGGGAACCGAATATGCACAATTTCGTGAGTGGGATTACGAGAATTCACTCGAATGGTTTATGCTTGATTATCCTAATCATAAAGCTATGCGCGATTATGTTGCGGCTCTAAACCGTTTTTATCTTGCACACGAAGAACTTTGGATGTATGATTTTTCTTGGCAAGGATTCGAATGGATTCTTGCAGATGAAGCCGATAAAAATATTATTGCATATCGAAGAAAATCAAAAAACTCCGAACTAAGCATTTTGATTAATTTTTCCGGAACAGAACAAATAGCTAAACTAAATTTGAAGGAATCTGCAAAACTAAAGTGTTTGTTTTCCACTGATAATTCTAAAACCTCGGATAACGAGATTAATTATGCGGCAGATTGCACTTTTGCCGAAATTAAGATTCCTGCATTCTCTGGCAGAATATACTGTGAAAAAACTAAAGGTATTAAAATTACTTTATAAAAGAGAGGTACGATTATGTATTGCAAAAAAGAGTGTATAGCTATGTTGCTTGCAGGTGGACAAGGTTCAAGATTATATGATTTGACCAAACAGACTGCTAAGCCTGCGGTTACATTTGCCGGTAAGTATAAAATTATTGATTTTCCGCTTTCAAATTGCATTAATTCAGGCATTGATACTGTCGGAGTTTTAACTCAGTATCAACCGCTTGCGCTAAATGAATATATCGGTAATGGAGAACCTTGGGATCTTGACCGTACCAGAGGAGGTCTTTCTGTACTGCCACCGTATCAAGGCAACAAGTCGTCGGATTGGTATAAAGGAACCGCAAATGCAATATATCAAAACATCAATTTTATAAAGCAGTTTTCTCCTGAGTATGTGCTTATACTTTCCGGTGACCATATTTATAAAATGGATTACAGAAAAATGCTTGATCAGCATAAGAAAACCGGAGCAGCTTGTACCGTTGCAACAATTACTGTACCTATTGAAGAAGCTAGTCGCTTTGGCATATGCAATACAACTCCTGATGATGTTATATATGAGTTTGAGGAAAAACCTAAAAAGCCAAAAAATAATCAGGCTTCAATGGGTATTTATATATTTACAACTTCAAAGCTTATTGAATATCTTGAAATAGATGAAGCTGATGAAAATTCATCTAACGATTTTGGAAAAAATGTTATTCCTAATCTTTTGAATAACGGTGAAAAGCTATATGCTTATAAGTTTTCCGGTTATTGGAAGGATGTTGGTACAATTTCATCTCTTTGGGAATCAAATATGGATCTTATCGGTGATGAACCTGTGTTAAACATTCAAGATCACGAATTTAGAATATATTCAAGAAATGAGGCTCGCCCGCCTCAATATCACGGCAGTGGCTCTACTGTAAAAAATTCGCTTATTTCCGAAGGATGCGTAATTCTTGGTAGTGTTGAGAATTCCATTCTTTCCGGTGGCGTAACTGTAGAAGAAGGTGCTGTTGTAAAGGATTCAATTATTATGGAAGATGTAACAATCAAAGCAGGTGCTAGAGTTTATACATCGATTGTTGATTCTGAAGCAATAATTAATACCGGTGCTGTTGTTGGAATAGAAAATGCCGACAAGGATAATATAACGGTAATCGCAAAAAATGTAAATGTTTTGCCCGATTCCAAAGTTTCTAACTGAGAAGGAGGAGATTATAATGGCTATAAGTGCAGTAGGAATTATATTTTCCAGTTTGAATAATAATACATTATCTCGTTTAACCAGTGATAGAACGGTTGCGGCGATACCTTTTGCTTGCAGATACAGACTTATTGACTTTTGTCTTTCTAATTTAGTTAATGCTAATATATCCAACATTCATATAGTTGCGAACTATAATTATCGCTCGCTTCTTGAACATATTGGAAGCGGTAAAGACTGGGATTTGGCAAGAAGATCGGGTGGTATAAAAATGATCTCTCCATTCCAGACAGCTCGTGCTACTACCGGTAAAATTTTTACAACTCATATGGAAGCTCTCAAAAATATGCAGGAATACATTAACGAAATAAAGGAAGAGTATGTTGTGCTTATGGACTCCGACCATGTTCTTAATATAGACCTTGCCGATGTTATTAAAGCACATGAGCATACCGGCGCATCGGTAACCTTTGTTACTCAGCGCATTCCTGCAACCTATACATCCAAAACTCCGCGAATGATGCTATCCTCCGTTGCAGGTAAAGTTACTGATATTGCGATGAATTCTGCATATAATGAGAAAAATCCTGAGCTTGCGCTCAATATCTTTGTTATGAAAACCGTGTATTTGCGTAAAATTATAGAAGAAGCGGATGCATACTCGCTTGATAGCCTTACAAAGATGTTTTTAGCAAATTATAAATATTCTAATTACAGAACCTATCGCCACGATGGATATGTTGCATCGGTATCAAGCTTTTTGGATTTTTACAGATGCTCCGTAGAGCTTGCAAAAAATTCGGATGCTCGCAATTCTTTGCTCGGAAAAAAGGAAGCACCCGTATTTACAAGAGTTCATAACTCTGCACCAACTGTTCACAAAGAAAAGGCTGTTGTTAAAAACTCTATGATTGCTGATGAATGTGTTATCGAGGGTACAGTTATTGATTCGGTGATTTTTAGAGGCGTTACGGTTGAAAAAGGTGCAGTAGTTCGTAATTCTGTTCTTTTTCATGGAACTCATGTTGGAAAAAATGCAGAGCTCAACTGTATAGTTACGGATAAAGATGTTATGATTACCGATAATGTTAAGCTTTCGGGAAATGATAATATGCCTTTTTATATCGAAAAAAAGAGAAAAGTATAACAGTTTCATTTAAAGGGAGAATAAAATGAAAATTCTATACGTAGCAAGCGAAGGCGCGCCATATTCTGCAAGCGGTGGACTGGGAGATGTTATTGGTGCATTGCCCAAATCAGTTGTGGCGGCAGATAATACAATTTCCGCATCGGTAATCCTTCCTCTCTATGGTAATATGAAAAAAGAGCATCGTGATGAGCTTGAGCATGTTACTGATATATGTTTTAAACTTTCGTGGAGAACTACAGGTGCGAGTATTTTTAAGATAAAAAACGAAGGTGTTACTTATTATTTTGTAGAAAATCATTACTATTTTGATAGAGCAAAAACTTATGGTGAGTGGGATGACGGTGAACGTT
>CAYRJG010000017.1:0-21091 GCA_964424525.1 uncultured Ruminococcus sp.
TCTCATTTTTTTCGGTTTGTCAAGGGGTTTTTTAATTTTTTTTTGAGATTTTTTGAGTTTTTTCGATTTTAGAAAACAATCAAAGGCAAAGTTGCATAAATTCTCCATCAAAATAGCTACCATTTATCTTAAAATATCCTTTAAATGTTCCTATCAACTCAAATCCGAACTTGCGATACAATCCTTTTGCTCTTTCGTTATCAGCTCTAACATCGAGATAAATAATTTCAATTCCGCTTTCTTTTGCAAATTCTATCAACATTTTCATTAGTTCGGAGCCGATTCCCCTTCCCCAATATTTTGAAAGCACGGTTATTGAAAGCTCTGCTCTATGTGAATATCTTTCTACACGCTTCCGTTCAAGCGAAGCATTCGCAACGATACGTTCACCGTCACAAGCGACGAGCATTATATCCTTTTTACTTTTATAAAATCGATCTATAAATTTTGCCTCACGCTCTTCGGAAATATTAAAGGTATCTTTACCGAACGAAAGATTATCGGTTTCGCCACCGACAACACGTGTATATTCAAGCAAAGCGCGGGCATCGTTTGCCACAGCTTCTCTATATGTAATGCTCATTATAATTTCCCTTTTCTTTTGCGACTTGAATTTTTAGATTACATTTTATTATAAATTATAGCAAAACAAAAAAACAATATCAAGCTAAAAATTGCATAAAATTACCTATTATAAAAATTCGGATGCGAGATAAAATATTAACAGAGTCAAGAAGTTGCGAGCCGCGAGGCTTGAATCTTCTGCGGCTCGATTAATATAGATTAAAATTCAAATAAAACAGGAGATCAATTCTTATGTCTAAGAATAATGAAAAGAAGGCAGCTCTCGAAAACTTTAAGATGCAGGCTGCAAACGAAGTTGGTGTAAATCTTAAGCAGGGTTACAACGGCGACCTCACCTCTAAGCAGGCAGGAAGCATTGGTGGTCAGATGGTTAAAAAGATGGTTGAGTCTTACGAGAACAGCCTCAAGACCAACGGCTAAGATTTGAGTCCACGGGACACAAATCAGTTATGATTGCCTTACGGCAAGTTATGAGTTATGATTGGCTACGCCAAGTTATGAGCGACTTCGTCGCGTTTCAAGAATTCATAACGTTAACTGTCAAAGAATAACTCAACTTATATCGGGCGAAATGACCGATACTCTATTCCTTTCCTAAAAAGCACAGGCCTCCGCCATGTTGATTTGACGGAGGCTTTTCTATTTTCACCGAAAACGTTCCCCTCGCCTCTAAGCAGGCAGGTAGCATCGGCGGTCAGATACGTTGAATCTTACGAGAACAGCCTCAAGGGCTAATTTCGGCTGATTAACCAATTTTCCTTTCCTTTAGCAAAAGATAAGGCTGCTGTGCAATAGCGTGGCAGCCTTTTTTCGTGCTTATCTCCCTCCACTAATCAAGTCGGACGTTGCGCACTGATAACAGAATACGAGGGCTAACAAATAGCTGTTACCTAACATAAATATTCGGCGTGTTTTCAAAAACCTTCTATCAGCTTAAAATAACCAAGCTGCCGCATCCATTCGGAATACGTAGAAAGGTTAATACCATCTCCAATGGCAGCTATGAAGTGATTATCGCCGGTGGCATCTCCCTCCCAATGTATCAAATAACACGCTCCCGTTACCTCAGCGAATGCACCGATTCGATCGGTAGTATCAGGAGAAACAGTACAGTCCCCTTCAAGAACAATATTGCCCGTAGCAATATTTGTCACCATGTAATTCACTCTCCTCTGTTCTCTTGTATCATTAGCGGCACATAACGTGAGCACTCCGTTCTCCGGCTCATCAATCATCATACAGAAAGGCATCTGCGATGTTTTTATGTAATGGTATGCAAGCTTTTTACAGCCGTACCAATCTACAACAGCATCAGATATCTGAGGCCAACCGTCGATGAGGTTCCACCAGATGATTCCCGTTCTTCTCCATTTTCCGATGCGGAATCTTTCTATGAAATATTTTTTCGCCTCCGCTTGAGAAATTTGACTTTGCAGAGCATAATCAGCCAGATCATCCGACGCCTTGCCGAAGATCCGCTCCACCTGCGAGGTCATCAGAGGAATGCGATAAGCGTACATCGTTCCGGGAATCGGCTCCATACAAGCTGCATGGGCAAGCCAAACGCGGTCGTCGCATAGCTTTGAATCGCCCCAATTCATCAAATGGTCTACGGGGATAAACTTTTTCAGAGTTTCGGGAGATGGACAACCGTGATAACCGATTTCCGAAGCAAAATGAGACGGTGCAGTGCCGTAATAATTTCCTTTGAAGAAATCGCGTGGTCCCCACAAGTGATCCTCTGCCGGATTACTAGACTCAAACGCCATTGAGTCAAGATAAGGGGATGAAGGCAAAAATGGTCTGCTTGGGTCATTTTCGCGAGTTACCCGAGAAAGCAAGCCTCGGGTTAGAGTGTTTTGATTGGGATCAAATTTTTGAACGTTCTTTCCGTCATATTGTGTGGGAAGATCACAGTAGCTATAATCACACTCATTGTCTCCCGACCAAATCAGGAGCGACGGATGATTGCGAAGAGTGCAAATGACGGATTTAGCTTCGATTTCCATCCTTTTCAAAAAATTGGGATCGTTTGGATAAATTCCGCATGCCATAGAAAAATCCTGCCAGACCAGAACACCGTTTTTATCGCAGAAATCATAAAACTCCTCATCCGGATAAACGTTTCCGCCCCAACAGCGTACGATATTACAGTTTAGCTCGGCAAGCATTTTCAAGCCGCGCTTTTGGTACTCGTTGTGTCTTGATGGAAATGCATCGGGCGGTACCCAGTTTGAGCCCATACAAAAGATTTTTTGACCGTTAACCCTGAAGCAAAATTCACCGTTATCTGCGGCAAGCGACGTTCTTTCTAATTCTACCGTACGGATACCGAAGGAAAATGTCTTGCAGTCGCAAACAACACCGTTGTGATATAGCGTGACTGTAACACTGTAAAGGTTCGGCGCTCCGTAATTTCGGGGCATCCACAGCTTTGCATCGGAAAGCGGGATATAGATTGCACGAACAGAACCAAACATAGCACCTACGCCAAAGAATCTTGATTCTCCGCAAATGCCCTCAACCGTATACGTCAATTCGCCCGGATTGAGTGCATCTCCAATCGCACGCACCGACGCATAAATTGTTGCATTTGCTCCGCAGAGAGATTTGGTAAAAAGATAGACCTCTTCAATTCTGTTTTTGGGGCGGTATTCTACCTCTACCGATTTCCACAATCCGCCTGAAACGATGCGAGGCATGATATCCCAGCCGTACATTGAAGGTGCTTTTCGAACCATCAATGAGTCCAGATTATATGGCAGAGCCTTGCATCCCAACGGCGTAGGATGCGTGTGTGAATACAAAGCAACAGGAATAATATGAACGACAATTTCGTGCTTGCCGGGAGCAACTCCCGCAAGAGAAAATGAATGAGGAATCAGCATATTATCCGTTTTTCCAAGCAATACACCGTCAAGATAAATTTCGCTGACGGTATCAATTCCGCAAAACGTCAGGAATGAGTCCGTATTTTCAACCTTCTCCAAAGTAAACGAAGCCGCATACCATAGATGTCGATCCTCAAGTTTTTGCGCATTGATGATATTCTCTCCGTAATACAAGTCCTCAAGAAGTCCTGCCTTCATCAAATCCAACTCAAAATTTCCCGGAACCGTTGCGGGAAGAACCGTTCCCGAGTATTTTTTTACCTCATCAAATGTTTCGGCATTAAAGCCTGCCGTAACTTCGGAATGAGGAACTATTGCCAAAATCCAATTTTCTACCGTTGACTTTTTTCTCATATTCTTTCAACCTCCAAAGATTTGCGCTTCTGTTTCGGCACAAAGGGCATGATAGATAGGAAGATGCAATTCTTGTATTTTATAGGTTTCGTTTTCGGGAGCCTTTATTGCTATGTCACATATATGCGCCAATTTGCCTCCGTTATGCCCGGTCATAGCAATAGTTTTCATCCCCTTTGCCTTTGCCACCTCTGCGGCGGCACAAACGTTCTTTGCGTTTCCGGAAGTGGAAATTCCGAGAAAAACGCTGTTCTGCTCTCCGAATACCCAAACCAGTTGGGCGAGAGCCAAATCGGATGAAACGTCATTGCCAAAAGCAGTTATAAGCGAAGTCAACGACTGAAGCGGAATAACCTTAATTCCGCCCTGCAGGCGATCCGCAATTTCGGGCGAAAGTCCGCTCTTTTCGGTTTCGGATAACGAACGTCTTGAAAGGAAGCCCTTAAGCAGCTCCCCCGATATATGCTCACAGTCTGCCGCACTGCCTCCGTTACCGCATACGAGAAGAGTGCCGCCCATATTATGCATAGCAACAACGACCTCAATTGCTTTTTCCAATGCTTCTCTTCCCTCGGACAGATTCGGATAGCGTTCTATTAAATTTTCAACGTATTTCATCATATGCCTCCATTGCAACAGCCAGCGCCGCCATATCTCCGATATGTTCACCCAAAACAGGAACTGTAACAGAACATTTAGCGGTGAAAGCCAATGCTTCTTTTTTTAATTCATTTAACGTGGGCTCCTCCAACAGATCCCTGCACCGAGCATATACGCTTCCGATGACAATGACCTGAGGATCAAGAACATCGCACAGAATGGCAAGAGTTCTTCCGAGCATTTTTCCGCAAAGTGAAAAGACATCTTTCGCTGTTTTATCGCCTTTTCGAGCCGCTTCGGCGAGATCTGCTGTGTCGAAGGTATCAAGCTTTTTTGCTTTTAAAAATAACGGCGCTTCTCCACGCTGTATAGCTTCCCGCGCCATCATTCTGCCTACCTCACGTATACCAGTTCCACTGCAAAATCCTTCTACCGAGCCGATTTTTCCGTATCCCGAAGGACCGTAATCGGAAAGACGCACATGCCCGATCTCACCCGCATTTCCTGTAGAACCGGAATATAATTTTCCGTCCAAAATCAGCCCTCCGCCAAAGCCTGTACCGCAGGTGAGAAAAATTACGTTATTGAACCCCTTCCCTGCTCCAAACCGCCATTCCGCAAGTGCGCAGGCATTTGCATCGTTACGAATTTTAACAGGAACAGAAAAACGCTCCTTCAGCATATTTACAATCTCCACCCGTTCCCAACCCGGTAGATTGGGCGGTGAAAGAATAACCCCCTTTTCTTCATCTAAAGGACCTCCGCAGCTGATGCCAATAGCATCTGCAATTCCCAAGGCTTCAACCGCCTCTATAATGCGTTTTAATGTTTTCTCCTTGCTTTCTGTGGCAAAGCGAATTTTTTCCTTGATAATTCCGTCCTTCTCGGACGATACTACGGCGCATTTTGTGCCGCCTATGTCAATGCCAACAAACATAATATCACCTCTTTCTTTCATTATACAAAGTATAAAAGCGGCACACAACAAAAAATCAACTAAATATCAACAATATTTCACGATTTTGATTGATTATCTTTATTTTTTGTGCTATAATAAACCAAAGGAGGTTGGATATGAAACAAAGTGAAAACAGATTGCGTAAATTCGATTATTTGGGAAAAGATGTTCACCTGTTAGCCGAGGAACGCCAAACAAAGGGAATGGCTCTACACTCGCACGATTATTTTGAACTCGAGATTTTGCTGGAGGGCAACGGTGAAATGGAGTTGAATTCCCATCGATACAAATTAACGAGCGGAAGTGTATATTTCCTGACACCTGCGGATTTTCACGAGGTAAGTTTATCGGAGGAAAACAGACTTTGGAACATCTCCTTTGACGGATCTGTGCTACAAGCCTATCAGCTAGAGCATCTGTTTTCATATAACAATGCTCCCCGTCAAGTGAAGTCTGCGGCGCTTCACAAATTAGACGTTGCCTGTCGACTTTTATCGGAGGAGTCCAACTCATTACGTCAAAAGCTTTTAGTCGAATATCTTCTTAGAACGGCAGAGATTTGGCAGGACGCAGAAGAACCCCTGCCACCTATCCGTCGCGCTGTCTTATATATCGAAACGTTTTTTCGAGAAAATCCAATGCTTTCTGACGTTGCCGCTCACGTGGGACTCTCACCGTCATATTTCGGCTATCAATTCCAAAAGGAAATGGGCGAGACGTACGTTACATACCTCAATCAGTGTAAGGTAAACTGTGCGGCAATGCTTTTAAAAAACGGGAAGTCTGTAACAGAGGCCTGCTTTGAATCGGGGTTCGGCTCCTTGAGCGGCTTCAGATACGTCTTTCGGCAGAAAATGAAGATAACGCCAAAAGACTACTCCAACAAATACCGAAAAGAAGAACGGTAACACGCGTGTGCTGAAATTAATCCTAGATATTAAATTCAATGGCATACCTAATGCTAAAAACCTTACGTTATAAGAAAAAACAGGTATTTATGTACGGCTTTGTGACTGTCAGATGTGCGAATTGCGCGTTCAAAGCTCAAAGTTCGTATGGGTTTAATCTTTAAAAAGATGGTTGAGTCTTACGAGAACAACCTCAAGCCGGGCGGCTAATTAAGAAATTAGCAATTCCTTTCCTTAAAATTAAACGGTTATAAAAAACCGTAAGGCTGTCGGGCAATAGCTCGGCAGCCTTTTCTTTTTTGTTCAATTTTCCGTTATTTTCCCAAAAGCTTTTTGCCGTGTGCGATGAAATACGGGCGTATATGCTCAAGGATCTCATCCTCTTCCTCTGCAGACGGGTTGTCCGACCAAAGACAAAATCCGCCCCCCTTTATACGACTGTCCGGCGCTTCCGGATTGTTTTCACTTACGTTCTGATCAAAGACATAGGCATTCCATTCTTCTTCAATTTTTTCGGGTGTGAGACCTGCACTTACACCGATACCGAGAGTATAATAGGAGTAATACCTTGCGAAATTATAAATATTATGCCCTCTGTCAAGATAGACCCGTGCGGTATTAAGACCGTTGTTGGCTGCGGGTGTCCAATACTGGATGTCTATATCGCGATCAAGCTGTACCGCCCCTGTCCAACCTGTATCGTAGCTGCGGTATACGTCATCATTCCACATCAAAACGTTTTCGTACCCGATGGAGCGCACGAGCGATGCTATATCATTCATATAAAGAAGAAATGCATCGTATGCGGTGGCGTTCGCCTTTCCGGTTACGGATCTTGCGTACTCGTCCCAATGCTCAAGGTTCTTCCATTTTGAAAGGCTGTCATCTATCGTCTCACCGAAACCAAGCAGCTCATCTCCGCCGATATCTATAGTGCGGCAACCGAGCTCATAAAAAAACGTACCATACTCGGTATACAAGCTCTTTGCAAACTTGACAGCCTCCGGGTTAGTAATATCGATACCGCGCGAGTACATATATTGAGCAGGCTCCTTATTATGACTTGTCCCCTGCACAATCGAGATCTTTCCGTTCTTATGAAAATAGTTACCTATATCTGTGCCGAAGTGTGCGTTATACTTCTTCACGGCATAGTTCATATGCCCCGGGGAGTCAATGGACGGGATGACATCCAATCCTTGCGCATTGGCATAGCGGACAATGTCCGCCATTTCCTGAAGCGTTATATACTTTCCGTCATCTTCGCTTTTTCCGCACGCCGCACCAAAGCGACAGAGTGAATGATCACCGCCCGCAAGCCAAGGATACTGCTTTGACTCCAAGCGTAATCCAATGTCCTCCGAAAAATGTATACTTAGGGCATTGTATCCTGCAATAACAAGCTCGTCGATCAGACTCTTTATCCACTTTGGAGTAAAATACTTACGTGCGCAATCGAGCATAAAGATACGCTCGTTTACTCTATAGTTGCTCATATGCGTTCACCTATATTCGACTTACAACGCGGTCTGCGTATCGTCGGGATCTCCCTCTCGAGCAAGTCTGTATTCCTCCGACCAGTCGAGGTCACGGTATTTTTCGCCGCGCGGATCCGTTTTGATCCAATCGGTGAGCATATCAAGCATTTCCTCAGTCCAGGTAGCTCTGTCTATCTGTGCTGTAGTGAAGCGACCTGACTTGATCATTTCAAAGCCGAAATCATCCTTCACGTGCGTTTTTGCCGCACCGTCTACAACCTCCGGTACGAGATGTGCCGGAATGAAAAGCACGCCTCCTCCCGCTCCGTATACTATATCGCCGGGTAGAACTGTAGCCTTACCTATACGCGTTATACCGTTAAAATCCTTTATGACAAATTCTCTGATGGGTGTAGGATCAATACCGCGGTAATATACCTGTACATCTGGCACCTGCTTCATCTGCTCAACATCGCGGATTCCGCCCCAAATGACGCCGCCGCCGGTTTTTGTCCTCGTGCGGATAGCGGTAGTCAGGTTTCCTCCAAGAAACGTGCCTTTATATATTTTATCATACATATCCGCAACGACGACATCTCCTTCAACGAGCGAGTCTATAACCCATTGGTTATAGTTGCCCTTTCTGCCCTCTTCGGCGCCGACACCGAACATGACGTCGTGCAGGTCGGGGCGAATGGGAACAAACGAGCAGGTAACTGCACGTCCGATGAGCTTTCTTCCGTCGTTGTGAAGCGTATTCAGATCACCCTCAAATTGAGTTATGTATCCCTTGAGGAAAATAGGCTTCCAAAGCTCCTCAAGCGTCATTTTCCGCATCTCGTCAAGATATTTCTGAGGCACCTTCGGTCTTCCGTCCTCAAAGCGTTCGCCCTTCCAAAGCGGTGTAAGGGCAATAATGTCCTCTCTGCTGTTAAGCTTTAACATAGTTCTGCATCCTTTCTATTAAGTCACTGTAATGAAAAATACGGAATTCGGCGTCATATTAAGCTTCACGGAGCTATCAGTCGCGACGTATTCGCAAATGGGCTTCAGCCTGCCTTCCTCGCGCAGAAGAGCGATCTGCTCTGCTGTCGGGTCGGATATGCCGAGCTTCTGATAGGTCCTGTAAGGATTGGTATGCTCCTTATCGATGCACCACACTGTAACTCGCTTGCCCGATATATCTTCTTCAAAATGAACTGTTTCAACGATGCTCGATATATTCTCGTCAAAGGTCTGTGATGCATACGTCAGGGCGACTGCGTACTCTCCGTTACCGTTTTTGGTGGGGACGACGGATACGCACTCCTCGTTCGAAGTAAAATCGATCAGACATTCGCCGAGCTTTGATGAAAGAATATACGCGTTGTAGATGGGCTTCGCGATGAAATTCATGGTGAAGAAATTTCTGAAGCCGGTGAAATCCTGCGTCATCTCGTGCTGTCCCGAGAGGCATATCATAAGATTTTCTATCGGCAAACCGGAATGTATCATCTCATGGATAAATCGGATAAAATACGCCGAATTTATCTCGGTCTCTCTGAACATAAGCATCTTGCACTCCTCGACGTTAAAATAGCCGCATGAGCACGCGCCCCACTCGTCTAAAACCAAGGGAGTATTCGCAAATCCGCATTTCTCTACCACGCTTACACGGTCTTTTATCCTGCGCATCATAAGCTCGACTGACAGCGTTTCTTTTCCGGAGTTAATAAGCTCTGGATCCGTGCCGTAAAAATGCAAGGAAATGTAGTCGAGATCCAAGCCGCGCTCCCTCACGCCCGTAAGGAAACGCTCAAGAAAGCTATTAGTTACCGCTAATGCAGGACCGCCCACACGTACGCTCTTACACGCGCGACGCACGCCCTTTACGAAGCCCTCATACATACGGAGATACTCGTCGCAACGCCTTTTATCCTGGAGATCCTTCACGTTGGAGAGGAAAAACATCGTTATATCCGGCTCGTTAAAGCAGTGAAAGCGCCATCTGCATATCACGTCCTCTCCGTATCTTTCAACGATATGCTTCGTGTACTCGTAGCATATTCCCTCCCACGCCGCATAATCGGCGGGGGGATTGGTATTCCACATTTTGCCCTTATATCTTGTTTTGTTTTTGGCGGCGGTGGTTTTTCCGCTCTCTGTTGCCGCTATGCAATCGGGAATTCCCGCAAAGGAAATAACGAGATCATACCCGCGCTCAACGAGATAGTCAAGGCGCAGATCACTGATGCGGAAATCGTACAAAAGCTCGTCTCTCTCTCCCCTGTACACTATATCCTCAAGCATCGCATATACGCGAACCGTGTCGATCGCGCCATCGGCTGACATTCTGTCGAGTATTCTTCTGCCCCAAGGATCCTCAACGGCATCTGTAGGGTGGAAAACGCACTGATTCCAAAAGTTTTTTTGCTCTTTTATAACGGTGTTTTTAATTTCTGTCATAATCTGCCTTCCTTTCCGCACACAGCCTCTAAAATTCCTTTAAGATACCCTATCGCGAACATTCTGCCGAGGGCATCGTAGCCGGGCACGGACGATATCTCACCTGCCAAGGTAGGCACGTGATCCACTCTTACGGGGACGTCTATTCCGTGATCGGCATAGCACTTCATTATACGAGCCATTTCAATATCTCCGTTGTCGTGGAAGGTCTCGCGGAAATGCTCCGGGTGGCCTGTCGTATTACGGAAATGTATGAAGAATATTTTATCAGCAAAACGATCTATCGCCCGTTCAAGATCCTCGCCCATAATGAAGAAAGTCGCCTGACACATAGTCAAGCCGAGGCACTCGCTCGGATAGATGTCGCGAATTGCCTTATAAATATTATCGGCGGATATCATTATCCTCTCAACATCACCAAGACGGGGAACGGGCGGATCATCCGGATGAAGCGCAAGCTTTATCTGATATTTTTCCGCATACGGAAGAACCGCTTTGAGAAAATATTCATAATTATCCCACAGCTTCTGTGCTGTTATCGCCTTATCGCCTGCTTTAAAGTCAGACATATTGAACTCTGTAACGCGAGCACCACCGCGCTCGGGATAATTCGACGACGTCCTGAGCCAGCCTATGTGAGCCATCCAGTTAAAGCATATTGTATTTATGCCCATGTCGCGCATATGAGGAAGCATTGCGATAACCTTTTCGATGCTCTCGTCACGCTTCTCATCACCGCTCTTTATATGGTCGTGAAGCTCGTTGGGCATGGGCTCAAGCACTACCGGCGTAATGCCGAACGACGTAAATCTGTCGCACACGGTCTGCCAATGAGAACGATCCGCATAATCAAACCCACCGTCCTCGGGTAATCTTATCACGCCGTGCTTAACTCCGCACTGGCGGTCTATATTCCACGTGGCATCCCTTTCACTTCTGAAATAATCCGTAAGAAGCATCACACGCCTCCAAGCGTCAGGAATCCACCGTCAACGGGCACCGTAATTCCCGTAACGAAGCCGGATGCCTCATCGTCAAGCAACCACTTTACACAGCCTATGAGATCTCCTGCCTCGCCGAAGCGTCCCATAGGCGTATGTCCTATGACCTGCTCACCGCGCTTGGTGAGACCTTCCTCTACCGTTCCGAGATAGTTCTTGCTGCGCTCATTTACCATAAATCCGGGGGCTATGGCGTTAATTCTTACGTTCGCGGGGGCATAGTATGCCGCAAACGACTGCGTAAGATTAGAGACCGCCGCCTTGCTCATAGCATACGCAAAGCATCGGGTCAAGGGGCAATACGAGTTCATAGAGGCAAAGTTTATGACCGAGCCGCAGCCCTTCTTTATCATCTGCTTTGCAAATTCCATCGTCGGAATAACCGTTCCCATCGTGTTGATATTCAAAACACTTTCGAAGGCGTCCATGTCGATATCGTAGAGTCCGCGCACTCCCTCGGGGAGCTCGCCGCTCAATTCACGGGGATCGTACGAGGTGATAGTAGGCATAGCCTTTGCGTTGTTACCTCCGGCACCGTTGATGAGGTAGTCGCATCCGCCCTCTGCCTCAACAAGCGAGGCAAAACGGCAAACATCCTCTCTGCTTGTAACGTCACATGGTACTATTGCCGCTTCGCAGCCGCCTGCAGCCTTGATCTTCTCTGCTGTTTTTTCAAGCTTTTCCGCAGTTCTGCCCACAAGAAAGACTCGTGTGCCGAGAAGCGAAAGCCGGATTGCGATTTCCGAGCAGAGCGTGCCTCCGGCACCGGTTACTACCGCTATTTTGTTTTCAAATGCTTTGCTCATTTTATTACTCCCCCTATTCTTTTTTTTGCGTTCTTATAGCATATTTTCTCTATTATTTCGGTCTGTGTCTTAAGTGTCATATTCCACTCTCCTTCCACGTTACGACGGTCAAGGTATGAGCACAGAAGTCGGCGGAAGTAATCGTGACGAACAAACGATAAAATACTACGCGAGTCTGTGGTCATTCCTATAAACTGCGACAATACACCAAATGAAGCGACCGAGTCAAGCGTGTTCTCTATCCCCCTTGCATGATCGCACCACCACCAAGCAGGACCGAGTTGCACCTTAGCAGCCACTCCGTCCTCTGAGAATGAGCCTTCAATAACGGCGAGAGGTGCCTGATCGTTCATATTAAGCGGAAACAGTACCGTGGCGGGAAGTCCTCCGCCGCGCTCCATAGCACCGAACAAATCACATATAACAGCGGGACTGATGCTATCTGCAGCTGCATATCCCCCGGCAGGACCCGCCAGCCTACGTAGCCGTGGGCTTGTATCCCGCTTTGCCCCCAGGTGAAGAAGCAGTGTCCACCCCCGCCTTGCATATTCTGTGCCGAGAAGTGCCAGTATTTTTGTTTTGCTACCGTCTTTATCGTTTTCAAAAAATCCCGCATCAAGCGCATGATCCGCAAAGCGACAGCCGTTTTCGGAAAAGCGATCAAGCATGACAGACACAGCATCAATATATGACGCCGTATCATTTATCGCCTTACCTGTTCTCTGCGAGAGATTGCCGATCAATGCATCCGTCGGTGCGAGGAGATCGTCGCCGCGCAACGATGGCGCTATTCCCTCCACGCCGAAGGGCGCGAGATCATCAAGAAGGGTGACAACGGGTGACTGATACTCTATATTAAAGCGCGAGAGGAGTGCGTTGTTTGAAAACTCCGAAGAAGAAAGCATCTCCGTACATTTGTCATACAGATATCGCGCACCGGATGAATCGGGTATTTGATCTATACCGAACACCTGTGAAAGCTCCATACGAGACCAATCGTACACCGGGGTTCCCGCGAGGAGAGGAAAAATCTCACAGTATTTTTGAAACTTTTCATACGGAGATGCTCCACCTGTAATAAAATACTCATCCACACCGCATATACGCATCAGCCTATGCTTATAGGGATCTGTCCTGATCCACAGCTCGTATATATTTTCAAACCTGCGGTCAGAAACTACGTCTGCAATCGATATATGATTATGAAAATCAATGATCGGGCACCCCATTGCGTATTCGAAATATAGGCGCGCAGCACCGCTTGTTTTTAAAAGGAAGTCTTTTTCCATATATTATTCCCTCATATTTTTTGTTTTGTAAATCAAGTATATCACATTACTTTGTGCCGCACAATTTCAAATACGATGTTTTATAACACTTTTCGATCAAAAAATCTTGACAAAAGAAGAAAAGAAAGGTACAATAATATGTGAGGTGATGAGATGAGATTTCAATATAATTCCGAAAAGCCCTGCTTTACTGCTGAAAATATCAATATTGTCAATGTCTCAAGACCGAAGGGATACCGTCATTCATACTCTCGCGGGCGTATAAATCACGGATTTGTCTACACCGTAAGCGGACGGATGCGGTACAACCTTGCCTCAAACGAGCAAAAGGATATATGTGCCGAGGAGGGTGAGCTTGTTTTTATTCCAAAAAGCTGTATATATACCGGAACCTATCTTGAGGATAACACAGAAGTAAAAATAATACAATTTGATATAGCATCAGGAGAGCTGCCCCCCTACCTGACGGCAGCACATAAAATAACTCTGCCCAACACAGCCCAGCTGATCAACGACTTCTTCAATCCAATGGAAAACCATACATACGTGCATCCGTTTTACTTTCTCTCCTGCCTATACGCTTTGCTATGGCAGATAGACAAGATTAACTCCAAGCCACCAACAAAATACAAGCGGCTGAAGGCAGCGCTTGCCAAAATCAACGAGGGGTGGGAAAGCAATACCCCTGTCAGCGAATATGCCGCCGCCTGCAATATGAGTGAGGTAAACTTTCGCAGGCTCTTTCGCGAGTATACCGGCATGTCACCGATTGAATATCGCAATGATATCAGGCTGAAGAATGCGAGGGCACTTCTGCAAAGTGGCGAATTCAACGTATCCGAAGCAGCGTATGAATCAGGATTTTCCAATCTGTCATTTTTTATCAGGCTCTACAAGAAAAAATATGGTTGTACACCAAAAAAAGAATAAAAAATCCCTCCGATATACTTTTATGTATACTGAAGGAATCATATAAAAAGCGGTTATTCTCCGTATTAAACGTTGAATAACCGCTTTTATTTCGCTTTAGATAAAAACAAGCAGAAAATTATTCGGCAGAATACCTCTTTTTCGTCTGTTGCATGAGTTCTTCCTTTACATCGCCGCCGTTGTTTTTAATCCATTTTTTCAATTTTGCCATCTTAAAATATCCGAGCTTCTCACTGTGAAGATAGTATGCGATAGTATGCATTTGCTGATTCAAAAGCCATTCTCTGTTTTTTAAATTGAATTGCTTGCATGCAATCTCATAAATATTATTTTTTTCATCGAGATTCTCTATGATAAAGTCAAATGGGAGCTTTTTACTGATATTGGTTTCGTGGAACCAATAAACACCAACCCAATCCTTCATCATGCAAACATCTCCAAAGCATGCTGCTCTCATATAAATAGATGCATCGTTCATCATCTTCATATTTGCAAAATCTGCTTTTTCGAGTATGGATTTTTTGAAAACGGTGGGGAAAGTAGAGTTGGGCTTTCTATATTTGGAGTTGAAACCAAACAAGAACTTTTCACTTTGCATAGTACCGCAAAATGTTAAGTGCTGGAAATCAAAGGTTTTATTTACTTCATCGAAAAAGATACTGTCAGCACAAACCATGGAAAGGTTATCGTAATCCTTGAACAAAGCAACAGCCTTGGTAAAGAACTCAGGTTCAAAATAATAGTCGTCATCATCGGCAAATACGATGAATTCGCCCTTTGAAACCAAATATGCCTTCTGACGGTTTCCACCGGGACCAAGGTTAGTTTCATTTTCAATATAAACTACTTTGGGATTATTGCCGTATTTTTGAGTAACAACCTCTGTAGTGTTATCCGTAGAACAGTCGTTAATAATTATTATTTCAATATTATTGTAATTCTGTTCAAGAATACTGTCAACGCATCTGCAAAGAAAATCTACGCGGTTATAAGTCGGAACAATAATAGAAATCTTAGGTTCATTTTCGCGAACCGCTTTTATGCTCTCTTCGCTTGCTCCGTAAAACACGAGATTAGGCTGTTCAATCTTTTCTAAATCATCAACGCAGAAGGTCGTAGGCAAGTCATAGGCTACACAAAGCTCGTTCATCTTTGCTATAGCCGCCTCGGAAACCTCGTTACGCTGATACGCCTCATAAAGACATTTTTTAAAAGCTTCAATATTCATATCTACACTTCTCTTTTCAAAATTTCATCTAATGCCGCAAATTGCTGTTCTGCTTCAACCACAGCTTTTTCGATATTATGCTTGGTTTTTTCATAAGAATTCTTCGATTCGGGATCAATCAATGAATCAACCAAATTTTTAGTGTCAATATTGCGAATATCTTCCATTAAGCAAGAATCGCCAAAGAAATTCAAATCCTGAAGAACATACTTCTGCTTTTCATCATAAATAATCGGGAAGACGGTTTTTCCAAACAAGAATCCCAAAACCATTGCATGAAATCTTGTTGCGATAACAATCTCGGAATTTACAAGTTCATCGAGGATAGGCTCAACCTCACCCGAATAATGAACGATATCAAGATCCGTAACACCGTTCAGAAGGCATTTGGATTCAATATTTTTAGCAATATTCAAATCACCCTGCGCACCGCAGAAGGACAAGAGCGAAATCTTATATCCGCGCCTTGCGAACTCTGAACACATCTCAACTATCTTATCGTTATAGTAACTCATTTCGTTCTTCAAACGCTTCAACTGAGGAATCGGTCTTCCGTCCCAAGCGCAGTTGATAACCGAAATAGCAACCTGCTTTTTAGGCTGTTTGTTTTCGGGTTTATTATATTTATATGAAAACAAAATATCAGACGAGTATCTTATATTTTCTGCATCAGGAAAATAGGATGCGGAAATTGAATCTCTAAAGCACAAATCCTTGATTTTAGAGAAAACAGCCCTATGCTCGGTTAAGAAAGCGGGATCGGTAAACGGACCGAAATTTGCGCCCATAACGTATGTATTTTCATTAAGAATAGTTCTGTTCTTGAAATTCTTAAGTCTGTGGCGCCAGCCTTGATTAAATTGCATGAAAATTGAGCCGCCCAAAACAACGCAAGCATCAAATCCGTTATAAAAGGCTTTAAGGTTTTCGGAAACCTCGGGCAGATCAAATTCTTTGAAATAAGTACGCATTTCCTCGCTGAAATACAAGTTATCAAGCTTTTCGAAGGTTTTGTTTGACACAAAGCTTGGCATTACATAGAAATCTACGTGAGGATATCGCAAACAAATGTGCTGCAAAAACAAATCGTCACCCAAGTTGTTTTGCAAATATACAAAGATAATGGCTACTTTTTTTCTATTACTCATAGTATTATTTCCTTACACGTCAATAAAATTCAATCAATTATTTCTGTTTCTTTGACTTGTATTTTAGCTTATATTTTGCCCATGATTTAAAGCAAGAAATGATGTATTTGAAACCAACTCTTCCCTCTTTGAAATCATTCAATACCAACGTCTTGGGGTCACCGTTAGAAACATATTTAGTGACAGGCTTTGCATCTACGCCGTTAAGCATATTTCTATTTCTTTCGTTGATTTTGTTAAGCAAAATCTTGTAAACCTTGTACGGCACTTCCAAAACGATATTCAAATCAAGACCCAAAAGCAACTCGATATACTTTTCATAACGAATATTGCCCTTATACATAACGAGTGTTTCTTTCAACTGCTCAAAAAGCTCACGCTGCAATTCTGCATCGGTTATTGAATTCAATCCAGAAAGGAAATAGCTTGCAGTAGTACTCAAATATACGTATTCAGCTTCAACATTGTCGATTTTATCAAAATATGTGGTGTATGTTTTTATTGCTCTTAAACGGGACGCCGAATTCTTGAGATTCCAACATGTGGAAATTGAATCTTTTGCACTTGTTCTCTTTGTGTAGCAATAAACTATTGACTGAGTTGTATACATACGCTCTGCATTCTTTACTGCATCAAGATTGAATACAACGTCTTCCCCATGCATTTCGGGAATGAAACGTATATTGTGCTTCTCCAAAAATTCTCTTCTGA
This sequence comes from uncultured Ruminococcus sp., assembly GCA_964424525.1. Taxonomy (GTDB): domain Bacteria; phylum Bacillota; class Clostridia; order Oscillospirales; family CAG-272; genus UBA1740. The sequence goes on from CAYRJG010000017.1 coordinate 17,333, forward strand.
AAAGTCTGTTCCAAAGCGAGGGATTCTTGATAGCAACAATATAGTCACCGGCACAGTTTATACCCTCTTTTTCTTTACAGTATTGAGCAATATAATCGGAAACGTACCAAGGCTGATTATCAACACGTCTGAAATATTCACCGATTACGATATCACTTTCATACTTTTCAGCAGTATAATAAAGTGCATTGTATGCACCAGCAGGAAGCTTATCGTCGGAATCAAGAAAAGCTATATATTTACCGTGAGCATTTTCAAGAGCTGTATTTCTTGCAACTCCGGGACCTGCGTTATCTTGATAATAATAGAATATATCAAGCTTCTTGTGCTTTGCTTGATAATTCTCAATCTTTGCTCTTGTTAAGTCGGTCGATCCATCATCAACCATAATGATTTCAAGACCATCGAATTTTTGCTTTTCAAGAGTTTTTAAGCAATCATCAACATACTTTTCCTGATTATAGCAAGGAATTACAACGGAAATTTTATACTCCTTTGAGGCTTCGCATTTGTCATTTTTCTTTTCCGTTGCAGATGTTACTTCGATTTCAGAGTTAGATATTCTTTTTGTTTCCATCGTTTCCCCTCTTTGATCTTTTGAATTTCAATTAAAGCTCTGTTCTCGCAGAGAATTTAATATGTCGAACATCGTAGTTCTATATACGGTATTATATCACGATATATTAATAATGTCAATAGATAAACCCCAAATTAATAATGAAGAAACCGACCGTCAATAACCGTAAAAAGGTATATAACATTCAAAAGCGGCGCCTAAAGACCAAGCGCCGCTGATATATTGTGTTGAGCGTTAAACGAAAATAAAATAAATTCCGACGGATACTGCTGCGGCAAAGACTCCGCTGAATATATTAACTACGTCATTATCAAAGAAAACAAACCCGGAATGCTTTACACACGGCTTATTACAGTGCTCCTCTCTCTCGGTAAGCGAGGAACACACCTCACATCTATATTTGACTTGAAATAGCGAGCCGAGGAAAGAGTCGAAGATTACTCCGAAAAAAGCAGCGGTAGCCGCAATAAGGCAAAGATAAATATCGGCAACGCCAAACGGAATTGCTATCAATGAAAAAAGCACAGCAGCCACAAGAGATGCAAAAGTTCCGATGAGCGACATTCCCCCGCTTAATCCGCACGTTCCCTTTCTGAATTTAAAAACATCATAAGTGTTTTTTGCATAAACACCGAATCCCGAAGCTACGGTATCAGCAAACGCTTCTGAAAGTGCAGCGATATATGCAACAACGAAGACATGATTACGGGTAATTGCAAACATAATCGCAACAACGGCACAAACAAGGCCGTTGGCTATTACCTGAATCTCATCACGACATTCGCCTTTTTTAGTAATAGTGTCTTCTGCCTTCTTTTTTTTCTTGATTTTATCAACTATTATACTGAAGACGAGAAATGAAAGGAGGAGCGTAAATCCAAAATTAGCAAGAGTCAGCGACACTACCAAATCAAGGATCATAGCAACGCAAAGCCCCTTTTGGGTAAGAGCTTTTTTCTCCGTTACAAGCGTTACAACAAAGGGGGTAAGGAGAATCGGAACAATGAAATTTACAAGAACATCATAGTGATAAATAAGACCGTACGAAAGGAAGGATATGCCAACCGTCATTATGATGTTGTCGAGTCCCCAAAGTCCAATGAGCTCAAGACCGACAGCAAACACGGCTATAAAAATGCAGGATAAGTGAGATAATGGCAATTCGAAAATGTATTTGAACACCTCGCAAACCAAAAACGAGAAAATGAAATTTGCCAAAGTACCAAGAAGAGATTTCTTCTTGAATATTTTGGGATTGTATTTTTTACACGCCTGCCCTATTACACCGGCAAATCCATCACCGAAAGATGTGACAAATACTCCAATACCAAACGGAATCATCATTTTCGGTACAAAGAGAGATATTACCGCCATAATAGACATTGATACACCGTAATATACCGTACCCGGTGCATTATCTGAATCAGAAGACATCGCCGGGAGCATTTTGCCAAAATAGGTTACAATAAGTAACAAAGTAAAGGCAAGACAAACAACGAGCGTGTGTATAGTTGCTCCAAAGAAATGATAAAGTATTGCCCATTCAAAGCCTACGAGAATATGAACCGTTTTTCTCGTATACTTTTTGGGAACACCGAATTTATAAAGAATAATTCCAAGCACGATACATAAAATTCCGTAAACAAACGCTGATAGGTATCCCATCATTTCAGTCGGCATTTTCTTCTCCTTATAAAATGTATTTACTGTTTTAGTATACAACACAAAAAAAAATAAGTCAAGGGGAAACTTACCTTGACTTATTTTTTGCTTTAGCATTTTGGCACGAAGCTCATCAAAGCTCCTCTGTTTCTTTAAACCGAGATTCATCCTCTTCACTCTCGCCTATCGTTGCTTCCTTACCGGGAATAACGATACCGCGAGTCATAGCGCGAAGATTTTCTTCATTCTTTTTGTCAATTATGACCTGCTTTGCCGCCCTGGACTCAGCTATATCCTGAAGAATCTGACCGGTTAGGTTTTCATCAACAACAGAAAGAAAACTCTCAAAAGAGTCCGGATAAACAAATTTCTTTTTTGCCGTTCCGAAATCTACCGTTATATATTTTCCCACCTGCTCGGTGACAATACCTTCGCCAAATGATTTGTGCTTGACATGAATATTTTCAAGAACCATAATTACCCTCCGAAATTCATTGCTTTATCATGATATTGCGGTATAGAAAATTTGGTCACATACATAAAGCGGCACTATTGTAACAGATAAATATTTCTAAAGTATGAACAAAACCGACATTTTTTATTTATTTTTATATTTTCTTCAAAAAGTAGAAATTATATGTCAAAAAAGGCAAATTATTTGCCACTCGTAGACAAAACAAACAAAAGGTCTTTGATACACAAATAAAACCTCCCCATAGCAAATCGAAAAATTACGGGGAGATTTTATCAAAGATTAATCAAAATGAATTAAAGCTCGATCATCGATTCATCCCAAATAGAGGGAGCTTCGTATCCAAGCATATTTACAGTAGTTGCCGCCACAGCAGAAAGACCAAAATCATCTCTGCCAAGCTTTACGGTATATTTATCAGCGGTAAAGTTATCGTAGATGATAAACGGTACGGGGTTAAGGGTGTGGCTTGTCTTTGCCTTATAAGAGCCATCCTTACCTACCTTCGGACTCTTTGTTTTCTTATCTATCTCATACATTTCATCGGCATTACCGTGATCCGCAGTAATAAGAGCTGCACCGCCAAGCTCATCAACAACCTCAAGTATTCTCGCAAGCTGAAGGTCAAGAGCCTCCATTGAGCACTGAGTTGCAGCAAACGAGCCGGTATGACCTACCATATCTCCGTTCGGGAAATTGACGCGAAGATACTTATACTTACCGCTTCTGAGGCATTCGATAAGTTTATCGGTAATTTCAGCACATTTCATCCAAGGTCTTTGCTCAAAAGGTACTACATCCGAAGGAATCTCTATATAAGTTTCAAGCTCCTCGGAGAACTTACCCGACTTGTTTCCGTTCCAGAAATAGGTAACGTGACCGTATTTCTGTGTTTCAGAAATTGCAAGCTCTGCAATTCCTGCTCCTACGAGATATTCGGTCATAGTGTTGGTAATTGTGGGGGGATTTACAAGATATCTTGAAGGAATATGAAGATCTCCGTCATATTCAAGCATTCCTGCATAAAGAACAGCGGGAACTCTCTTGC
>CAYRJG010000018.1:0-21086 GCA_964424525.1 uncultured Ruminococcus sp.
GAGCCCTTTACTTCTCTTACATCAAGAACCGGTATTCGCGCTCTTACAGAGGATACCTTGATAGTTAATTCCCGTTTCTTTGATAACGACCCTAACAAGGTTCCGAAGACGGCTCTTTCTGTCGGTGTTGGCACCGTTTGCGATTCGAAGCAGGTTCTTCTTCTCATCAGCGGTCATAGCAAGGCTCGCGCTCTTCGTCACTGCGTTGAGGGTGGCGTTGATCATGCTTGGACAATAAGTGCGCTTCAGCTTCACAAAGACGGAATAATCGCTTGTGATGAGGCTGCTTGCGGAGAATTAAAGGTTGATACCTATAAGTATTTCAAGGAAATATACAAGAACGAAAAGTAATACTTTTCAGAAAATATAACGGTGATTTTAGAAAAAGCAAGTCGATTGACTTGCTTTTTCTATTATAGCTTTAGTTAAAATAAAAAAGCCCGAATTGTTGAAAAGTTGGAATGTGTTTTTCTGTTTTTGTTGACAATTATTAATGATTGTTGTATAATCGTAACTGTGAATAGTATAATATGCCGAATTCGCATTGAAAATTGATTAAAAAAAGAATTCGAGGAGAAAAATATGAATCAGGTAGAAATGTTCGGTAGTGCAAAATGGATAGGTGCCGATAAGGATAGCACTGCGGCATCCATACTTGTGCGCCGCGATTTTAATATAAAGAAAAATTGTACTGCGAAATTAAAACTTATCGGACTTGGAACCTTTGAGATTTATATTAACGGAAAAAGAGTGAGCGAGGATTACTTCCTTCCGCTTAACAGTGAATATGAAAATATAGATTGCCCCAAGGGCGAGGAGCTTGAGTATAGAATTTATGCGACCGAATATGACGTGTCCTCTTATCTCGTAGAGGGCGATAATACGCTTTGTGTTTTGCTTGGATTCGGCTGGTATACCGGCATTTCTCTTTGGGATATTCCGCAAAAAATATATGGAAACAAAAAGCTTATATATTCGCTTTCGATTACCGATGAAGACGGAAAAGGGGAGAAGATAATCTCTGATGGATGCGAAAAATATAAGGAAGCATTTGTTACAGTAGGAACGCTGCATAAAGGCGAGATCCATAATTATAAGGAATGGGATGTCAGCTTCCTTTTGCCTGAATTTGACGTGTCATCTTGGAAAAATGCAGTTTTTGAAAAGCCTGTTGTGAGCGAATATCTTTATACCGATTGTCCTGGGGATAGAATTTTTGAAAAGCGCACCCCTAGGCTCATTTATCGCGCTGATGGATATTCGATATATGATGCAGGTAGAAATATTACGGGCTATCCCACTATCCGTGTAACAAAAAAAGACTATTCCGAGGTATCTATCACCTTTTCGGAACGCCTTGATAGTTCGGGAATCGAGCTTGATGAAACTCATATGCACGGTCAGCGTTTTTCTGCTGTTGCAAATGTTGACAGTGGAGATGTTTATCCTCGCTTTACCTGGTATGCATTCAGATATTTCAAGGTCGTCGGAGATGCCGATGTGGATTCTGTTTCGGTTATTCATTCAGATGTTAAAGTGGATTCCGAATTCAAGTGCGATAATGAAACGCTTAACTGGATATACAAAACATTCATAGATACCCAACTTGCAAATATGCATAGAGGAATACCGAGTGATTGCCCTCATATCGAGCGTTTAGGTTACACGGGTGACGGTCAAAATATTTGTCGCTCCGCGCTTCATACTCTTTCGGCAGAGTCTTTTTACAGAAAGTGGATAGGCGATATATCCGATTGTCAGGATAGAAAAACAGGGCATGTTCAGTATACCGCGCCTTATATTCACGCAGGCGGCGGTCCCGGTGGATGGGGTTCGGCAATTATAACCGTGCCTTATGAATTTTGGAAATATTATGGAGATAAATCCGTTCTTACAGAAAACTTTTCGGGTATGCTTTTATACCTTGATTTCCTTGAAGCACATAGCGAATATAATCTCGTCATTTCGGATATAGAGGGTGCTTGGTGCCTTGGCGATTGGTGCACACCGCCCGATCAGTCGAACCTTCCCTCGCCTTTCGTTAATACATATTTCTATGTTCGTTCAATGCAAAGAGTTCTTGAGATAGCCGAGGTCATCGGTAAGCGCGATGAAGTTTCCTATCTTGAGGAAAGAATTAAAAAATGCACGGCTACGATAGATAAGTTTTATTATAACGATTTCAGCCGTGATAAGACCTATCTCGGAAATGTTTGCGGTGCTTCTGCTTTTGCTCTTGATATGGGGCTTGGCACGGAGATGACTGCACAAAAGCTTGCCGCCTATTATGATAGGCTAGGTCACTACGATACAGGCATTTTCGGAACCGAGGTTGCCACCCGTGTGTTATTTGAGCGCGGATATGCCGATGTTGCAGTTAAGCTGCTTGTTGCGGATGAGCCTTGGGGCTTTGGAAAATGGAAGAAAAACGGAGAAACGACATTCCCTGAATATTGGGGCAAGTCGCGATCTCATAATCATCCGATGTTTGGTGCTGTCGTTGCCTGCCTTTTTGAATATATCCTTGGTATAAAACAGGAGCGCGATAGTGCGGGATATGATAAAATAGTTATTTCTCCGGCAAATGTAAAAGCGCTCTCTCGCGCTTCGGGATATATAACAACTCCGCACGGAAAGATATTTGTGTCCTACGTAAAGAATGATGGTGGCACGGAATATAAGATATCTATACCAACCGGCGCAATCGCGAGAGTTGCCATTGAAGGTGGTGTAGAGAAGCTTGTATGCGGAGGAGAATATATATTTAAAATTTAAGCAGCGCACTATAAGAAACTATTTTAATAAAATATTTTGCGGAACACGAGGGGTGTAAAATGAAAATAGATTGTCACGTACATACAAGAATGGGCGATGGGTATGCTATTCCCGGAAAATATGATGCAAAGGAATTTGCATCGCAGCTTTCGTTAGCAGGGCTTGACGGGGCGGCTATTTACAGCCCATCACCAAAGGGTTATAAAAATAGATCTTGGCAGGAGAGATTGCAGCTCGGACTTGATGTTTGTAAGTCGGGTGAGAATCTTTACCCCTTCTATTGGATAAATCCTACGGATGAAGATGCAAAAGAGCAGGTGGATGCCGCTATTCTTGGCGGATACGTTGCGTTTAAGATAATAGCCTTTGATTTTTCTGTAAAGGAAAAAAAGGTGCTTGACGTTATATCTTATATCGCCGAGTGCGGAAAGGCGATAATGTTTCATTCGGGTATATGCTGGGACGGCATGAATTCCTGTGATAATCTGCGCCCGAGTAATTTTGAGGCGCTTATAGATATTCCGAATCTTCGATTCTGCTTGGCGCATGTTTCCTGACCGTGGTATGATGAGTGCATCGCGCTTTACGGAAAGCTTAATTGGCATAAAAGAACTCACCCTACCGCACCCGAGATGTTCATAGACATAACACCGGGAACACCACCCGTGTACCGTGATGACGTTTTTCGCCATCTTCTTTTAAGCTATAACTTTAGAAACAATCTTATGTTTGGCAGTGATTGCAATACCGATGGATATGATGCAAAGATGAGTGCTTTCTGGCAGGAAACCGATAATGCGCTTTATGAAAAATATGTTGCAACCGATGTTGAGGATTTCAAGGATCATATCTACGGAATGAATTTCTTCCGCTTCATCGGCGAGGAATACAAATAAAGAAAGGCGAATGTAAAAATGCCCGAAATGACAAAAGGATATCCAAAGGAAATTGAGGAGCTTTGCGAGCGTCGCAAGACGGAGATACTCTCGGCAAAGGATAATATCGAAATAAAGGGTACTGTCTATTATGTCAGCATAGACGGTAATGATGAAAATGACGGAAAATCCCCTGAACATCCTTGGAAAAGCATGAAGAAGGTTAGTGATGCCCAACTTCTGTGCGGCGATGCGGTGCTCTTTAGACGCGGTGACCTTTTTCGCGGCTTCATTTTAGCAAAGTCGGGTGTTACCTATGCCGCATACGGTGAGGGCGAAAAACCGAAAATATATGCCGGACCTGCAGACCTTTCTTTTTCCGACTCCTGGGAGCTTTTTGACAGAGAAAATAACATTTGGAAATACAAAAATGAAATAACCGATTGCGGTACGCTTGTATTTAATGATGGAGAGGCGCATTCGAGAAAGCTTATCCCGTCATACCGCTGTGGAAAATTTGTTTGCAGAAATGACGAGTCAAAGGAATTCGTTATGGCGGACGAAATGACGTGTGACCTCGATATTTTCTGCCGTTACGATTCAAGACTTACCGATGCTCCGAGCAAGGGAGAGGATTTTCCCGTTCCGATAATTGATGACGAGTGTTACGGTGAGCTTTATTTGAGATGTGATAGAGGAAATCCTGCTATGGTCTTCGATTCGGTTGAAGCAATTCCTTGGTCAACCGTTTTCAGGGTTCTTGAAAAAGATAATGTAACTATTGATAATATCTGCGTTAAATATGCGAAGTTTGCGGTGGCAGCAGGTAGCGGTGGAGTAAGCAGAGGGCTTCACGTTTCAAACTGTGAGATGGGTTGGATTGGCGGTAATATACTGAATTACCTCGGACTTGATCCAAACTACCCCGAAGGGCGGCGCGGAAGCGTAACCCGATACGGAAACGCGGTCGAGATATATGGCGGATGCGATGGCTATACCGTGGAAAACTGCTATATTTATCAGTGCTACGATGCGGGAATTACGCATCAAATAAGTACGTTTGGCAAAAAATACGAGCTGAAGAACGTGCTTTACAAGGGTAACCTTGTTGAGGATTGCGTGTACTCGATAGAGTATTTCCTCGAAAAGAATGACGGGGACGTCGAGAGTTATATGGAGAATATAGAAATGTGCGATAACATCCTTCGCCGTTCTGGCTACGGATGGGGGCAACAACGCCATAATATTCACACGCCTGCCCACATAAAGGGCTGGAGCTATGAAAATACGGCAAGAAATTTTGTTATACATAACAACGTTTTTGACCGAGCCGCATACCGTATGCTTCATCTGGTTTGTAAGGATAAAGAGAGTCTTCCCCAAATGTATGAAAACACTTATATTCAAAGAGTGGGGCAAACGCTCGGTCAGTACGGTCAAAACCGAGATTGCGAGCCGCCTAATCTTTCATTTGATGAGAATGCGGAAAGTGTTATAAAAAATGCCTTTTGTGACAGAGATGCGAGGATATACAAAATATGAAGGTAATGACGTTTAACACACAGCACTGTTTGGGTTATGTTTCGGGAAAAATTGATTTTGAACTTATGGCAAGCGTTATACGGAAGTATGATCCGGATATAGTGGGCCTTAACGAAATGAGGGATGAGGGAGAGGATCCGGAATACACGAATCAGCTCGAATCCTTGCGCGCGCTTTGCGGTGAGGAATATAAGTATTTTTATTTCGGTAAAGCAATAGAATTTGCGGGTAAGGGTCCCTACGGAAATGCAATAATTTCTAAAATTCCGCTTGTGAACACCAAAACTATTATTATCCCCGATCCCGAAAACAAAATATATGATAGCTGGTATGAAACGCGCTCTATCATAAAGACAACTCTTCCCACGGGAGTTACCGTTATGGTTACTCATTTTGGTCTTAATCCCGATGAGTCGATAAATGCGATCAAGACCGTATTTGAAAATCTTGAGGATGAAAAGTGTATACTTATGGGTGACTTTAATCTCGTGCCGAATGATAAAATTCTTTCTCCCATCAAGAAGAAAATGAAGGATACTGCAGATTTGTTTGATGCACCGAAATTGAGCTTTCCTTCGGATGCCCCGGATAGAAAACTCGACTATATTTTTGTTTCGAAGGATATAGAGGTTGAAAGTGCGGATATTCCCAACGAAACCGCCTCCGACCATAGACCGTATATAGCAACTCTGAAATTGTAAAATGAAAGCCTCCGCAGAATGCGTCTGCGGAGGTTTTGCATATGTGGTGTGGTTTTATGAATTGATATATACTTATTTTAGGAGTCCGGGGCGGAGAATTACAAATGAAAATCTGCCAAGTAGGCTGTCTACAAATTCTTCTACCTTATTATCCGAGAGGTGTTTGGTTTCGGCGTCATAATCGAATTTTCCGATAAGAGAACTTCCGTCATAATATGCAGAGTAGGTTTTTATTCCGTAAGGATCGTCGCAACATATAATTATATCGCCGCAGCGAATGTCGCTCACCCTCGGTTTTGTGGTGCGGATAAATGGATCGTTGGAACTTTCGGGAGTAGTAACACCTGTGCCGCCAAAAAGCGAATATACTGCTCCGTCAGACTCAGGCTCTTGCGATTTTCTGTAAAATAAATCACCGCTTGTGGAATCAAGCATAAAGAAAATTTTTCTTATTACTTCGAGTTCGGAATCGGGAATTGAGATGCCTATGCTTTCATAAGCCTTTGATGCCGCGGCAAGTGCGCTTTTGTTGATATATGAGCTTTTGCTTACCTTTTCGGTTATCTTCTTTTCTTCATTATTGGTAAGACGGGTGCCTATGTATACTCTATGAGTGAATACAGAAAGACCGTTTACCGTGACACGGGGACCGCTTATCCATAAATTTGTGTAATCACTATCGATTTTTGCCTTGAATGTGAAGGTTGCACTTTCGCCACTGCTTACTTTTGATTCCGCATATCCGTCACCTACAAGAGTTGTTCCGTTAGGAGCTTCAAAGGTTACTTTAATAACAGAATCCTTTTTCGCAAGAACCTGCACCTTGTATTCTATTACTTCAGAAGGCGATGCGTGGTTTCCGCCAAAGCGAGATGCGGTGACCTCGCATTTTAAGCCGTCAGCTTCTCCTATGCGCGCCATAGTATTGGGAGTCGGATCTCCTACTGTATCGAGCGGACGCGCGATAGCAATTCTGCGAATGTTGTTTTTTGCGTGGAACAGTCTTTTCTTTAAAATATCGGTCGTGTCACATCTAACGCCGCTTTCGTATTCACGGCTTTTTTTGTTTACGTAATCATAGCTGTCGGGGCGACTATTCGAGGTTGAGTGAGCAAGGATATTATTCCCCATATATAGCATCGTGTGTCCGCTGCCGGAGTGCCGGTCGTAGGTAATGATATCGCCCGGCTCAAGGATTGTTGTTATATCGCCGATTATCTTTGCCTTGTCCTCTTCGCTCTCCTCTCCCGTCAGCTCGTAATAATAAACGCGCGGTTTTATGAGGTCTATCATGTGCCAGGTAAGATCGGAGGGAATCTCATAACCGAAGGTTTCTCTGTAAAGAGTGAACATAAATGATGAGCAATCAAGAAACAATGTATACTGCTCGGTTGCCGCCTCGGGGGGCAGACTTTTTGCGCGCCTTTGAGTAAGTTGTATGATTCTGTCCATCGCTCTCTGGTCATATTGCAAAGCTGCACCTCTTTCCAAATATGCGTCGGTTACTTTAAGTAGAGCGTAAAGCTTTTCTTGCTTATTCATAATTTCGTCCTTTCCTGATTGACCTGTAAATAAGTATATCATACTTGAGGGCAAAAAACAAGAGGAAGAAACATTTTGCAGACAGGGCGTTTTGAAACGTTTGTTTTGTAGCAAACATTAAATATAATTGCTAAAAAATATAGAACTAATCTAAAAAATAGCAAATTTTTGATAAAAATATTAGCACTCATATAAATAGAGTGCTAGAATTTACCATTTGGAAACACTTGTATAACGAAAAATTCATATTTCAAGGATATAATATAATCGTAAAAGGATGAGGGCAAAAGGCGCCAATGCCCGAATAGTAAAAACCTTTTAGCACATACTATATATGATTTCTTAAGGAGGATTTTAATTATGTTTGATTTAACCCCGTTTGCGAGAAGCAACCGTTATATTTCGTACGATCCGTTCAGAGCGTTTGACGAGCTTGAAAAAAACTTTTTTTGCCGTCAGATTCCCTCATTCAGAACCGACATCAAGGAAACCTCCAACGGATATATTATTGAAGCGGAGCTTCCCGGATTTTCGAAAGATGATATAAATGTTGAGGTAAAGGGCGGGTATTTGACAATACATGCCGAGCGCAAATCTGATACCGAAGGCGATAAGGGGGGCGACGGATATATAAGACGTGAACGCACCTACGGTTCATTTACTAGGAGCTTTGACCTTGACGGAATAAAAGAGGACGAAATATCTGCGTCCTATAAGGATGGAATACTTTCGCTTGCTTTGCCAAAGGCAGAGGTGAAAGTGGACACAGGCAGACGCCTCGAAATACAGTAACCTTTTGGCAGAAATCGCCGTATCCTCGTTTGGCGTACGCCGGTACGCCTATCACTCGTCAGCCGATGATTTCTGCTCAAAATGAATTTTTGGCATAAAGTTGATACCGAAAAAGAGCGACCGCTCGGGATTTCCGAACGGTCGTTTTGTATATATTCTGAAAATCCTTTCAACCTCGGAAAATTTTTTAGAATAATTGATGCTTGAATTCGATTGACAAAAGATGCTTATTGTGTTAGAATATCCTAGTATATATTTTAAAACAGAGATGTAAAAATGAAACTATTTGTTAAAAACAAACATTTTTATAAGACCGCCTTGGTACTTGCTCTTCCGATAGTTTTTCAGAATATGATAACTATCGGAGTTAATATTATGGATACCGTTATGCTGGGATCTTATGGAGAGATACAGCTTTCGGGTTCATCACTGGCGAATGAGTTTATAAATATTTTTCAGATACTCTGCATGGGCATGGGTATGGGTGCCGCTGTTCTGACTGCACAGTTTTGGGGTAGAGGTGACACTAAATCGATCAAGCATTCGGTTACGATAATGATGCGCCTGGCACTTTGTATAGCGGCGCTTTTCACTGTTGTAACGGTGATTTTTCCGTCATTTATTATGAGCATCTTCACAGATGACACAGCGGTTATCGAAAAGGGAAGGATATATTTTCTTTGGAGCTCGCCTACCTATATTCTTATGGGTATTTCGCTTACACTCACCCTCGTTTTGCGCTCGGTGAGAAAGGTTGCTGTACCTCTCGTTACATCGATAATCAGCTTTTTCGTAAATATTTTCTTCAACTGGGTATTTATATTCGGTAATCTCGGTGCTCCCGAAATGCAGATTGCCGGAGCAGCACTTGGAACGGTTATTGCAAGAGTAGTGGAAACGATTATCATCGGTGTATATGTTTTCAAGGTTGAAAAGGATGTAAAGCTTCGCATAAAGGACCTTTTCTCATCAACGGGAGGTATTCTTCCTACCTACATAAAATATTCTATACCGGTTGTGATTTCGGACGGTATGCTTGCTCTCGGAAACAGTATGATGTCTATCATCATAGGTCATATAAGCACGGAATACGTTGCCGCAAACGCAATAGTGGCAACGGTTTTAAGGCTTTCAACGGTGTTTAATCAAGGTCTTGGTCAGGCATCAAGTATTATGACGGGTAATACTCTCGGCAGAGGTGATAAAGAGGTTGCGTACCGCCAAGGTGTAACGTTTACCGCACTCTCGTTCATAATAGGTGCTCTTGCCGGAGTGATAATTTTAATACTTTGCCCGTTCATTATAGGACTTTACAATATTGAGCCGGAAACGCAGGAGATTGCATATCAATTAATGTATTCTGTGGCGATTATGGTTGTGTTCCAGGCTATGCAATCGGTTCTTACCAAGGGCGTTTTGCGCGGCGGCGGAGATACGAAATTCTTAATGTTTGCCGATGTTGCATTTCTTTGGCTTGCATCGATTCCTCTCGGTGCGCTTTGCGGACTTGTTTTCGATATGTCGCCCTTCATTGTTACTACCGCGTTAAAGATAGATTGGGCGATAAAGACCTTTATTTGTATTTATCGCTTAAAAAGCAAGAAATGGATAAAAATAGTATAAATAGTTTATAGGGAGATTCGCCAAAGTATGACGGCTTTATATATTACTCTTGCGGCTGTTGCCATAATAATTCTTCTCGTCGTATTTCTTGGTGGATACGCAGCATATAGGCTTGCTTTCAGATATTATCCGCGTAAGGATGAAGACATATTTGCAACTCTGTCCCGCCATCCCGAATTTGAAGAGGTTCGTCGCAAATATATAGAAAATATGCTTTCTTTACCGTTTGAAGAGGTTAGAATAAAATCACGTGACGGACTTGTGCTTTATGCAAGATATTATCATGTGATGGATGGTGCTCCTCTGGAAATTCAGTTTCACGGATATAAAAGTATGTCCCGAAGAGATTTTTCGGCAAGCGGAACAGAGTGCTTTAGTGCAGGATATAATCTTTTGCTCGTAGATCAGCGCGCGCACGGAATGAGCGAGGGACACATCATTTCTTTTGGAATAAAAGAAAGATTTGATTGTATTGATTGGGTAAAATACGCACGCGAGCGTTTTGGCGCAAATCAAAAAATAATTCTTTACGGTATTTCGATGGGCGCGGCAACCGTTCTTATGGCGGCAGGAGAGAGCGAGCTTCCCGAAAATGTTGTCGGCGTTGTTGCAGATTGCCCATACTCTTCGCCTATCGATATTATAGCGCATGTTGCAAAAAAGCTTCATATACCCTCACCCGTGACGAGAATTATAGCTCCTATCGGTGCAAAACTGTATGGCGGATTTTCTTTATTTGAGTCCTCGCCGCAAAAGGCGGTGAAGGAGGCGAGAGTTCCGATTCTTCTTATTCACGGTGATGCCGATAAATTCGTTCCGCACTATATGAGCGAGAGAATAGCTATGGCAAATAAAAATATACGGTTTATCAGTATTGCGGGCGCAGGACACGGATTTGGATATCTCGTCGATACAAAAAAATACACGGACGAGGTTAATTCATTCGTTGACCGCCTTGCAAAATAGAGATATTTCAAAAAGAAAAAGGGAGATTTTGTAATGAAAATAAACGAAAAGCTACACGGGTTCACCGTTCAACGAAAAATTCGTATCGATGAGCTTGACTGTGATCTTTACGTTTTGATATATGAAAAGAACGGAGCAAGACTCGTTTTTCTTGACCGTGAGGATGAAAACAAGACCTTTTCTATTGCTTTCAGAACTCCACCCGAGGATAGCACCGGTGTTTTTCATATACTTGAGCATTCCGTGCTGTGCGGTTCGGGAAAGTTTCCTTTGAAGGACCCTTTTGTCGAGCTGCTCAAAGGATCACTCAATACCTTCCTTAATGCTATGACATTTCAGGACAAGACAATGTATCCTGTTTCCTCGCGTAATGACAAGGATTTTCTCAACCTTGTTGACGTGTATATGGATGCGGTTTTGCATCCGCTTGCCGTAAAGAGCCCGAATGCATTTTATCAAGAGGGCTGGCATTATGAAATAAATGATAATGACGAGCTTTCCTACAAGGGTGTAGTTTTAAATGAGATGAGGGGAGATTACTCATCTGCTGAATCGGTTGCGGACCGACACATAAATGAAATGCTTTATCCGAACACTTGCTATCGCGAGGATTCGGGAGGCGATCCCGATTGCATCACAACTCTTACTTATGAGCAGTTCGTTGAGGTTCATAAAAAATATTATCATCCATCAAATTCGGAAATATTCCTTGATGGCTCGGTCGATCTGAATAATGTGCTTCTGCTTTTGGATTCTTATCTTTCGTCTTACGAAAAGAGGGAGATTCCGACCGAAGGAATTTCTTATGAAAAAATAAATCCGCCTGTAAGTCGCATTGTTGAATACGAGATTTCGAGCGAAGAAACTACCGAAAATAAGACACGGGTATGCCTTGGCTATATAGTTTCGCGATTTGATGAGCAAAAAAAGTTGCTTGCATCAAGTGTGCTCTTTAATACGCTTTTTTCTAATAATGAATCCCCTGCAAAAAAGGTGATTATTGATTCCGGCGTTTGTGAAGATGTGACGGTTTCCTTGCACGACGGAATACTTGAACCCTCGGTTACCGTTGAATTTATAAATATCAAGGACGGACGCGAAAAGGAAGCAAAGGATTTATTTATTAAAGTAATTAAGGATACCGTCGAGCGCGGAATAGATATGTCGCAGATATATGCATCGCTTAATGCTATGGAGTTTAAGCTTCGTGAGCGTGATTACGGAACCTTACCGCTTGGCGTTGTTTTTGCGATGGTTTCGCTTGAATCGTTGCTTTATTCCGATGACCCGGCTCAGAATCTTCGCTTTGATGAGAGTATTCAATTCCTTCGTACTGCCCCTCAAAGCTTTTATGAGCAACTGCTTGTTGAACTGTTTATAACTAACGAGAGGATAGCAACGCTTACTATGATTCCGTCATCCACTCTTGGAAAAAGACGTGATGATAAGGAAAAAGAGCACTTGAAAAAACTTGCACGGGGTATGACTTCGGAGCAAAAAAGTGATATCAAGCGTATGTGCGAAGAGCTTCTTTTGTGGCAGGAATCCGAGGATAGTGAAGAAGCCCTTGCGACGATTCCGCGACTTTCCGCGTCGGATATTCCGACCGAAATTAAAAAAATGCCTACCGAGATATGCGAGCTGTCCGGTACTACAACAATCCTTTATGATATAAGCACGAGTGGCATAGTATATACGGAGCTTTATTTTGACGTTTCGGATATCGATGCAAAGGAGCTTCCGTATCTGTTTATATTTAATTCTCTTCTTACAAATCTTCCAACAAGCTCTCATACCGCCTTGGAGATTCAGTCACTTATAAAGGCGGAGCTTGGTTCGTTTGATGTAAGAGCAACGGCACTTACTAAAGAAAACGAACCCAAGGTGTATATTTCGGTAAGTGCCTCGGCTCTTGATTTTAAGAAGGAAAAAATCATTGATATTACACAAGAGATTCTTTGTCAAACATTGTTTGAAGATGAGTGTGCGATAAGAAATTTCATAAGGCAGGCAGTTATCGCAAACGAGGAATCATTTGCCGTGTCCGGTCATCAGGTGGCTCTTGGCAGAGCAAGTGCCGCAGTCAGTGTTGAGGCGGCAGCCAGAGAATATTATTCGGGATACGAATCTCACTTGGTATTAAAAGCACTTGACCGCCAATTTGATGAAAAAATCGATGATATAAAGGAGCACCTTAAAAGTATACAAAAAAGATTTTTCACACGCGATAGAATGCTCGTGAGCATCGTAGGATGCACAGACAAGAATTTTGCTCAAAACCTTGCGAAAATTTTCGAAAGCGGAGAAAAGGTTGTACCCGTGTGCAATATTTCCACGATTCCAAAGCGTCGCGAGGGAATACTTATCCCTGCCCAGGTAGCCTTTTGCGCTGTTGCGTATAACATCAAGGATATTAATGAGGAGCCGACCGGTTCGCTTGATGTTGTGCGTTCTCTTGCAGGATATGAATACCTTTGGGGTGCGGTCAGAGTTCGCGGCGGTGCTTACGGTGTGGGAATGATTGCCGGTGCAAGCGGAGTTCTTGGCTTTTATTCATACCGTGATCCTACGCCAAAAAGAACTCTTTTCTGCTTTGGTGAGGTTGCTGATTTTCTACGAACCTTTGCGGATCAGAAGGGGGAGATTTCAAAATATATTATCGGAGCAATAGGCGATTCCGAACCTATACGAACTCCGAGAATGAGGGGTGCTCTTGCTACTGTGCGTTATTTGCGCGGCATTGACGACGACAGAAGACAAAAGAATCGCACAAGTATTTTGACAACCGACCACGATGAGGTTAGAAGAATAGGCGATATAGTGGAAAAATGCGTCACGGATGCCGCTGTTTGCGTTGTTTCGGGCAAAGAACGCCTTGATGCGTTGAAAAATGAGCTTGATGAAATACTCTCTATTTGATTGACCGAAATATTAAAAAAACTCAAAAATGAATATAAAAAACAGGAATCAAAGGATAAAACCTTCGGTTCCTGTTTTGTTTTATGTTATTTTTTGTTATGGTGGAATGGATTGAAATCAAAAGGATTTCTTTTTCCCTTTTTCTTGAAAAGATTATCCCGAAGTCTTTTTTCCATAGCCTTCTGTACTCTTTTACTGCAGTTATGCATCACAAAGGCACAAACCAGTCCGAGTGACATCACAATAGTAAATACTATGTAATTGTTTGATATATAGCCAAAGTTGAACATATCGTTAAGGCGATATATAGAGAAGGGTATGAATCCGCCGAGAAGCAGTCCTACCGCAATAACAACTCCTGCTCGCCATTTGGTGAATGGTCGGCAGATGTGGATAAGATTTAGATAACCTATCATAGTAACAACTGCCATAGCTATTGAATTCCGACATTCAAGCGAGATGCCTGTTGATTTTTCAATAATAAGCATAAGCACTACAACGGGAATGAACATCGCAAGCGCGTTTGGAACGCTCTTGATTATGACCGTTTCAAGAAATGAGCCGCGTATTCGCTTGTCGTTTGGCTCGAGTGCAAGCAAAACGGATGCAAAACCGATGATAAACAGCTCGAGCATAAAGGTTTGGTTGGGTGCGAATGGATAACCCGACATTGTGATTATCGAAAGCATAGAGAGAAGAACGGTGAATATCGTCTTCATAAGGAAGAGCGAGGATGACTGACGAACATTGTTTATGCAACGCCGACCTTCATGAACTACATCGGGCAGAGTTGAGAAATCCGAGTCGAGAAGAACGATTTGCGATATTTTTCTCGCAACCTCGCTTCCGTCAGCCATCGCGATAGCGCAGTTGCTTTCTTTTAGTGCGAGGGTATCGTTTACTCCGTCGCCCGTCATAGCTACTGTGTGACCGTTTGATTTTAATTTTTTGATCAGAAGGACCTTCTGCTCCGGAGTAACTCTACCGAATATAGCGTATCTTTCTGCTGCTGATTCAAGCTCTTCGTCCGAGAGCTTCTCGCAGGAGATGTATTTATCTGCATTATTTATACCGACCTTTTTTGCTATTGCGGAAACGGTTTTGGCATGGTCGCCCGAAATTACTTTAAGCGTTACACCTTGATTCTGGAATTTTGCAATCGTTTCCTCTGCCGCGGGTCTTATGCGATCGCTTATTGCGATGATGGCAAGAGGAGTTCCCGGTTCGGAAATTTCGGTATGGCGAGCGAGCAAAATAACTCTGTCGCCTTGATCTGCATATTCGTTTATCCGTGCGTTGATTTTTTCATTTAAAGGGCAGGGGACAAATCCCGGTGCTCCGAGAGAGTATGCTCCGATTTCTTCAATGTCAACCGCGGAATATTTTCTTGACGAAGAAAACGGAATTTGATTTTTGATGTTATAAAGGGATACGTCTTTGCCGAAATAAGATGACAGCGCGCGAGATGTGTTGTTTGCAGAGCGCTCCGCACCGATTACCGCGGATATTATTTTGCGAAAATCATCTTCGCTTGTTCCGTCAAAGATGGTAAAGCTTGATACCTGCATCGTTCCGTCGGTTATCGTGCCTGTTTTATCAAGGCAAACCACATCAGCCGATGCGAGCATTTCTATGGAATACATATCCTGAACGAGTGTTCGTTTCTTGGAAAGAGTAATGACCGAAAGTGTCAGAGTCATCGTAACGAGAAGATAAATTCCTCCGGGAATCATCGCTGTAAGAGAGCCGCAGGTTTTTATCATCGCTTCGGTTATATCGGGGTATGCAATATAATTGACAAGGAATCCGAGAAGCGCGAGGGGAATCATTATGATTCCTATGGATTTTATAAGTCTGTTAAGATCGCGGAAAAGGTTTGACGCGGGAGCTTTAAAGCTTTTTGCCGCCTTTTCAATCTTGTGTATGTAATTATCGCGACCTACTTTATGAACGCGAGCGTAAATGCTTCCGCTTACAAGAAAGCTTCCTGCAAGCACCTCGATGCCCGCTTCCTTTTTTATAGCATTTGATTCGCCGGTCAGCATACTTTCGTTAGCCTCGGCAATTCCGGAGATTACTATTGCATCGGAGAGTATCTGCTTTCCGGATTCGATGAACATAACATCACCGAGAACTATATCGGATGAATCTATTGTTATCGGTTTTCCATCTCTTATTACGGTCGCTTTGGGGTCTGTGGTTACAGCGAGCTTCTCAACAGTTCTTTTTGCCTTTATTTCCTGAATTATGGCAATAAGAGTATTGAGCACTACAACGACGAGGAAGGTGAGGTTTGCGTAACTATCGCACAGGATAAGTATCACTGTGATTATTGCCCAAATGAGGTTGAAATAGGTGAAAAGATTCTCGCGTATTATGCGCGCATAGCTTTTGCCTATTTTTTCATTGGTGATATTTGCCTTGCCTTCTGCTTTCAGTCGTTCTGCCGCCTCGGAGGTAAGACCCTCGGGGATGCCGTGTATTTCTTCAAGGTTGTTCATTTTCATTCCTTATTGTGGCAGTTAAAGTTGGATTTTACAGCATTTGGTGCGAAAAAATGGCTTTGCCGTATTTTGGGTTTTATATTATTTTACGCATAAATAGCGTAAGAAATGTCACCGAGTTTATCATAGCACAAATTAAAGATTAAGTCAATCAAATAAGAAGGGATTTTCAAATTTTTCAAAAAATTAAAAAACTCTTGACAATATGGAGATTTTATACTATAATTTTATATTATATTTATTAAAAAATAGCGCGTAATTTTGCGAGGGCAGGGCATATTGCAGTATCCCGAAAGTCCGCGCAAAAACGGAGGCACTTATGAAAGAACTTTACGCAAAGGTTTCGACGAACCTGAATTTCGTCGAAAGAGAAAAAGAAACAAGACGCTTTTGGGAGGAAAACTCTATTTTTGCAAAGAGTATCGATTCCCGCAAAGATGGCGAAAATTACACATTCTATGACGGGCCTCCCACAGCAAACGGAAAGCCTCATATCGGTCACGTTCTTACCCGTGTTATCAAGGATATGATTCCGAGATATCGCACAATGAAGGGCAATCGCGTTCTCCGTAAGGCAGGTTGGGACACTCACGGCCTTCCCGTTGAGCTTGAGGTTGAGAAGAAGCTCGGAATCGACGGAAAGGATCAGATAGAAAATTACGGACTTGAGCCGTTTATCGGTCATTGTAAGGAGTCTGTTTGGAAATATAAGGAGATGTGGGAGGACTTTTCCGCAACTGTCGGCTTTTGGGCTGATATGGAGAATCCCTACGTTACGTATACCAACGACTTTATCGAGTCCGAGTGGTGGGCGCTCAAGAAGATTTGGGATAAGGGTCTTCTTTACAAGGGATTCAAAATAGTTCCTTATTGCCCCCGTTGCGGCACTCCGCTTTCATCTCACGAGGTTGCACAGGGATATAAGACCGTTAAGGAGCGTTCTGCTATCGCGCGCTTTAAGTGCGTAGGCGAGGATGCATATTTCCTTGCTTGGACTACCACGCCCTGGACTCTTCCGTCTAACGTTGCGCTCTGTGTTAATCCCAAGGATACCTATTGCAAGGTAAAGGCGGCAGATGGGTATACATACTATATGGCAAAAGAGCTTCTTGATAAGGTGCTTTCTCCTCTTGCAAAGGAAGGCGAGGCGGCTTATGAAATACTTGAGGAAATGCTCGGTGCAGCTCTTGAATATAAGGAATACGAGCCCCTGTTTGCCTGCGCCGGAGAGGCTGCAAAGAAGCAGAAGAAAAAAGCGCATTTTGTTACCTGTGACAGCTACGTTACGATGACAGACGGTACGGGTATCGTTCATATTGCTCCCGCATTCGGTGAGGATGACAGTAAGGTAGGAAAGAAATACGATCTTCCATTCGTTCAGTTCGTTGACGGAAAGGGCGAGATGACAAGTGAAACCGCTTATGCAGGTGTCTTCGTTAAGAAGGCTGATCCCCTTGTTCTTACCGACCTTGACAAGGAGGGCAAGCTGTTCTCAGCTCCCAAATTCGAGCACGATTATCCGCACTGCTGGAGATGTAATACTCCCCTTATCTACTATGCGCGTGACACCTGGTTTATCGAAATGACCAAGATGCGCGAAAATCTTATAAGAAATAATAACACCGTTCGCTGGTTCCCCGAAAGCATTGGTAAGGGAAGATTCGGCGATTGGCTTGCAAACGTTCAGGACTGGGGCATTTCGAGAAACAGATATTGGGGAACTCCTCTTAACATTTGGGAATGCTCCTGCGGTCACCGTCATTCAATAGGCTCTATTGAGGAGCTTTGCTCGATGTCGGATAACTGCCCTGAAAATATTGAGCTTCACCGCCCCTTTATTGATGAGGTAACTATCAAATGTCCCGAGTGCGGCGGAGAAATGCACAGAGTAAGTGAGGTTATCGATTGCTGGTTTGATTCCGGCTCCATGCCTTTTGCACAATGGCACTATCCCTTTGAAAATAAGGAGCTGTTTGAGTCGCAGTTCCCTGCAAACTTCATAAGTGAGGGTGTTGACCAGACAAGAGGATGGTTCTATTCTCTTATGGCCATATCCACTCTTATCTTTGATTGCGCGCCCTATAAGAATGTTCTCGTTCTCGGTCACGTTCTTGATAAGGACGGACAGAAGATGTCTAAATCCAAGGGCAACGCAGTTGACCCCTTCGAGGCTCTTGAGGCGTACGGTGCAGATGCGATACGTTGGTATTTCTATTCTAATTCCGCGCCTTGGCTTCCTAACCGCTTCTTCGGTGATGCGGTAGTTGAAGGTCAGCGCAAGTTTATGGGCACGCTTTGGAATACCTATGCATTCTATGTTCTCTATGCTAATATAGACGGATTTGATCCTACAAAGTATACCCTTGATAAGAATACTCTTTCTGTAATGGATAAGTGGATTCTTTCAAAGCTTAACTCTGCGGTTAAGACCGTTGATGAGTATCTTGACGGATACAAGATTACCGAGGCAACGAGAGTGCTCGAAAATTTTGTTGACGAGCTTTCCAACTGGTATGTTCGCCGTAGCCGCGAGAGATTCTGGGTTAAGGATATGCCCACCGACAAGGTGAATGCATATATGACTCTTTATACCTCTCTCGTTACTATTGCAAAGCTTGCGGCTCCGATGATTCCGTTTATGACCGAGGATATTTACAGAAATCTCGTATGCTCGGTTGATAAGAATGCTCCGGAATCCATCCACCTTTGCGATTATCCCGTAGCTGATGAATCTATGATAGACAAGTCGCTTGAGGAGAATATGGAAGAGGTTGTTGACGTGGTAGTTCTCGGAAGAGCCTGCCGTAACGCGGCTAATATCAAGAACCGCCAGCCTGTTGCAAAAATGTACGTAAAGGCAGACAGAACTCCCAATGAAAGCTTTGTTGCGGTAATCGCAGAGGAGCTTAACGTGAAGACGGTTGAATTCACCGATAACGTTCGCGAGTTTACAACCTACAATTTCAAGCCTCAGCTTCGTACTGTCGGTCCGAAATACGGTAAGTATCTCGGTGCAATCAAAAATACTCTTGCAGGTCTTGACGGAAATGCGGCTATGGATGAGCTTTCCGCAAACGGATGCATTAAGTTCACCGCCCAGGATGCCGAGATCGTTCTCACCGAGGAAGACCTTCTTATCGAGATGACAAAGAAGGAAGGCTTTGAGTCGCTTGGTGACAAGGGCGTTACCGTTGTTATAGATAAGCGCCTTACCCCCGAGCTTATCGAGGAGGGTAATGTTCGCGAAATCGTTTCCAAGATTCAGACAATGCGTAAGGACTCCGGATTCGAGGTTATGGATAGAATTAAGGTTGCATTCACCGGTAATGCCGCAGTTCTTGAAATAGCAAAGAAAAACGAGAGCGAAATAATGGATGAAACTCTTGCCGATTCTATCACCGAGGGAACACTTAAGTTCTCCAAGGAATGGAATATTAACGGTGAGAAGGTAACCATTTCGGTAGAAAAAATTTAATACAAAAATAAAAAGATACGCGAGGACGGAGCAAAAGTGCTCCGTCCTCGTTTTTTCCCTAAAGCCACTTGACAAATACCCACAGGGGGTATATAATATAGGTAATAGTGAATAGTGAAGAGGTGAGGGAATGGATAATATGACAAAAGTTGAAAACGAATGCCCGATGTGTAAGACGAAGAAGCGAGAGGGAGAGGAATATAAGAGCCTTATGAACCGCCTTTCGAGAATTGAGGGACAGGTAAGGGGAATCCGCAAAATGCTTGAGTCTGATGCATATTGCATAGATATAATCACGCAGGTGTCTGCGGTAAGCTCTGCGCTTTCTGCGTTTAATAAGGAGTTGCTTTCCTCGCATATTAAAACCTGCGTTGCAAACGATATAAAGGTAGGAAACGACGAGGCGGTGGATGAGCTTCTTCATACTCTCGCCAAGCTCTTGAAATAAGGAGAGATAATTTGAAAAATTTTAACGTTACAGGTATGAGCTGTGCCGCCTGCTCGGCACGGGTTGAGCGCGCCGTGCGCGGAGTTTCGGGCGTTGAAACCTGCTCTGTTAATCTTCTTACCAATTCCATGGCGGTTGAGGGCGGCGATGAAAATGAGATAATCAAAGCAGTGATCGCGGCAGGCTATGGCGCATCACCGAAGGATTCCGGCGGTAAATTGAAATCGCATACTAACGCGGCAGACGAGATGGAAAGAGAGCAAAAAACAGAACGTCGTAATATGACAACGCGGCTTATAGCCTCGGTTGCGATACTTATCCCACTCATGTATCTTTCTATGTTTCACGTTATGTGGGGCGCACCCGTGCCGAATTTTCTTTATGAAAATCCGATTGCAATAGCACTTTTTGAGCTTCTTTTTGCAGCGCTTGTTATGGTGATCAACCAAAAATTCTTTATAAACGGATTTCGCGGAATAATAAAGCGCGCACCGAATATGGATACTCTCGTTTCTCTCGGCTCGGGCGCATCCTTTGTATGGAGTGTATATCTCACCTTTGAGATGAGTGGTGCAGGGCTTGCAGAGGGTGTCGATGCGGCGCGCCACTATCTGCATGAGCTTTATTTTGAATCCGCGGCAATGATACTCACGCTTATCACGGTGGGTAAGCTTCTTGAATCTATAGCAAAGGGAAAAACCACAAGTGCGATTAAAAGCCTTATTCGTCTGACACCGAAAACGGCAACCGTAATTCGCGGTGGCACGGAGCTGGTGATTCCGTCATCCGAGGTTGTGTGCGGCGATATATTTATAGTAAAGCCGGGCGAGAGCATTCCCGTTGACGGTGTTGTGCGTGACGGTGTCAGCGCAGTTGATGAATCGGCTCTTACGGGCGAGAGTATGCACGTAGAAAAACACACGG
>CAYRJG010000019.1:0-20760 GCA_964424525.1 uncultured Ruminococcus sp.
GTTCTTGGGATGCCTTTACGTATTGATAAGGTGCGGGGTTTTCAACGCATTCATCAAAAGCCATAGCAATAGTTGAACCAAGGTGCGACTGAATCTGCATTGATTCCTCAGGTCCCATAAAAATTCGCTTTCCATCAAAATGAGAATTGAATGCAACGCCTTCCTCGGTTATCTTTCGTAGCTTTGCCAAGGAAAAAACCTGAAATCCGCCCGAATCGGTAAGAACCGGACGATCCCAATTAAAAAACTTATGCAAGCCGCCCATTTTAAAAATCAGATCATCTCCGGGGCGAATATGAAGATGATATGTATTTGAAAGTTCAACTTGACAATTAACCTCCTTGAGGTCGGCAGTAGAAATACCGCCTTTAATTGCCGCAGATGTTCCAACGTTCATAAAAACCGGAGTTTCTATTGTGCCATGAACGGTTTCAAATCTTGCACGTCTAGCCTTTCCTTCCGTTTTTAACAGTGTAAATTTTGCCATTTATTATATATCCTTTATTTGATTCTTTCAAACTGTCGGTCAAGTTCATTCTTAGTCAATTTATATGCAATAGGTCTGCCATGAGGGCACACGGTAATATCAGGAAAACAAAGAACCCTACCGACAAGCCATTCGATGATAGCTTTATCGTAAATTCTGCCACCTTTTATTGCTGCTTTACAAGCAATTTGATACAAGGATTTCTCGCGTCGAATCTCCTCTGTAAGCAGTGGATTTCCGCGACCTTCAGATAATTCATCAACAATTTTCACAAACAAAGTTTCAGCATCCGTGGCACTAATTGCATCCGGAATTGCAAAAATGTCGACCGATTTATCTCCAATATGAAATTCAAATCCTATTGCACAAATGTCATCAGAAAATTCTGCAACCGCGGACATTTCAGTAGGAGAAAGCATAATCGTCGCCGGCAACAAAAGCTCTTGAGATGCCACTCTGCCGTCGTTTTTCCTAGACTTTTTTAAATCTTCAAACAAAATTCGCTCGTGCGCTGCGTGCTTGTCTATTAGTAAAAGTGCCCCGTTGTATTCAACGATAACATAGCAATCAAATACTTCACCGATTATTTTATGTTCGGGAATAGACTCCTCCGTCTTTGTTGTAGTTGTTTTTTGTGGAATTACAGTTTGCGATGTACCTGTAGCGTTTTTGTATCGATTTAAAAGATCTACAGATTCCTTTGGAGTCATTGAGCTATAATGCAGGATGTATTCAGAGTTTTTGCTTGCTCCATAACCGAAGGATGCCGTTGGATTACTTGAAAAGCTTAACCTTTTTTCCTCGGTTTTTTCAACTCTCTCTGTAGCTTTTGAAGAGTATTCGTGAGATGATTTGTATCCACCATACGAAGTTTGGGCAAATTTTGCAACAGGTTCAACCGTCTTTTCAACGGTAGATATTTTAATCTGTTCGCCTTTTGTATCAGCTCCAAGCGGCACAAACGCGCCAAGCGGATTTCGGTCGGTTTGTTTTTTAGATGACAATTCCAGTTCGGGACGGTATTCGTGATCCTCAAGTGCTGTTTTGACCGCATAATAAATCGTTTCAAAAACAGCGCGCTCGTCTGTAAATTTCACTTCAAGCTTTGCAGGATGAACATTTACGTCAACAAACATTGGATTAATCTCGATAAAAAGAATACACGTGGGAAAGCATTCGGGGGCAATATAAGATGTAAACGCCTTTTCAATAGCCGCCATCGCGGTCATGCTTTTGACGTATCGTCCGTTTATAAAAAAGTTTTGTAAGTTCCTGTTTTTCTTTACATTATCGCTTCTGCCAATATAACCGTGCACGCGTATTCCATTTGCCGTTCCCTCTGTTTTGATAATCTTTTTTGCGAATTCACGACCAAAAACAGCATAAATCGTGTTATAAAGATCTCCGTCACCGGGAGTTTTAAAGCGTTCCTCACCATCAATAAGAAGTTGTATTGAAATTTCCGGATGAGAAACAGCCACTTTTTCAACCAAAGCCGCAACATTCATAGCCTCAGTTGAATCTTTTTTCAAAAATTTACGACGCGCCGGAACATTACTAAATAATTCTTCAACTACCACAGTCGTTCCGTCAGACGCACCAACCTCGGATATATCAACAACTTTGCCACCTTCTGCGGATAACATCGTCGCTGACTCGGCATCGCGCGTTTTGCTTATGATAGTCATATTGGATACAGAAGAAATTGCAGCCAACGCTTCTCCTCTAAATCCAAGCGTCATAATTGAATCTAAATCTTCGCGCTTTGAAATTTTACTCGTTGCGTGCCTTTTCAGTGCAATAGGAAGATCTTCCTTATCAATACCGCATCCGTTGTCAGTAACTCGGATTAAAGCTACTCCGCCGCGCTTGATTTCTGCAATAATACTTGTTGCACCGGAATCTATTGAATTTTCTATCAACTCTTTTAGAACCGATGAAGGTCTTTCAACAACCTCGCCGGCCGCAATAAGATTTGCTATTTCAAAGCTTAAAACATTAATTTTTGACACATCAAACCTCCGGTGGTAATTATGAGAGCATCTTTTTCAACTCAAAAATCAAATTCATAGCCTCAATAGGAGTCATAGTATTGATATCAACCTCACGTAGCTTATCGGCTACTTCATTCTCCTTTGATGCAAGAACTGCGCTGAACATATCCATCTGATCGTTAGTATTGCTTTTTTTGACAGTGGGTGCTGCAACTACTCCAACGGATTCTATTTCGGCAAGAATTTCCTTAGCACGCTTGACAACGTCATTGGGAACACCGGCAAGCTTTGCAACCTCAATTCCATAAGAATCATCCGTTCCGCCTCTTACAATCTTTCTCAAAAAGAAAACAGAATCACCACGTTTTTTTGCCGCAATATTATAATTTACGATTCCATCAAACTGCTCTTCCATGTCAGTTAATTCATGATAATGGGTTGCAAAAAGAGTTTTTGCTCCAATCTTTTTGGAATGAGTATATTCAACAACGGCTCTTGCGATTGACATACCATCATATGTACTGGTGCCTCTGCCAACCTCGTCGTATATTATCAAGGACTTTCTTGTAGCACCCTTGAGTATCGCTGCAACCTCGTTCATTTCAAGCATAAATGTTGATTGACCCGAAGCAAGATCATCAGATGCTCCCACTCTTGTAAACACCTTGTCCACAATACCGATTTTAGCTTCCTTCGCCGGAACAAAGGAGCCTATCTGCGCCATAATCGTTATAATTGCGACCTGACGCATATAAGTCGATTTACCAGCCATATTTGGACCTGTGATAATGAGCATTCTATTATCCGTAGTATTAAGGAGCGTATCATTAGGCACAAAATAACTATCGGTAACGAATTTTTCAACAACAGGATGGCGACCGTCTTTTATAATAATATCCGAAGAGAGATCAACTTCCGGACATACGTAGGAATTTTTACGTGCGACCTCGGCAAGCGAACGGTATATATCAATTTCTGCAATTATAGCCGCAGCTCTTCTGATTCTATCGCTGTTCTCTGATACAAAGTTACGAACAGCTGTAAAAATATCATATTCAAGCGCAACGAGCTTTTCATCCGCACCGAATATGGTTGTTTCCATTTCCTTAAGCTCTTGTGTTATGTATCTCTCACAGTTTGTTAATGTCTGCTTTCTTATAAATCTATCAGGGACTTGGTCTACGAAGGATTTTGAAACCTCAATATAATAACCGAATACCTTATTGTAATTAACCTTTAATGTCTTTATACCCGTAATTTCCTTTTCGCGCTCCTCGATCGAAGTCATAATCGAAGAACCGTTTTCCTTGATAGTTCTGTAATAATCAACATCTTGATTATATCCATCTCTGATCATACCGCCCTCGCGTATGCTGTACGGCGGATCATCAACAATTGCTTGCGCAAGAAGATCTGCAATATCATCAAGAGTATCAATATTATCATATATCCTTTTTATAGAAGAACTAGAAAAAGACGAAATAAGCTCTTTAATTTGAGGCAGTTTTTCAATGCTGAGATAAATCGCACGAAGGTCCTTTGCATTTGCCGAGCCGTATACAGCTTTTGCTGTAAGACGTTCAAGGTCAAGGCATTTTGATAGAATATCAGCGGCATCATCAAGTGCTGACGGAGATTTTATAAAATCACGTACTGCCGCCTGTCTATTCGAAATTTGAGCAGGATCAAGAAGTGGCTTGAGTATCCAGCTTCTTAAAAGTCTGGCTCCCATGGCGGTTTTAGTTCTATCAAGAACACCGAGAAGTGAGCCTCGTTTTTCTTTATTACGCATAGATTCAACAAGCTCAAGATTACGCCTAGTATTATTATCGACCTCAAGATACTGACCTCGATAATATACATTCACTTCTCTTACAAAAGCAACGTCGGTTTTCTGCGTTTCTTTTATATAAGC
Organism: uncultured Ruminococcus sp.; assembly: GCA_964424525.1. GTDB lineage: Bacteria > Bacillota > Clostridia > Oscillospirales > CAG-272 > UBA1740. The sequence continues at coordinate 4,397 of CAYRJG010000019.1, forward strand.
CAAAAGCGCACCAACAGCCATCATCTGCTCGGATTCGGTAAATTTTTTCGTTTCGTCATGCAAGAAGTTATAAGTTATATCTTTTGAGCGATTATAGTCAAAAAGGCGCTTCAAATTATCGCTTATTAAAGTGTTGAAGCGATTTTTCATAAATGCAACAAGCTCTGCACAATCAGACTCCGGAAGATTGATAATCGCCTCTGTCGGTTGATAAACACCTAACTCGTTTTCAACCTTCAAAAGGACATCATCACCGCTTGCGTAAGTACAGGATATCTCACCTGTAGAAATATCGGCAAAACCGAGCGCAATACCATTTTTGCCGAAGCAAACAGATGCAAGGAAATTATTTTTTCCCTCGGCAAGCAAGGAACCGTCAGTCACCGTACCGGCGGTTACAACACGCGTAACCTCTCGTTTCACAAGACCTACTGCCGCCTTTGGATCTTCGGTTTGCTCACATATTGCTACTTTGTATCCGCGCTCTACAAGTCGCCCAACATACACATCCGCCTTATGAAAAGGAACTCCGCACATAGCAGCACGTCTTCCCTCACCGCAATCTCTCGATGTAAGCGTAAGCTCAAGCTCGCGCGAAGCAATAAGTGCATCGTCAAAGAAACATTCATAGAAATCGCCAAGGCGATACATAAGAATATATCCTTCGTATTTCTCCTTAATTTCCAAATATTGCTTCATCATAGGGGTTGTGTTTTTTACATCAGCAACCCTTTCTATAACTTCTGCCATCTTTTAAAACCTCTTTTTAACAACTTATATAAACAGTAACATTAATGAGAACAACCACCGCAGGTAGAACAATCATGAGTGCAGGTTGAGGGACGCTCTCCTGTTATGCAAAATTTGATCTCTGCGTTAACCGAATTCATAAGATCGTTCATAGCCTTCTGCGCATTTGCAAATTCTGTATATTTGGGGTTTGAGGTTATCACGCCGGACAATTCTTCAAGTCTTGCTTTTACAGTTGAAATTACATTCGCATCCTGCCCTTCAGTCTTGGAAAATTCCTGTCCGAGAAGCATTCTTTCTGTTTCGTATTCTCTCATTTTTGCTTGAAGATCCTCGTCAGCATCAAAAACAGCCTTTGCTTTCTCAAGATTTTTAATTTCATCACTCTTTGCGATTTCTTCTCCGAGTGCGTGTGCAAGTTCAATAATTTTTGTCATGTTTTTTATTCCTTTCAAATCAATTCTCCGAACAAGTCGAATGCACCTGCTCGATTAATTTTTATTTCAACAAATTTTCCTACTAAATCTTTATTTGAGTTAAAATGAACCAGTTTATTTGTTGATGTTCTGGCATTATAAGTTCGAACTCCGTCTTTGTCATCATAAGAATCCACCAAAATTCTTTCTGTACGTCCAACGTATTGATCGTTTATTTCTCTTGAAATATTACATTGAAGATCGAGCAGTTTTCTCATTCTATCCTTTTTATCCTTATCGGATACCTGGTTCTTCATTTGCGCAGCGCGCGTACCTTCTCTTTTGGAATATATAAATGAAAAAACAATATCAAATCTAACTTTTTTCAATACATCAAGCGTTCCTTCAAAGTCCTCATCGCTCTCACCCGGAAATCCAACAATAATGTCGCTTGAAATAGCAACGTTAGGAACAGCCGCGCGTATCTTATTTACCGTTGAAATATATTTTTCAACATCATACGTGCGATTCATTTCTTTTAGAATTTTATCACTACCGGATTGAAGCGGAAGATGGAAGGATGGAGCAATCTTACCACTGTATTTTCCAAAAACCTCAATTAATTCATCGGATGCATCTTTAGGATGGCTTGTCATAAATCTTACTATGAAATCGCCGGGAATGTTGGCAACCTTTTCCAAAAGCTGTGCAAATGTTATATCAGATTTATATGAATTAACATTTTGTCCCAACAAAGTTATTTCTTTATAGCCTTCGGAAATAAGCTTACGGCATTCATCTATAACATCTGCACTTTTTCTACTGCGCTCGCGACCTCTAACATAAGGAACGATGCAATAAGAACAAAAATTATTGCATCCGTACATTATGGAAACCCAAGCTCGATGAGATGACTCTCGTACACTTCCTATTCCCTCAACTATATCCCCTTCGTCACATCCCAAAACAAAAGTTCTTCGTTTCGTACTTATGACGGAATATACAAGTTCAGGAAAACGATAAATCATTGACGGTTCCAGAGTAAATGAAACGTGATGATAACTATTTTTTATAGTTTGTGCGATATGAGGCTCTGCCGCCATACATCCGCACACAGCGACAATCAAGTCCGGATTTTCATACTTTAGTTGCTTAAAATTTCCAACAATTGAAAGTGCCTTCAGTTCGGCATGTCGTCTAACAGCACAGGTATTCACAACTATTAAATCTGCCGACATTGGGTCTACGACTATTTCATAACCCATATTTTTTGCCATAGAGCGAATTTTTTCACTATCCGCTTCGTTTTGTTGACAACCAAGCGTTATAACGCATGCCTTTTTAGATTGCCCTTTATTTAATTCTTTTACGCATTCGGTATATCGAAGCGCTTCTGTTTCATTAATGTTAATATTCATTTGATTATTTCTGTTTTAATATTATTTGTGATAACCGCTCTGCTGATAATCCAACGTAATCAAGCAAATCGCACTTAATTTCCGGAGATGCAAAATTATCATCAATAGCAGCAATATCGTACCTAGTCTTTAAAAAATCGAATCCAAGTCTAAAAAGCTCTTCCTTAAAAAGCATCGCCGCACCACCGTAATAAATGCCTTCTTCTGCAAAAACTATGTGCTTTGCGTTTCTAATTACGGGCAGAGTTTCTTTTACAATAGAATCGTACGGCTTTAACCGTTCAAGCAAAACTACACCGACTCGCTCACCCAAAGCACTCGCGACAATCGTAGCGGCAGTGAGAACATGCTTTGCAAGAGTTCCGTATGTGATAAATATTTGTTTTGGTGGATCGCTTGGATCAAAATTATATCGCACCCATTCTGTGGAATAAGACCTTTCGGAATAGAAGGCATCGCAAACCTCCTTTGATTCAGCGGAATTAGGATACCTAATAGCAACCGAACCATTCGAATTGTATGCATAATCCAACGCGCGATTCAAAGCATCATAAGATGCAGGAGAATAAATTTCTATCCCCGGAATATGTGACATAAAAGAAACATCAAAAATTCCATGGTGCGTAGAGCCATCAGAAAAAGCGAGTCCGGCACGGTCTATCATAATTCGTACAGGTAGTTTTTGCAAAGCTATATCGTGCACAATGCTATCGTAACCTCTTTGCAAGAAAGTAGAATATATTGCAACAAACGGCTTTAAACCCGCAGCAGAAAGACCCGCGGAGAATGTGAGTGCATGTCCTTCGGCAATTCCTACATCAAAATAACGACTCGGGAATTTTTTACCAAACGCGTCAAGTCCAGTTCCGATTCCCATCGCTGCAGTTATAGCAACGACGCTTTCGTCTTTTTCGGCAAATGAAATCAAGTTGTCAGCAAATACCGAATGAAAAGAACTGTCTGTAAGTTTATTGTTTGCAATTCCGTGAAATATATCGGGAGATTTTTCTGCCGGAGCATATCCCTTACCTTTTACGGTTTTTAAGTGAACAACAACGCATTTACCAAGATTCTTTGCTTTCTTAAGTGCCGATGCGACTTTTTTATAATCGTTGCCATCAATCGGCCCCATATAATACAGACCAAGATCTTCAAAATAATTCGAAGAGTACAAGAGATTTTTAAATTTATTCCGTATATAGGTAAGTGCAGATTTAATTCCCTTACCGATAACGGGTATTTTATTCAAAAATGAACTTGTTCCCTGTTTCCACGAACGATATCCCTTTGAAATACGCACTTTCGAAAGATAAGTGGCAAACGTACCTTTATTTAGTGAAATCGACATACCATTCTCGTTAAGAATAATAATCAATTTAAGTTCGGGATCACAATTGTTAAGTGCCTCGTGTATCATACCACCGGTGTAAGCGCCGTCACCGAGGATGGCAACGGTATATGCATCGCCGCCTCTCAAACGCTCTGCTTCGGCATATCCCAGTGCCGCCGATATAGAGGTCGAACTGTGCCCTGCGCCAAACGAATCATGTTCACTTTCTGTCATTTTTGTAAATCCGGACAGACCACCGGGCATACGCAAGGTTGAAAATTCATTTTTTCGACCGGTAATTATCTTATGAACGTAAGATTGATGCCCGACGTCAAAAACTATATGATCCTTAGGAGAATCAAATATTCGATGAATTGCTACGGAAAGTTCGGTAACTCCGAGATTAGATGCAAGATGTCCACCGTTTTTTTCAACATTTTCAACCAAAAAAGCACGTATTTGATCGCATAACTGCCCAATATTTTCTTCAGGAATCTTTTTCAAATCATCAGGTGAATTGATTCTGTCAAGAATACTATAACTCATATCGACTCCTTCTTTGTTGAAATATCGGATGCGGTCGGTGCTTTACCAATAATATTGACATACGCACGATAAAAAGCAGAATAATCACCAAAGCCAACCTTATATGCCGCTCCGGATGCCGTTTCTCCCGCTTCTATTAGCTGTTTTGCGTATATAACACGCTTTTGAAGTATATAACCGTGAACCGATATACCGTTGTGCTTCTTGAATGCTCTGCAAAGATAATATTTACTTACAAAAAACTTCTTCGCAAGTTGATCAAGTGAAATATCACGGTCTGTATTCTCATTTAGGTATCTTATTACCCGCGCCCCAAGCTCATCATCATCCTGTGTAAATTTTTCCTTATTGGAAATGGAGAGCAAAAGCAAAAGTTCCGCCAATATAAGCTTTGCGTATATTTTCAACTCCGTATCCGGTAGATTCATGGTGAATTCGAAACGGTCAAAAATAGATACGATATTATCCGAAATTGCTTCCGCCGAATAAAACGACCCCGACGGAACCGAATTTTCGTGCAAATAATTAAAAGCCGAGCTCACAGAATCAAGTACTGCATTTTTTTCGAAGTAAACAACGTATCTTTCGTACGTACTTCCCGCATCCACCGAAACGCAATGATAGACAAGCGGTGGAAAAATCATTAGAGTTCTCGGTTTAACCGGATATTCGACTCCCTCTACAATATATTTTCCGTGCCCTTCTTGAACATATATTATTTCATACCTGTCATGGCAGTGATTTGAATTCATATTTTCCGGAACGTTATCAACTTTTTTGTGAAAAAAATCAATTTCTTTACAAACAGAAAAACTATTTTTCATGATAACCTCCTTTTCAAATGCAACTTTGCACAACTATACAGTATACATTGTATCACAATCGAGCAACTTTTGCAATAGTTTTTGCAAGTGTAACAATATTTTTTTTAATAAATATATTGAAATGATTTTTTTATTATGTTAAAATTGAATCAAGGTTACACTACCCCCAAAAAACGAAACAGAAAGTGAGAAAATTATGAAACTCGGAGCACAGTTTTACACTTTAAGAACGGAGTGCACTACCCCCGAAGCACTTCTAAATTCAATGCGTAGAATTAAAGGCATGGGGTACGATATCATGCAAGCATCCGGAATATGCCAAATTGAAGGAGAAATGCTTAAGTCGTTTATAGATGAAACGAATCTTCCTATTACTTGTACGCACAGACCTTTTGCTGAAATCGTCGAAAACACCGATGAATGTATAAAATTTCATAAGACCATCGGTTGCCCTGTTATTGGTCTTGGTGCCATGGCACTTGAATACCGCGAGTCATACGAAGGACTTAAGAAATTCAAGGAGCTTATGACCGAGCCTGTAAAAAAGATAAAGGATGCCGGTCTTTCATTTGCATATCATAATCACGCGTTCGATTTTACTCTTGCCGATGGAGTTAAGGTTTACGATTTCCTTCTTGAAGATATGCCCGACATTGATTTTATTCTTGATGTATATTGGGTACATTACGCAGGTGAAGATTATTTTAAATATATCAAGCTTCTTGGTGAAAGCAAGAGAATGACTGATATTCATTTCAAGGATATGAAGAGTGAGCCCCAGGGGGCTATATGTCCCTGTGGTGACGGCGTTATCGATTTTGCACCGCTTGTTCCCCTTTGCGAGTCCTACGGTATAAATAACGCTCATGTTGAGCAGGATAATGCTCCCGAGCTTGGTGATGTATTTGAACAGATGGAGCGAAGCTACAAGCATCTTCGCCCAATGTTTTGAGGTGATAAAATGGCTGAATTTATATTTTCTGCATTTGCCGACGAGGCAGGCGACACACTTGAAGAACAGATTAGTGCTCTCGTTGAAAACGGTATAAAATACTTAGAACCGAGAAAAATCAACAAAAAAGGCGTTCTTGACTTAACCGATGATGAACTCATCGAAATTGAGAAAAAGCTTTCCGCAGCGGAAATAAAAGTTAATTCGCTCGGTTCGCCTGTCGGAAAATACAATATTACCGATGACTTTGCTCCGCACTTTAAACAGTTTGAAAGAGCGCTCAAAGTATGCGAGCTTTTAAAAACAGATAAAATGAGAATGTTCAGCTTTTTCGTAGATCAAAAAGAGCTTGCAATTCATCGCGATGAGGTTATCGAAAGAATGAAAAAGATGACCGCAGCGGCAAAAGATAGAGGCATAACTCTATGCCACGAAAACGAATCTCTCATATACGGACAGATGCCAAATGAGGTAAGTGATCTTCTTGATAACGTTCCAGATCTTGCAGGAATCTTCGATCCTGCTAATTACCGTATGAATGACGGTGACGTTATTGACGGTATAAATGCAACTCTCAAAAATTTTGCATATATGCATATAAAAGATGCAGTATATGAGTCACAAACAATTCTTCCCGCAGGCGAAGGCGAAGGAAAGATTGGTGAGATAATTGATATTATCAACGAAAATCACGATGGTTTGGTATACCTCACCATTGAACCTCATCTTTGCATATTCGAAGCATACAAGGATATTGACGAACACGAATTAAAAGGAAAATATACCTTTAAAAACAACCGCGAAGCATTCGACTTTGCCGTTGAGGCTTTAGAAAAACTAATGAAACAGTACGGTTATAGAAAGGATGAATTTGGAATATGGAAAAAGTAAGATTCGGTATTGTAGGATGCGGAAACATGGGCTCTTCCCATGCAAAAAACTTTCTCGACGGTAAGATCGAGAACGGCCGTGTAAGTTGCGTATGCGACATCAATCCCGCAAAGTTTGCATTTTTTAAAGAAAAATTTGGTGATACTATTAAGTATTTCACATCAGCTGAAGAAATGTTCAAGTCAGGCGAGTGCGACGTTGTAATGATATGTACTCCTCATTACGACCATCCGCCCCTTGCCATTCTTGCTCTTGATAACGATCTGCACTGTATAGTTGAAAAACCTGCCGGAGTTTATACGCTTCAGGTTAAGGAGATGATCGAAAGATCGAAAAAATCCGACAAAATCCTTGGAATAATGTTCAATCAGAGGACTAATCCCGCGTTTATCAAAATGCGTGAAATGATAAAAGAAGGAAAAATCGGACAGGTAAAGAGAACGAACTGGATAATTACCGACTGGTATAGAACACAGTTCTATTACGATAGCGGATCATGGCGTGCTACATGGTGCGGTGAAGGCGGTGGCGTCCTTTACAATCAAGCTCCTCATCAGCTTGACCTTTTTCAGTGGATTGTAGGTATGAGCCCCTCAAAGGTTCGCGCATTCTGCCACTTTGGAAAATGGCACAATATTGAGGTCGAAGACGATGTAACCTGCTACTGCGAATATCCGAATGGCGCAACAGGTGTATTTATCACAACAACTGCCGACTGCCCCGGAACTAACCGCTTTGAGGTTGTTGGCTCCAAGGGTAAGCTTGTATTCGAAAACAATAAGCTTTTCTTTACCGAGCTTACAATAGACGAAAGAGAGCATTGTTTTTCCGCAAAAGGCGGATTTGATTGGCCTGAAAGAAAGCCTGTTGTAGAAGTTGAGCTTCAAGGCGAAACCACAGGTCATGCCGGCATCTGCAACAACATAGCTAACGCAATTCTCGGACTTGAGGAGGTTTATGCACCTGCAAGCGATGGAATACACGGTGTTGCTCTTGCTAATGCTATGCTTCTTTCTACATGGCTTGATAAGGCTATTGATATCCCCTTTGATGATGAACTATTCTACGAGGAGCTTAAAAAGCGTATTGCTACCTCGAAGCCGCGCGAAAGTGACGATTCGGTAGTAGCATTTCAAAACTAACAGAGGTTATTGACAAATGAACGATAAACAATTCAAAGTCGCGCTCGTAGGTTGTGGCGCAGTTTGTCCCAACCATTTTGTTGCACTTGGTATCCTCAAAAACATTGAGATAGTTGCTGTGTGCGATAAGATTCCCGAAAAAGCCGAGGTCTGTTGCAAAAAATATGGACTCAATGCCAAGATTTATTCGGAATACGATAAAATGATTTCGTCCGAAAAGATTGATGCCGTTCATATTATGACTCCTCACTTTCTTCACGCCCGAATGGCGATTGCCGCCCTGAAGCGCGGAATCAACGTATTTCTCGAGAAACCAATGTGCATAAATCAAAATGAAATCAATGCACTTATTGAAGCTGAGAAAGAAAGCTCCGCAAAAGTTTGCGTTTGCTTCCAAAACAGATTTATTACAGCCGTAACCGAAGCCAAAAAAATTATCGAGGCTGACGGTGGCGCAATAAGTGCTTACGGTTCGGTTTTCTGGGAAAGAACTATTCCCTATTATACAGAGTCGGATTGGCGCGGTCGTTACGAAACCGAAGGCGGCGGAGTAATGATCAATCAAGCAATACATACAATTGATCTTCTCTGTCAAATACTTGGTGTACCGAAAAAGCTTTGGGCAACAAAAGCCAACCACCACTTAAAAGGCATTATTGAGGTTGAGGATACCTGCGAGGGGCTTATCGAATTTGAAAGTGGGGTCAAAGGAAATTTCTACGCCACAACATCTTTTCACGGAAAAGATTCAACAGTTGTATATATTGTGACGAAAAATCACAAAATTGAACTGGCACTTCCCCGTCTTATTGTTGACAATCAAGAAATACCGATCAAAGATGAACTTTCTTTCGTAGGCAAGGAATGCTACGGAAACGGGCATTATATGCTTATAGACAAGTTTTATAAAGCTCTGCAAACCGGAGTGCCTATGCCTGTATCTCTTGAAAGCGCACAATACGCAGTAAGAATCCTTTTGGCTGCGTACAAATCAAACGATCAAGAAACAGAAATATAAAAAAAGGAGTATTCTCTTATGAAAATGACTTTCAGATGGTACGGTCCAAAAGACCCAATTAGCCTTGAAAAAATTAAGCAGATTCCCGGAATGACCGGAGTAGTAACCGCCCTATACACTATTCCCGTTGGAGATGTTTGGGACATTGACTCTATCCTTGAATTAAAATCACAAATCAATGCTGCAGGGTTAGAAATGGAAGTTATCGAGAGCGTTCCCGTACACGAGGAAATCAAACTCGGTTCAGAAAAACGCGATCAGCTTATCGACAATTACATTCAAACAATCCGAAACCTTGGGAAAGCAGGTGTTAAGGTAATCTGCTACAACTTTATGCCGGTATTTGACTGGGTTCGTTCAGAGCTTAAATATCAAACTGCAGACGGTTCAAACTGCCTTGCATACGATCAGAAAACAATCGACAATCTTAATCCCAAAAAGCAGACGCTTTCTCTCCCCGGTTGGGATGAAAGCTATACAAAAGAAGAGCTCGATACACTTCTTAAACGCTATGAAGAAATCGACGAAAATAAGCTCTTTGACAATATGGTATATTTTCTTAAAAAACTTATGCCTGTATGCGAGGAATGCGACGTTAAAATGGCAGTTCACCCCGACGATCCGCCGTGGAGTCTTTTCGGATTGCCGAGAATCATTACATCCGAAGCTCAAATTGACAAGCTTTTTGCCGCTGTGGATTCAAAATACAACGGCATAACTCTTTGCACAGGTTCACTTGGTGCAGACAGAAATAATGATCTTGTTAAAATGGCCGGCAAATATGCTAAAATGGGCAGAGTTCATTTCCTTCACGCAAGAAACATAAAATTCACAGATACCGATGACGGAAGACTCTTCTTCAACGAATCTCCTCATCCTACAGAATGTGGCTCTCTTAACATTTATGGCATTCTCAAGGCTTTGCACGACAATGGATTTGAGGGTTATACACGTCCCGACCACGGAAGAAATATCTGGGGCGAAGACGGAAAGCCCGGATACGGTCTTTATGACAGAGCACTCGGTGCAACATACCTTTACGGACTTTGGGAGGCTATCAGCAAAAAATGAAAAAGATTCTGTTCTTCGGAGATAGTATTACTGACGCAAGCAGAAACAGAAATTCTATATATGCCGATCAATACGGCTCCGGATTTGTTATGCAAATTGCCGGAAGGCTTTACGAAAAATCCCCTATTGATTACAATGTAGTCAACAGAGGTATTAGCGGCAACCGAATTGTTGATTTGTATGCTCGAATCAAATGTGACGTTTGGAATGAGAATCCCGATGTATTAACCATTTTAATTGGTGTAAACGACATTTGGCATGAGCTTGCTGTTAAAAACGGTGTGGAGCTGGATAGATTTGAAAAAATTTATCGAATTCTTATCGAAGATACTAAAAAAATTCTCCCTAACACAAAAATTATTCTTTGCGAGCCCTTCTGCCTCCGCGGTTCTGCAACCGAAGAAAAATTTGATGACTTTATGCAGGTAGTTAACTATGCAAAGGTTGTTAAATCAATAGCAGCAGACTACAATCTTGAATTTTTGCCTTTACAGGACGTTCTTGATGATGCTGCACAAAAATACTCCCCGGAAATCTTCCTTTACGATGGTGTTCATCCATCTATCCAAGGCTCGGTTCTTATTGCCAACGAATGGATGAATTTGTTTGAAAAAATAGAAAAAGAGGATAAATAATAATATGAAATTACCCTTTTACCCAAATTTGAAAGATAAGGTTGCCGTTATTACGGGCGCAGGCGGAATTCTCTGCTCTGATTTTGCTAAAGCTCTCGCTGAATGCGGTGCCAAAGTTGCTCTCCTTGACATCAATCTTGATGCAGCAGAAAAAAACGCTGAAGAAATTAGAAAAAACGGTGGAGTCGCAATAGCAGTTAAGGCAAATTGCCTTGAAAAAGCAAGTCTTGATGAAGCAAAATTGATCGTAGATAAAGAATTCGGCGAATGTAATATACTTATCAATGGTGCCGGTGGAAATAATCCCAAAGCGACTACCGCCAATGAATATTTTGATATAGACGCTCTTGAAAATCCCGACACTCAGGATTTCTTCTCGCTTTCTCCCGATGGATTCAGATTTGTTTTTGATCTTAACGTTACTGCCGCATTTTTAACAACACAGGTTTTTGCAAAAGATATGGCGAAATCCGGCAACGGTGGAAACATCATCAACATTTCTTCGATGAATGCATTTAGACCGTTAACCAAGATTCCTGCATATAGTGCCGCAAAAGCAGCTGTATCTAATTTTACTCAATGGCTTGCAGTTCATTTTGCAAACGCCAACATAAGAGTAAATGCTATCGCTCCCGGATTCTTTGTTTCTAATCAAAACAGAGCGCTCCTCTTCAATCCCGACGGTTCTCCTACCCCCAGAACTGGCAAAATCCTTGGTGGTACACCGATGAAGAGATTTGGCGAATCCAGTGAGCTTCTCGGTGGTCTTCTTTTCCTTCTTTCGGATGAAGCCGCAAGCTTTATTACCGGAGTCGTTCTTCCGATAGACGGCGGATTCTCTGCATATTCCGGAGTATAAAATCATTTATCTTTTGAAGCTAAACAAAAAAGAACTCGATGAAACATCGAGTTCTTTTTTATTATAAATCAAACAGTAAGATCTTCCTTATTCTCTTCGGAAACTTCGACAGTTTCTTCAGCGGGAGCTTCTTCAGCGGGAGCTTCTTCAGCAGGAGCCTCTTCAGTGGGAACTTCTTCAGCAACAGGCTCTTCAGCGGGAGCTTCTTCAGCTTCTTCATTCTCTGTCTGCTCTTCTGCCACTACCTCTTCAGCAGGAATTTCCTCGGCTTCGGGAAGTATCTCTTCTTTTGCCTCTTCTGCTTCGAGCTCTGTTGTAACCTCTTCAAGGTCAGCGATAGGCTCGGAAGCAACAGGTTCTTCAACAACTTTCTCGGTAGCTTCATCTTCTTTTGTGGGCTCAACGGTGGTAACGTAATCCTTTCCGTTAGCAACGCTATCAAAGAATATAACAGCGGAAACAAAGAATGCACCGGTAAGCAAGTCAAGTATTCCGGAGAATACATTACCGTTAGCAAAAGAATAAACACCTATAACAAGGAACAAACCGGCACCGATAAAGAGTCTGATTTTGGGATAAGAAGCAGCCTTATCACCTCCGGCGAGAGCCTTGAAATGTTTGGACATCGCACCGAATGCACCTGTAACCAATACGCAAACAACAATTGTTGCAATAAAGGATATAAGCATAGAAATAGTCATCGCAGAAGCTTCGCTCTCGAGGGTTTCAACGATGCTTGCATCGCCCGACAAGCCAAGCGCTTCGAAAATTTCAGATGCAGAACCAACAAAATCTTCAACATCGGAAATTACGAATGCAACGAGTGCTAAAAACAGAGTTGCAAATCCGTAACCAATCGCAGAGAAAACATAAACGTAAAGTCTGTATGCTTTGTTTGCACCGGTAAAGTAGCTAAGCTTTGCAATCTTTTTGGAAGCGGAATTCGGGAAAAGGAACATCATCCAACCCGAATATGTAGACATTGCAGCACAAATTGTAACAGGCAAAAGAATCAACATAGATACGCATGACGCGATAAGACCGAATACATTAACAAAAGCATCGGGATCTGCCACATCAAACGAAAGCAACTCTATGAAGGTCGAAAAGCTGTTAATCAAATAAACAAGAGTTAACGCACTAAGAATTCCAAGAAAAACCAAATAAGGAATTTTTCTTACACTTTGAGCCAATTTATTATCGGTCGAATTAGTTATTGAAGCCATATCATTTCTCCTATATTAAGATAATTATTATTTATTGCTAAGATATGTATGAGTAGTACGGAATAACAATGCAGATGATGTAAAGTATCCCGCCAATGCAATATCCATTATGCCTGTAATCCAATTTCCTGCAACAAATGCAAAAACAGAGAAAACAACATTAATTCCAGCAATAACAAAAAGGAAAATGTACGGGGGTTTGCTTTCTATTTCGTAATTACCGCGTACTGCATAGTTTGTTATGGAATGATAATGATTCTTTATTTTATTATAAAGAAGTATCATAGCAAGCCTATAAGCAACAAAGAGCAATCCGAAGAATACAGAAACAACAACCTCAAAGAAACCTGCGCTTTCAGCAGCGGGATCTATCATAGAAAGAAAAATATCAATTGATTCGTATCCCATAAAGTTAAGTATTGTTTCAAGAATCGGATAACCTGCTTTAACTATACAAAGAAAAGCGATAAACATAGCATCAATAAGAGAAAATATTGAAAAATAAGCCATTATAGAAGGAAAGAACGCAAGTGCCTTTGTATCTTCTAAAAATTTGTCATCTTTCTTTGCATAAAGTCTCCAACCGGAATAAGTTCCGAAACCAACTGCTACAAGAATAGGAACGTAAATTAAAGCTCTAATGATATGACCAAAGGTGCTACTTATCATCGTGGAAACGGCAACCCCGGAGCCACCGAGCACAATGTTAAACAAAAAGGCTAAAAAGAAACCTAACGCAACCAAGCTCATAGATATCATATAAGCCAAATATAAAATGTTGTTTTTGCCGAATTCAACTATCTTCTTGCTATACAAAGTAGGCGCATTGACGGTTTCTTCAGCATCAACATTCATTTGATTATTCATCTGAGTGTCCATAAACCTCTCCTTATAATTTTTATAATAAAATTATACCACTCCATATTTGTTTTGTCAAGCGATTAAAAGAAAATATTATTATTTTGAAAATATTATATTAAAAAATATTTAATACGGTTTAAAATGTCTAAATAAAATTATAAAAGCTTTGCAAAAAACAAGAAGCAGTTATATACACTGCTCCTTGTAAAAATATTCAGAATTAAATGATGTAATTAAAATTCAACAGGATAAACGCCCTTTTCCTTAAGTTCTTCAAATGCGGCAGTTACCATTTCTTTATCTTCTTTGTAGGTTACGCCATACCATTTATCGGTATTATCTATAACCTTAACATCCGCCTTTCCCTCGGATATCAACTCGGCAACAACCGACGGAAGGAAAAATTCGCATTTTTCGGGATTAACGGGGAGATTTTTATCAAGGAAAACAGGAAATCTCTTCTTGCATTCCTCAATATAAGACGGAGTGAATCCCCAAAGATTCATCGAAACAAGAGTATCGGGATCAAGAGGAGTGTCAACACCGTCCTCGGTATAGTAAATAGTTTCACCGTTAATTCCGATTTTTGTGCGCTCTACAATTTCGGTAAGCATGGAATTTTCATCAGATTGGCAAATTCCGCGAGAAACCGTGCCCTGCTCTGTTACTGTGTTTTTAATGCGATAACCAACCATAGAGTAATGATATTTTGAATCATCCTGTGTGTTTTTCAAAAAGTCATAAATTTTAGAAAACGCGTTTGCTCCATAATAATCATCGGCGTTAATTACTGCAAACGGAGCATCAACTGTACCAAGGCAACAAAGAATTGCGTGAGCAGTTCCCCAAGGCTTACGTCTTCCCTCGGGAACAGAATATCCCGAAGGAAGCTTATCAAGCTCTTGATAAACGTATTTTACATTTACGTTTTTTCCTTCAAGATGCGAATCCATAACTTCTCTGAAATCCTTCTCGATTTCCTTTTTGATTATAAATGTAATATCGTGAAAGCCTGCTTTGATTGCATCATAAATAGAATAATCAATAATAATATGTCCTTGCTTGTCAACCTTATCGATCTGCTTAAGACCGCCATAACGGCTTCCCATTCCGGCAGCCATAATAACGAGTTCGGGATTTTTCATAAAAAATACTCCTTATCATATTTTTGTAATTCAAGTATAGCATAGTATATCGAAAAAAACAAGTAAAAGTGTTCATATTTTTAATAAAACGTTTCAAAAAAGTCTATACATTTAAAAATCAATAAATTTCAAAAATTATCCGATATAATTTTATTCAGTAAAATCCTCTTGAAAAAATACATTAATTATTGTATAATAAACAAAACATCAAAATGCAAATCAACAGAGGCCAATAATGTATGAATTGATAATCAAAAAGAATGATGCCGGGCAAAGATTGGATAAATTCATAACGAAAACGATTGATATACCTGCATCCCTTCTTTACAAATCAATAAGATTAAAAAAAATCAAACTAAACAGAAAAAGAGCCGAAGCGAATATAATTTTGAAGGAAGGCGACACGATTCAATGCTTTTTGCCCGATGAATTCTTTCAAAAAACAGTAGATAACAGCTCGCTTAAAAACATAACTCCATCCTTGTCTATTATTTATGAGGATGAAAATATTATGTTAATAAACAAACGCCCCGGAGTTTCGGTGCATGAAGACGAAAACGGTTCAACCAATACTCTTATTACACACATCCAAGCATACCTATATCAAAAAGGAGAATATCAACCTCAAGATGAGCAAAGCTTTGCACCTGCACTTTGCAACAGAATAGACAGGAACACCGGCGGAATCGTTATCGCGGCAAAAAATTCAGAGGCACTTCGCGTTATGAATGATAAAATCAAGAAACGTGAAATCGATAAATTTTATTTGGCTGCGGTTCATGGAGTTCCAAAAAAACAGTCAGACACGCTCAAAGCGTTTCTGCTCAAAGATAACGCACAAAATCGAGTTAAAATCTACGACTCAAATCCTCCCAAAGAAGCCAAAAATATAATTACAAAATACTCGGTAATTTCAAAAAACAACTCTGATGCACTTTTGGAAGTAGAGCTTTTAACCGGAAGAACACACCAGATAAGAGCGCACATGGCACACATTGGTCATCCATTGATTGGTGACGGGAAATACGGCATAAATAAAAACGATAGAGCCAAAGGATATAAATATCAAGCGCTATATTCTTACAAGCTCAGATTTTCTTTTTCAAAGGATGAAGAAACCATTCTTGATTATTTAAACGGACGCGAATTTTCCATCCCCAAAAATGAAATATATTTCACTAAAGATTTTTTCTAAAATAAAGAGGCTAGCTCATTAAGCTAACCAAAAAAAGGAAAAGCGGATGTTCTTTACCAAAAGGTATTGAGCATCCGCTTGCTTT
>CAYRJG010000020.1:0-20361 GCA_964424525.1 uncultured Ruminococcus sp.
ATCCAATACAAAACTAAATATCCTAATAAGGAGTCCCCTTCGAGATTAAACTCGGAGGGGACTCCTTTCTTTTTTGACACTGCAAACAGAATAACAAAAAACACAAAAAACATATTGACAAACACAATACTTCGTGTTATGATGTATATACAATACCTCGCAACGTGAGGTATTGACCGGAGGTTTATATGGATATTCAGTTAAAGCGCGGATTGCTTGACGTTTGCGTTCTCTCGGCTATCAAGGATGAGGATTCCTATGGATATAAAATCATCAAGGATATGCAGCCGTATGTTGAAATGTCGGAATCGACGCTATATACGATACTCAAGCGGCTTGAGCTTTCGGGAATGCTGACGGTGCGCTCATCGGAGCATGGCGGAAGAGTGCGAAAATATTATCACATTACGAAAGCGGGATGCTCGCGCATTGAGGAATTCAAAAGCGAGTGGCGCGAGGTTATGGCTATTTATCAATTTGTAACAAAGGAGGACACGGAGAATGTCTAAACAAGAATTTCTGGATAAGCTTCGGGAGAATCTTTGCGGATTGCCGGAAGAGGAAATAGAAGAACGCATTTCTTTTTACAGTGAAATGATAGATGACAGAATGGAAGACGGGCTTACTGAAGAGGATGCAATTTCGGATATCGGTTCGATTGAAAAAATCACCGAGCAGATCATAGCGGATATTCCGCTTGCTAAAATAGCAAAGGAAAAAATCAAGCCGAAAAGAAAGATCAAAGCATGGGAAATCATACTCCTGGTGCTCGGCTCTCCGATATGGCTTTCTCTCGGAGCTGCGGCGGTGTCGGTTATCCTCTCGCTTTATGCCGTGGTTTGGTCGGTGATCATCTCGCTTTGGGCGGTCTTTGCCGCCGGTGTTGCTTGCACCGTTTACGGCATTTTCGGCGGTGCGGTTTTTGCGGTAACAAATGGAGTACTTGCAGGTCTTGCTTTCGTTGGTATTGGAATTTTTGGTGCAGGGCTTTCGGTCTTTTTATTCTTTGGCTGTCTGTTTGCAACAAAGGGCGTTGTACTGCTTACGAAAAAAGTTATTCTCGGCATCAAAAGGTGCTTTGTAAAAAAGGAGGTAGAGTGATGGGAAAAACTGCAAAAATCGCTCTTACCGTCGGCGCTGTTCTTCTGCTTGTCGGATTTGTAATTTTTTGTGGAGTGATGAGTGTTATGAGTTGGGATTTTTCAAAATTATCTACAAACAAATATGAAGAAAACAGTTATGAAATAACCGAAGAATTCAAGTCGGTTACGGTTGACGGCGAGGTTGCCGATATAGAATTTCTTCCTGCGGATGACGGAAAATACTATGTCGAGTGCTACGAGCAGAGTAATATGAAGCACTCCGTTTCGGTAAAAGACGGTGTTCTTGTTATAGAGTCTATCGATATGCGAAAATGGTATAATTATATAGGAATCAATATCGGAACTCCGAAAATAACAGTTCATATTCCAAAGGGCGAATACGGTGCGCTTTCGGTAAAGGCAAGCACGGGAAGTGTTGAGGTGGCAAAGGATTTTGCGTTTTCAAACATCGATATTTCCGTAACTACGGGAAGCGTTAAGTCTTATGCTTCCGCATCGGGCGAGTTGAAAATAAAAACAAGCACGGGATATATTCGCATAGAGGATGTAAGTGTTGGCTCGCTTGATCTTTCGGTCACAACCGGTAAGGTGAATGTTAAAAATCTGACCTCACTCGGTAATGCTTCGGTGAATGTAACAACCGGAGATGCGGACCTTACTAATGTTACTTGCAAAAATCTTTTATCAAGCGGCAGCACCGGAGATCTTGATCTTGAGAATGTTATAGCAGAAGAAAGGTTTACTATAAAAAGAAGCACGGGAGATGTGGAATTCGAGAGATGCGATGCAGGTGAAATCAAGATAGAAACCTCCACGGGTGATGTTGAAGGCACATTTCTTTCGGAAAAGATATTTATTGCAAATACCGATACGGGTGATAGAGATATTCCGAACACGTCATCCGGCGGCAGATGCGAGGTCACAACCGACACGGGTGACATTGAAATAAGAATAGTCCACTAAATAAAAAGAGCCGACGTTCGTTTTTTGCAGACTTCGGCTCTTGATTTTGTTTTTAAAACGCAAAATTTTTATATATTTACACTGCTTCGCGATTGGTGCGGTGTCTTTCCTTTTATCTTTCTGTATGTTGAGATAAAATACGAAACATCGTTGAAGCCTACACCGTAAGCTATTTCCGTGATTGATTTATCCGTCATAAAAAGCTCTTTTTCGGCTCGGTTGATTCTCGCCTCGTTTAGGTACCCAGTAAAGCTTTTGCCTATGATAGCCTTAAAACAGCGCGAAAAATGAGTGTAGCACATATTGAGCTCGGCGGCGCAGTCGCGCGCGGTCAAGCTCTCATAATATCTCTTGTTTACGATGTTTACGGCACTGTAAATTTTGCGGAGCGAAGAGCTGCTTGCCCCCTTCCACTCGGTAAAATTGCTCCGCTCGTATCTTAGAAGCTCGGCTAAAAGTAAAATTGCATTTGCCTTAACCGAAAGCTCGATTGCGTAAGGCTTTTCAAAGCAATCCGAAAGAATAATTTTCACAATATAATCAAGTCTTCCGTTCTCTATTTCATTCTTTCGCCATATATATTTTCCACCGCGGTAGTTAAGCTGTAGTAAATACAGAATCCCGGTATCCTTTTCGGCAAAATCCAATAGCAGCTCGGGTTTTATTTTATATACGAGATAACCACTCTCGCCGTCATCAAGAGAAAAAATCTGATGAATTGTATCAGAGCGTATTAAAACAATATCCCCCTCATGCACAACCGAAGATTCGTGGTCTATCTCAATTCTGAAGTTGCCCTTATAGATAATAAGTATCTCTATTGCGCGGTGCAAATGTGCAAAAACCATGCATTGATTTTTCCAAAAGCAACTGTCCTTTGAAAGCTCAACCTTTGATGCCGAAAGAACCACGTTTTCTTTTTCAATATAGTAAGACATATCCAAAACCTCAAAACGCAAAAATTTCATATTTTTATGCAAAAAAATTATATCATATACAATCAAAAAATGCTATACTAAAAATAAAAAATTTAAGATTTTCAGAGGTTTATTTAGTGTTTTTTGATAAAATTATTCACGGAACGCAGTATTACCGAACCCCGACTCCGCTTCCCGAAGAGTGGGCAGGGGATATTGCGAATTTTGAAAAATATAACATTGATGCTTTCCAGATAAGAATGAACTGGCGCTGGAACGAGCGAATTGAGGACGAATATGACTTTTCGGATGTAGACCGGCTTTTGGAGCTTGCCGAGAAGAACGGAAGAAAGGTTATAATGAAATTCCTTTTGGAATGTGCGCCTCAATATATTTATGAAAAATATGACGGAACGAGAATCGGTGTAAAGGGTGAAAAAATAAGACCGGGAACGCACGGAGCTTTTTACGGTGGCTGGATGCCCTGCTTCACAAATCCATACGTTTGGGAAAGAGCATTGAAATTTGTCGAAAAGGTCAGCGAAAGATATGCGGGGAATGAGAATATAATTCTCTGGAACGCTTGGAACGAGATAAGAAACAGACCTGTCGGTGAATGTTTTTGCCCTCATTGCAGAAGGGCATTCGGCAAATATCTTGAGAATAAATTTACCACGGTTGAGAATCTAAACAAGCACTACGGCGCAGCCGAAGAGAGCTTTGAAACAATAAATCTCCCGAGTATGCCGCACGGCTTTTGGGATACTTATGAATTCAAAAAATTCAAAAGCAGCCACGAGCTTCACAGATACTTAAAGGAAATATACGCTGTGATACGCAAGTATGACAAAAAAACTCCGATAATGTGTCACGCGGGCTTTTGCTCGGCATTCCAAAATAATATCGGTGATGCGGTAGACGATTTTAACGTATCTCGCGCGGTGGATTTCTGGGGCACCAGCCTTCCGTTTGATACCAATATGGATGATGCGGAAAACCGCCTCTCTATGATGCAGCTCGGCGATTTTATGAGAAGCGTGGATAAAAACTACTTCAATCACGAAATCTATCCCGGGCTCGGTATGTTCAACGATTATGACACACCGTTTGATATGAAATTTAAACTTTACACCGCGCTTTCAAGCGGTTCGAAGGGAATTGTCTATTGGCAATACAGAGCCGAGAGAGTAGGTATGGAGCAGGATTGCGCGGGAATAATGCGCGCAGACGGCAGTCCGCGCCCCGTAGCACGTGAGGTTCAGAAATTCGGTGCCGACCTTCATAAAAATATGGACTACTTCGTCGGAGCCGAGGTTGAAGAGGGAAAAGCGGCAATAGTCTTTGACTATGACAGTATGCTTATTGCCGAAATTGAGGAATCCTGTGTCGGACTGTTTGAGTTCAATGTCGAAAACTGTATGGAGTATTACAGAAAATCGCACAGAGGAATGTATAAGCTATTCCGGAATCTCGGATATAACGTTGACTATGTCGGAGTTACAAATCCCGAGCAGTTTGAAAAATATAAGGTTCTCTATTTCCCATATTACTCAATGCTTGATGAGAAAATTGTGCCTTATCTTGAAAAATTCCTTGCAAACGGCGGCACTGTGATTGCTGATGAGGGATTTGGTCTTCGCGATCTTAATACCTGGATGAGAGTCGGGGATATTAATCTTAAGCCGCTTGTAAATGCCCGTATTTCCGAGAGAAGATTCACTCAAAAGAGAGAAGAAAGCTTGAATCTTTTCGGTGAAAAAATAAGAATACTTCCGTATAAATCCGAAATATGCGCACCCGATGCAGAGGTTGTTTGTAAATTCGAAAACGGACTTCCCGCGCTTCAGCTTATAAAATCCGGCAAGGGTAAAATTTATCTTTCGGGTATATCGCTCGGATATTGCTATCACGAAACAGAGGCTCTCGGCATTGAAAAATTCATTACCGAGGTAATGAATGATTGCGGTATCGAAAAATATAAGTATGCCGATTTCAAATCCGGCATATACGAAAAGCACCTTAAGGCGGAGAATAGAAAAATTATTTTCATTTTCAATAATTCCGATGCAGAGAAGACAGCCGAGATCGAGGGTGAAATCATCGCATTTGGCGCAGATGCTATTGTAAAGGAGAATAAACTCACCGTAAAATCCGGAGAAATCGGATATGCGGTTATAAAAACAATTTAAAGAATGGAGAACTGTAATGGAGCTTAAAGGAAAAATTATTGATTTTCTCGGTGACAGTATAACCGAGGGCGTTGGCGTTGTTGATATCGAGAATAACAGATACGATAACGTGATGAAAAGAACCTATGGGCTTACCGAGGTATATAATTACGGAATAGGCGGCTCAAGACTTGCTCATCAGTCAAAGCCCAGTGATAAGCCGCGCCATGACCTCTGCTTCTGCGGCAGAGTATATGACCTCAACAGAAGTGCCGATATTATCATTGTATACGGCGGTGTAAACGATTATTTTCACGGTGATGCTCCGATAGGAAAAATGGGCGACACAACTCCCGCAACCTTCTACGGTGCAGTAAGCTTCCTTATGAATTTCCTCAAAAGCGAATACGCGGGAAAAACTATAGTCTTTATGTCCCCTGCGCGCTTCTTCTATGACGGTATGGACGGATTCTTGCCTTCCACTCGCCCGCAAAAGGGCACTGACGCACTTCCCGTTCTCGGCTACACTAAAATAATAAAGGAAACGGCGGCACTATTTGATATTCCCGTGCTTGACCTTTTTGAAAAGCTCGGTATAGATCCGTGCGATCCGGAACAGAGAGAAAAGTATACCGCTGACGGACTTCATTTTAACGATGAGGGACATCCCTTTATCGCTAAATGCCTTGGCGAATTCCTGCTTTCGCTTTAATCGGTATTAAAATTTAATAATGAAAATAAAAAAAGGTTGATTCATAGAGCTTGCAAAAGCCCTAGATTCAACCTTTTTCTTATGCGATTATTTAACTATATCGACAAATTTAACGTAAATGCGAGGGATGGAAACCTCTGCACCGAGAACGGTTTCGTATTCCTGCATACCGTAAAGCTCACCGTACATAGTAATGATGTCGCCCTCTATTACGTTGACATCGTTTGTAATAGTGTAAAATACGTACATGGTATCTTCATAAAATCCGTACTCGCTTTTCGTTACGTCAACGCGCATTTGAAGCTCATCTCCGTCACGAAGCACCTGTACGACTTCTCCGGTGAATTTAGCAAGAGATTTCTCATATTTGTCAGGGGATCTTGCTATTTCATCGTAAGAATAGATTTCGCACTTCGCGCGGTATTCTTCCTCCGGTAAATCTATTAAATCCGGTTTTCCGCTTCCGCTGCCAAGCGCGATAATGATTACAACGACTGCAACGATAGCTACCCAAAACCACCATTTTTTATAGATTTTCTTTTTTGCTTTTGCTGTTTCATTAGGTTGAGCAGCAGCTTGCTCATTTGGCATTTTTTGATTCTCGTTCATTTCTTTCCTCCAAAGAATATTAACTATATAGATATATTTTAGTCTATACAGTTTATTATATTATAGCACGTATTGCGATATAATTCAAGTATAAATTAACTGTATGGGCGGATTTTTTATGAATTATTCTAAAATCGGAGAACGAGTGCGTAAATATCGTAAAGCAAAAGGCTTCTCGCAGGAATTGCTGGCGGAAAAGGTTGGAATTTCTGTAACCCACATGAGTCATATAGAAACGGGTAATACAAAACTAAGCCTGCCGGTGCTGGCGGCGCTTTCGAGCGCACTTGAAATTCAGGCAGATGATCTTCTGTGCGATCATCCTTCCGGCAGAGTATTTGCTTTGCGTGAATTGGATGAAATTTTGAACACCTGCTCGGATAATCAGATACGTATTATTCTTGACGTAGTAAAGGCAACGAAGATTTCGCTTGATAAATACAGTAATTAAAAGTGAGTGCTTTGAAAATCGGAAAAGAAAAAGTCCTCTGTTTTGTGTCCTTGCGGGCATAAACGGGGGACTTTTTGTATGAGTATATTTCAATACGCAGTAATTTTTGGTTTATAAAAGGCACTTTCAATTTTGCGCGGTTTAGCGTTATTTCTTTTCTTCGCTTTCCGCCTTTTTATTTTCAAGTATATCTCCCGCGCTGGACATAAAGCTTGCGATAAGTCCGAGGGCGGCACCGATAAGAAGGGTAGAGGAAAGCGAGTCCATTCCGAGTATAACCGAAACAACTCCGGTTACTACCGCAGAGAAAGGCATAATTATAGCAACTACGTTTGGCGAAACGTATTTCATAGCCGTGGTGCGTATAGTCCAGCAAATCGAGTTGGTAAGGATTCCTATTCCTACAAGCGCAAGAATGAGCCACGGGTCGGGGGTAAATACGATTTTATCCATAGGTTCGCCACCGTATGTGATGAAATTGAATGCTACGGCAACTATTGCTGAGGTGATTGCCTGAACAAAAAGCTGAATCATAACGTAAAGGGGCGCGTGGAATTTTTTGGCGTATATTCCCGTGAATGCAATATTAATACCGTAAAATACGCCTGCAAGAGCATTAAGAATATCTGCAATTCCGAAGGAAAGACCTGTTGAAAATACATCTCCTAAAACAAAGGATGCCGCAAGGCAGATAAGGCTTGCCGCAACGGTCAGAATACTCGGCTTCTTTTTTATGAGAATAAAAAGCAGTATAGGAACTACTACACATGAGAGATTTTCAAGGAATGCCTGCTTTGTGGGGGATGCATCATACTTGTAAGCAATAGCCTGAAGCAGTGCCGCCGCACCTACACAAACTCCGGTAGGTATAGCAACCTTAAAATATGATCGGTTGAGAAGCTTTAGTTTTTTTGCAGATATAATAAGCAAAACGCAAGCAGCGGCAAATGTGGTTACCGCACTATAAATCGCGGCAGAAAAGTGGTCGCCGATAAGTGCTTTTTTAAACGTGGGGATAACGCCCCATATAAAAACAACGGCTATAATGCCAATATAAGCAAGTGCAGTTGATTTGTTTTTTATCTTCATTTTGCTTTTAGTCCTCATTGTCAACAAACACTTTCTTAACAGCCTCAAGATAGCCGTATCCGTAAAGCTCATCCGGCTCAAGATAGCTTGTTTCTGTCCACTCGTTCCAGCTGTTTATTGTAACTAGCGGAGCGGGAAGCTCGTGTGTGTCAACGTATTCCTTCGCAATTTTAAGTGCAGATTCAAAGTTTTCGGGGGTGTTGTTTGTTGCGATATCCTCACGAAGCTTTTTGAATCTCGGATTGTTGTCCCATCCGACAGACACGTGAGGAAAGTAGCACATTTGGCGTTCGTCCATTTTTGCATATTCTAAAGATGTGCGCTTTGTCATTTCCGTATAATCGCAGGGCTCTTGGAATGAAACCCATTGATAATTTGTCACGCTATCGAGCATAAGATCACGGTATAGCGATGAAATATCGCATTTTTCACCGTCAACTCCGCTGTAATTTTCGACTTCGTCATCTCCTGAAATTCCCTGAATATGAAGTCCCGAAAATCCCGCAGCTTTGGCTTTTTCTCTGAAGTATTCAAGTCCCGCCTTCGCCGCGCTGACATTACCGCCGAATCCCTTTATAAAATTACCTATATCGTAAATCATAAATACGGGCTTGCCGTTAATTTTATAATATGACGGATGCGTGAAATACATCTCTATCCAGCGGTCTACAAGCTTTTTGAACACATCGGGAGAGGTAAAGCCATTCCAAATAATGTCCTTCCATCCAAGTGAATCCGAAAGCTCTATATTCCATACCTGCGGAACGTCATGGTTCGCCCACATTATGTAAAATTTCATTTTGTCAACGTTCTTTGCCTTGAGAAATCCGTCATTAAGGCAGTTTTCGAGGAATGGGCGGTCGTCATACCAGTACCAGTCATAAATAAAAACATTAACGCCGTGGCGCACCGCGCAGTCTATCTGCATCTCCATAACCGCAGGATCTGCCTCGTTAACGTATCCCCAAAGCGGCTTTCTATTCTTCCATGTTTCATACCACTCGCGCTTATGCTCTCGCGAATTTTTCTCCACATTCTTAATGCTCTGCCATTCACCAATACCCTCGGGCCAGAACATGCGAGTTCTTATCTCATCACCGGTGTATGCCGGCCATATGTAAGCCGCAATGTCATATTTTTTCATTTCAAATCTCCTTTTTGCGGTTGTAATGGATTATCATATAAAAATCATGGATTTTTTCTGGGGCGTTTGCCATATCGAAAATTATTATAATCAAAGTTTATCACAAAGCGCGTGCATTGTCAAGCAAAAAGAAAATATTAAAATGCCGCATAGAAAGTATTTTTAAAATCAATAAAATCAATAATCACATAACCTGTTGACAAAATATAATAAATGTGATACCATTTAATGGATGATTTTTTAAATGTAAGGAAAAAACGGATGATTTGCAATTCGATTCTTGATGCGATGGGTAATACCCCTATAATTCGCTTAAACCATATAACCGATCCCGACAGTGCCGAGATCCTCGTAAAATTTGAAGGACTTAACGTCGGCGGCTCTATAAAAACTCGCACAGCATTTAATATGATTCGCGATGCGGAAGAGCGCGGTCTTATCAATTCGGATACTATCATTGTAGAGCCTACAAGCGGAAACCAGGGTATAGGACTTTCCCTTGTCGGTGCGGTGCGCGGCTACCGTGTAAAGATAATTATGCCCGATTCGGTAAGCGAGGAGAGAAGAAAGCTCGTTCGTCACTACGGTGCGGAGGTTATCCTCGTTCACGATGACGGAAATATAGGTCTTTGCATTGAGGAGTGCCTTGCACTTGCTATGTGTATGAAGGCAGAAGATCCGAGAGTTTTCGTTCCGCAGCAGTTTGAAAATCCTGCAAACGTTGCAATTCAGCGCGAAAGCACGGGAGTTGAAATAATAGAGCAGGTTGGAAAGCCTATTCACGGCTTCTGTTCGGGCATAGGCACCGGTGGCACTATCACCGGCATCGGTGAAACTCTTAAGGCGCATAATCCCGATATGACAATATGGGCAGTTGAGCCGGAGAACGCGGCAATCCTTTCGGGTGGCTCAATAGGAACGCACGTTCAGATGGGCATTGGTGACGGTGTTATCCCCGAAATCCTTAATCAAAATATCTATGATGACGTTTGTATAATAAAAGATGAGGAAGCGATCCGCGTATCGCGCGAGCTTGCCTCAAAGGAAGGCATAATGTGCGGCATAAGCAGCGGCACTAACGTAGCCGCCGCCATTCGCCTCGCCAAAAAGCTTGGCAAGGGTAAGACCGTCGTTACCATACTTCCCGACACGGCAGAGAGGTATTTTTCCACCCCCCTTTTTAACGATTGATAGCGGTGATTTTTGGTGATATTCACCGATTTGGACCAAACTTGCCGTAGGTAACTACGGCTTCGGGTCAAAATCGGGAAATCTCCCACAAAAATCCCTCGCTCTCAATGCAGTAAAGGTGGTTTTTGTGATATTTCTCGTTTTTTCTCTCTCGCCGTCACCGAGATACCCATTTATCATAGCTTATCGAGATTTCGGTATCGAAAGCTCGGCAGTCGCCAAACGGATGTTCTCGCAAATTGCGTGGCGACTATGACACGGCTTCGGGTCAAAATCGAAAAATCTCCCACAAAAATCCCTCGCTCTCAATAAATGGGGCAATTTGGGGTGACATAAATTTTAATAAAACAATAAGCAAAAAGCAAGAGTGAAAAAGAAGGTTATTCTTTACGCTCTTGCTTTTTTATTTGTATTAACTGTAATATGGCTTTAGTCGCTTATAATTCACGACTGTTTTCCTATCGCTGAGGGAAGCGTTCCCATGGTTTTTTTGAAAACGCGTGTGAAATAGGAAATCTCGGAAAAGCCGCATTCGGATGCCGCCTCGGTGATGCTTTGACCGCCGAGAATCAGTGTTCTCGCATTTTGACATCTTAAAAGGTTTATGTAATTTATCAGAGAATAATTCGTTATCTCTTTAAAGGAATGTGCGAGGTAGCTTTTACTGAAATGCATGTTTTCGGAGATTTCATCAACTGTAAGGTGCTCTTTGAAATGCTCCATAAGATAAGTGATTGTCGCTCTTACCATAGCAACCTTTTTTGCTTCGGCTTCCGGGGCGGATTCCTTTTTTTGCGCGTGATTTCTGTTGAGGTAAACGAAGAATTCCATTATTGCGGATAAAGTTGCGGCGTCGGAAAAATTGTCACCGATCTCAGCTTCACGGATTATTTTTTCGAAGAGCTCCCGCGCTTTGTCGGTGTTTATCAGTGAGTCGAAAATTGTTAAATCCGATGATAGCCCGTTTGATTTGAAAAAATTATCGTTTGCCATCAAAAAGTAGTAGTCGACATTTTGCTCGGCTTTGGTCGTTGAGTGTACTATAGCAGAGTTTACCACGGCAATTTCGCCTGCCTTTACCGGAACCATTTTCCCGTTCATACTAACCGTAACGCTTCCGTCAAGGATATATATAAATTCAAGCGCGCTGTGCCAATGAAGGTTCGGCTCTCTTGAGCAACGTTCAAGATGAAAATAGGAATTCTTTTTGAAAAGCTGACTTGAATTCTGATAAAATATCATATCACTTCTCCCGAATTTTACTCTATTATATATCTTAACTCAAAGAATTTGTAAAGTCAAGGAAAAAACATCTAAAAATACAAAAAAATGCGATATTACCGCATTTTAACTTGTAAAAAAAGCAGAATAGTACCAAACAAAAGCCTAGATATATATGGAACGCATAAAATTTCTTTGTTATAATTATTGTAGAATGGCGAAAGAGCGAAAAATCTTTCGCAAAAAATAACCAAGGAGAACCATTATGGCATACGAATTTACATTCAGATTTGCACCTGCCACCTATCTCCCGTTCAGGGATACTGAGATTCTGGAGCGGGTTGTAAACGAGGATCTTTATAAGAAAGAGGGAAATATTTACGAAAATCCCGGTTTTTCATTCAAGATCGTAAACGATGTGCATAACTATTTCGCAATTGATCTTATGCAGAGAATAAGAGTTTCCGACGAAAAGGACGAAAAGCTTGTCGTTATTCTTCCCAGCCCCGAGAACGCGGTATTCATCAGCATCACCGAGGCTCTCAATAAATTCAAGATCAGCTGTCGCAACGTACATATTTTCTTCTTGTACGAGTACGCCAACGAAGAGGGCAGAGTAGCTCCCTGGCAGAGTCCTTACAGCCGTTCCGGGCATTTTATGAGATATTTCTATGAAAGGCTTGATGCATCTTTGCGTATGCCTATGGAGAATATACATTTTTGGAATGAGAGCAATATAGATTCATATTCCGATGAGCTTGCAGCTCTCGGCGGAGCAGACGTTGCCTATACAGCAATAAGCTGGTCGGGCGGTATCGGTGCTATTGACCCCGAATCCTTCCCGGCAAAAACGGTAGACGAATTTCTCACAATGGGCTCGCGCTTTGTGACTCCCATGGCAGAGATGATAGTGCACGATTCTCTTCGCGGCATGTTCGGCTGTGCAGGCGACATCGGTAACGTTCCTCCCTGTGCCGTTACGGTAGGTCCGCGCGACCTCATGGCGGCAAAGGAGTGGATAGACGTCGAGTATCTTGTGGGTTGCGGCGGTGTTATTGCGCATCAGAAGTTCCCGCTGCGTCTGGCTCTGCTTGGACCTATCTGCGTTGAGAACCCTGCGTCAATCATGCGTCTTCATAAGGGTGTATGCTATGCATCCGCCGATGTTGCGCAGGCACCTTCACATGCACCGGATTTTGTTGACCTTATAGACACACTTGAACAGATCCGCAAAAAGGAAGAAGTATAAGGAGAAATAAAGATGAATCGCAGTTTATTTGATTTTAAACCGAGCGCATGGCTCCCCACTCAGGATAAAACAGTACTCGAATATTGCAGAAATATCAAGAGAGAAGAAATGGAAACAACGAATGAAAACGGATATTCCATAAGAGTTGTTCCTCATCCGTCAAGCGCTGTTGCCTGTGAGATTTTTGAGCGTATTTACAAGTCCGATGTTGAAGACAAGAAGACAGTAATAGTTTTTCCCAATTCCTGGAAATTTATCTATACATCAGTCGCAGAAATGTGTAACACCTTTAATGTTTCCGCAAGAAACATCCATGCGTTCTGTATGGATGAGTATGCCGATGAGAACGGAAACGTTGCCCCAATCAGCTGGTATCGCTCCCTTGGCGGCCACTTTATGAGTGAGTTTTATTTGAAGTTCAGAGAGGATCTTCGTCCTCCGTTAAAGCAGATGCATTATTACACCAATGAAAACATCGGTTGCTATTCGGATATGATAGCTGAGGAAGGTGATGGCGGAGCAGACCTGATTCTTTCTGCGACCGGATGGGTAGGTCATACTGCATTTATTGACCCGCATACCAAGGCGTTCAAGGCAGACAACCTTGAGGATTTCCTTAAAATAAAGGCAGGATTCGTCGACAATCACCGCCTCACCGTTCAGCAAAACTCGGGTGGAGGTTCGGCTTTGTGGCATACGCCCAGATACTCTGTATCTATCGGCCCTTACGATGTTATAAATGCGCGTGACCACCTTGAGCGTCACGACCTTCAGAGTGTCGGCGGCTATTCCTCGTGGGAGCGTATGATATCAAGACTTCAGCTTTACGGACCTGTATGCATGGAGGTTCCCGCATCGATATATCAGCTCACAAAGGGAACTATATATGTGAGTGAGGAGATGGCTCGTCCCATTGAGCCGCTTGATTATTACGCGCTTTAATTCATTTTATCCTAAGGAGGATAGCTATGAAGGCTATTGTTAATACCAAGCTCATTCTGGATGACGGTATCATCTGGGACGGTGCTATAACCTTTGATAACGGTGTGATAACCGCGCTCGGCAAGAGAGAGTGTGTGGACATCTCATCTTGTGACGAGGTGTACGATGCAGGCGGTCTTTATACCGCCCCCGGACTTGTAGATCTTCATAACCACGGATGCACCGAATGTGATTTTGCGACCGACCCTGTGCGTGCGGCACGGTTTTTTCTCCTCCACGGAGTCACTACCATTCTCCCCACCTTTTATCATTCGCTTTCGAAGGAGGATATGATAAAGGGCGCGGAAAAAATTCGAAAAGCGCAGAATAGCGGTGCAGGTAAAACTATGCTCGGTATTTATATGGAAGGGCCTTTTATGCGCCTTTCCGGAAGCTTTAAGAGCAAAATGAAATGGAGCGGCGGCGCAGTTTTGCGCGAGGATTATGAGCCGCTTATCGATGCATTCGGAGATATGGTGCGCGTTTGGGCGATAGATCCCGACAGAGAGAATATCGAGGAGTTTATGCAGTATGCAAAAGAGAAAACTCCAAATGCGGTATTTGCTCACGGTCATTCCAAGGCTACATTTGATTCGATATCCCGCCTAAAGCATTACGGAGTTAAGCTTCGTACGCACATTTTCTGTGCAGGCAGCTCAAAATCGCGCAGCCAAATTCTTTACGGTGCGGGCGGTGACCATTTTTGCCTTTATGATCCCGATATCTATGCTGAGATGATTTGTGACGAGATAGGAATACATCTTGAACCCGGATTTATCAAGATGACTATCCGCAATAAGGGTGTAGAGCGTGTTTGCCTTATCTCGGATCATACCACTGTTGATGGCAAAGTGCATAAGAACAATGAAGAGGAGGGCATTTGGTATGGTCCGGATCTCAACTACGATGATGCCGGTTGGCTGGCCGGCAGTCTTATGACGCTTGATGACGGAGTTCGTAACGTAATGACTCATTCCGGATACGGACTTTGTCACGCCATCCGTATGGCGAGCCTGAATCCCGCAACTGCGATAGGTGTTGAACGGGATATTGGCAGCCTCGCTGTCGGTAAACGGGCAAATCTTATTGTAATAGATGATATGGTTCATGTCAAAAAAGTATTTCTTGAGGGTGAGCTTTCTGTAAATGAAGGCGAGCTGCTTATATGAATTTTATAATTTGTAGGAGGGTAAGAATATGCCATTATTTGAAGTAACCGATTACGATAAAAAAGTATGGGAAGAAGAGCTACGCGATTTCCTTCCCGATAAAATGCTTGACGTGCATGCGCACGTTTATAAAAAGGAATTTTTTGGTGAGTCGGGTAGAGTTGCACCCACGCGCACTGTATCGTGGACGGGCGCTGTTGCCACTGAAAACCCCATAGAGGATCTTGAAGAAACATATAAGCTTATGTTCCCCGGTAAAGACGTTTCCGCGCTTATCTTTATCAACGGAAGAAAAGCGGGATGGGAAAAAAACAATAATTACGTTTCGGAAAAATCCCGTGAATACGGATGGCCCGCGCTCTATTATTCCGAGCCCTGGCAATCTGCTGACGAGCTTGAGGCAAAGATTCGCGAGGGCGAATTCCTCGGAATCAAGTGCTATCTCAACAGAGCACCCGAGTATCTTCCCGCAGACGAGATAAGAATATTCGATTTCTTCCCGAAGCATCAGCTGGAGCGCCTTAACGAGATGGGCGGTATTTGTATGTTGCATATTCCGAGAAGCGGAAGACTTAATGATAAAGTCAACGTACATCAGATACTCGAAATAAGAAAAGAATTCCCTCGCGTTCGCCTTATTGTTGCGCATATCGGAAGAGCGTATACTAAAGAGAATGTGGGAGATGCGTTTGATCTTCTCACGACCGAGCCTGAAACTATGTACGATTTTTCAGCAAACAGCTGTGAATATGCTATCACCGAAGTTATCAAAAGATGCGGTGTAAAACACGTTATGTTCGGCACGGATATGCCTATCCTCAGAATGAGAGCGCACAGAATAGAAGAAAACGGAACCTACGTAAACCTTGTACCTCCGGGACTTTATAACAATGCCTTTGGAGATCCGCATTTGCGCGAGGTGTCCGAAGAGGAGGGAAAGAAAATAACCTTCTTTGCTTATGAGGAGCTTCTTTCCTTCAAGCGTGCCTGCAAGACTCTCGGTCTTACAAAAGAGGATGTCGAGGATATGATGTATAACAATGCAAAAAATCTTATCGACGGTGCTCGCCGCGATATCTATGGCGTTTAAAGACCTGACGGTACACACAAGAGAGTCGAACTTATAAGGTTTAGTAGGACTTGCGCGTTCGATTCTCTTATGGGAAGGCAAAAACAGATTACATATGAAAGAGACGGTATCCCGATGAAATATGTTCTTGGAATAGACGTTGGAACGACCGGAACCAAAACTATACTGTTTTCGGAAAAAGGAGAGCGGATAGCTCATGCATATCGTTCATATCCTCTCTCCAATCCAACCATAGGAGCCTCCGAGCAGAATGCCGATGACTGGTGGCGTGCTGTGTGTGAAACAGTGCGCGAGGCCGTATCGGAAAGAGCTATTACCGACGATATCGTCGCAATCTCTCTTTCCACGCAGGGCGGCACCGTTGTTCTTACCGATGGGGCGGGTGCTCCGCTTTGCCCCGCAATAGTTTGGAACGATTCAAGATTTGAAGTCGAGAGAGAAAAATATCTTCGCGAGGTCGGAGATGAAAAAAGCCTATATCTTAAGACGGGATGGAAACTTGGCAAAGGACGGCCGTTGCTTGCCGTGCGATATATAAAGGATAATTATCCGCAGCTGTTCGAGAAGGTGAGTAGAGTTCTTACCGTTCCGAGTTATATTTCGCTTAAAATGACAGGTAGGGCGGCAACGGATTTTTCAAATGCCGGAATTGATGAGTTTTGCGACATATCAAACAAAAAATACGATGAAGAGCTTATTGACTTTGCGGGAATAAAGAGAGAATATCTGGCAGAGTTTGTTCCCTCGGGTGAGGTAATAGGAAATCTTACCGCTCAAGCCGCAAAAGAGCTGGGACTCTCGGAAAAAACGGTTTTGGTCTCGGGAGCGCATGATCAGTACGCAGTGTCCCTTGGGGCAGGTGCGACAAATCCCGGGGATATCATTATAGGCTCGGGAACCTGCTGGGTTGTCACAGCTCTCGGAAAAGAGTTCGATTTTGATTCGGGTTTTGCACAGTCGGTATCTGCCGTTGACGGACTTTTCGGAACGCTTCGCTCTTTATCAACAGGAGGCGTTTGTCTTGAATGGCTTAGGAATAATGTGGCGCGTAGAAGTGACACGGATGAGCCCATAGACTATAAAACCCTTGACTCCCTCACAGCAGACCTTCGCGCATGCGAGGATGGATTGTTTTTCTTTCCTTTCAGAGGAATCTACGGAGAAAAAGACGGCTTTACCAAGGCGGCTTTCGTTGGCATGGATCTTTCACATAACCGCTATCACTTAGCAAGAGCGGTGATGGAGGGAGTCGTTTTTCAGATTCTCTGGATGATGGAAGGCTTTAAAACCAAGCCCTCAAAAGAAGGGATCAAGCTTACGGGCGGTGCATCGCGCAGTCCTGTGTGGTGTAAATTCTTAGCCGATGTATCCGGGCTTCCGGTTATGATTCCGGATGTGGCAGATCTTGGATGCGTAGGTGCGGCGGTATTGGCAGGTGTCGGCTCGGGTATATATTCCTCGGCAGCAGAGGGGTACGCCCTGTTTTCTGTTGATGAAAGAGTTCTTTTGCCGGATGCCCGTATGACAGAAA
Source organism: uncultured Ruminococcus sp. (assembly GCA_964424525.1). Lineage (GTDB taxonomy): Bacteria > Bacillota > Clostridia > Oscillospirales > CAG-272 > UBA1740. The sequence goes on from CAYRJG010000020.1 coordinate 17,589, forward strand.
TATATCGACCTATATTTGAAAAATATAAAAACACAGCGAGAGCGCTTGGCGCATCTTATTAAGCAAAAAAGGAGAAAATAATGAAGCAGAAGATAAGAGTTCCTTATTTTGAGATAGGAACAAAAAATTATATTTACGGTGACAAGGTGCTTGAATATGCTATTGCCGCAGACCGTGCGGCAGAAAAGTACGATATTGATGTTCTTTTCATTTGCCCGGCAGTTGAAATACGCAGGGTGTGCGAGAATACCAAGCACTTAATAGTTCTTGCACCCTATATGGATACCCTTCGTCCGGGGCGCGGAATGGCAGATATCCTTCCCGAGGCTCTGAAGGCAGCAGGTGCAAAGGGCGTTGTTATCAACCATTGTGAAAAGCCTATGAGTCTTCCGCAGATGAAGGCTACTATTGACAGAGCTCGTGAGCTTGATTTTCTCGTATTTGCCTGCGCGGATACTCTTGCCGAGGCAAAGGCAATAGCACAGCTTCATCCCGATATCATTAATCCCGAGCCCTCCGAAATAATCGGCGGAGGTAACGGTGTTTCTCCTATGGATTACGTTAAGGATTCCATAAGAGTTATAAAGGAGATTTACCCCGATATTATGGTAGAGCAGGCTGCAGGAATCACAAACGGTGAGCAGGTGTATGAGTTTATTATGGCTGGAAGCGAAGCGGCAGGTGCCGCATCGGGCATAGTTAATGCCAAGGATCCTATCGCTATGATAGACGAAATGATTGCCGCAACACGCAGAGCAGCAGACGACCTTAAGAAAATCAACGGATAAGGAGATAAACTAATGGTATACAGAGAATCCTTCAAGCTTGAATCAAGACATCGCGCGGTCAGCTTCCACGATATAACCGAAAAGGTAAAGGAAATAGCCGCAAAAAAGAAAATAAAGGACGGAATAGTGGTAGTATATTCTCACCACACGACCTGCTCGGTAATTACTCAGGAATGTGCCTTCGATATGTCGATGACCGGTCTTGAAACCCTTCAGCAGGACCTTGTTAATGTATTTGAAAATTGGATACCCACCTGCCGCCATGAGGGGCAGTATCTTCACCCCGGAAAGAAGGCTCTTGATTTTGCGGAGGAGCACGGTGAGGATAATTTCGGATGTCACAATACCGATGCGCATCTTCGCTCTTCAATTATAGGAAGAAACGTAACAATCGTGGTTGAGAACGGTGAGCTTGATCTCGGCGAGTTCGGCAGAATTCATTTTATAGATTGGGATCAGACTCGCGGCAGAACCCGTACCGTTCAGGTAATGGTAATCGGAGAGTAATATCAAATGACTTCCGCAAATGATTATTTTGCGCATATGTCATAATGGGATTAACAGATTTCTGGAGCTCGGTTCAAAATTCGAGGTGTTATACGATGAAAAGAAAATTTGATTACAAATGGGTAATAATTGGACTTTGTATTCTTATGGTAATGGTTTCTTTGGGGTTTGTCAGCTCAACGAAATCACTCTTTCCCGACGAAATTGCAAAGGCTCTCGGAGTGGAAAGAAGCCTCGTATCAATATACGAAAGCATGCGCTATATCGGCACCGCGATAGTAAATCTCTTTTTTGGATACCTTATCGCAAAATTCAAGCCAAAGCTTTTGATAATTGCCGGATTTATCTCTTTGATTTCATCAATGTTGCTTTTCTCTTTTGCAAACAGTCTTTGGGTGCTTTACGTTGCGGGTTTATTGATGGGTGTTGGCTTTTCATGGACTACAACCACCATGGTTGGCTATGTAGTTGACATTTGGTATTCCGAAAACAAAGGTACTATAATGGGGATTATTCTAGCCTCCAACGGTATCGGAGGCGCGATAGCGATTCAAGTAGCAGGCTTATTTATAAATCCCGAGGTTACGGGAAGCTATCGCATGGCATACATAGTCATCGCTGCAGTTCTTGCTGTAACGGCATTTATACTTTTACTGTTCTTCAGAAATGAGCCAAAAGCCAAGGATAAATCCGAGAAAGAATCATCGAAAACCAAATTAAAGGCAAAAACAAGAGGCAGTGAATGGAGTGGTATTCCTTTTTCCTCAACACTGCGCAAGCCTTACTTCTGGGGGGCACTAATCTGCATTTTCTTATCGGGATTCTGTCTTCAAGGCATAAACGGTATTGTTGCAATGCACTTTAAAGATGTTGGAATTGATTATACAGCGGTGAAGAGTATGCTCTCGTTTGGATCGCTGCTGCTTGCCACGTCAAAATTTCTTGTCGGATTCGTTTATGACAAATTCGGTATTCGCGTGGTTTCAAGCTTTTGTATGATCGTTGCCATAATATCCTCATTTGTTCTCTCGCTGACAGGCACAGGCAGTGCCGGCATGGTGCTTGCTGTAATATACGTTATACTTTGTCAGTTTGCACTTCCTCTCGAAACGATTATGCTTCCTCTCTATGCTACCGATCTTTTCGGCGAGCTTTCGTATGCAAACGTGCTGGGAATTTTCGTTTCGGTAAACGTTGCGGGATATGCTATAGGTGCCCCCGTGATGAATCTGTGCTACGATATATTCGGAACATACGTTCCTGCCATTGTGATGGTCGGATTTATAATGTGTGCGGTTTTCGTACTGATTCAATTCGTTATTTCCGCTGCGCACAAAGAGCGTAGGCTCGCTGAAATAAAAGAATCGGCAGGTGCCGCATTGGGATAGTTAATGCCGTGGATCCAATTGTAATCATTTCTTGTATTGGGATCAGACTCGCGGCAGAACCCGTACCGTTCAGGCTATGGTAATGGGTGA
>CAYRJG010000021.1:0-2898 GCA_964424525.1 uncultured Ruminococcus sp.
TATTGAAATATTAAATATAATTTGGTATAATTTTCTTGTAATTTCAAAAAGGGAAATAAATATGAATTATACCGACATTAAAATATTTTCAAAAATACCTATAATCCAAACACAACGGCTGATTTTGAGAAAAATTCTAAAAAAAGACCTAAATGACGTATTTGAATACGCATCGAATCCTGATGTTTCAAAATACTTGCTATGGAGTCCCCATATCAACATTGATTATTCTGCACAATATCTTAAAAACATTGAACGTCATTACAAAAAACTTAATTTTTATGATTGGGCAATTACTTTAAAATCATCCGAAAAAATGATTGGAACTTGCGGCTTTACATCCTTTGATATAACAAATAATACAGCCGAAATCGGCTATGTGCTAAATCAAAAATATTGGGGAATGGGAATTGCAGGTGAAGCCGCTGAAGCTGTTTTGGACTTCGGATTTAATAAATTAAATCTTCACAGAATTGAAGTGCATTTTATGACAGGAAATTCTTCAAGTAAGCGTGTTGCGGAAAAATGCGGTATGAGCTTTGAAGGAATTCAAAAAGAACGCGTTCTTGCAAAAGGAGAATATCGCGATATAGAAATATATGCTATAACAGAAGAACAATATAAAAATAAATTAAGCATATAATTACTTAAAACTTAATATAAATGAAGCATAAAAGTATTTGGAGGAAAAAATGAAAAAAACTATTACTTTTTTGCTTCTTTTTATTTTATCATTTAATATTGCAATACATTCTTATGCATATAACGAGAGCAAAACATCATCAAAAAATTATCAAATAGCACCCGCGGATATATCGATAAACGCTAAATCCGCTGTTTTAATGGAAGCGGAAACAGGAACAGTGCTTTATTCTCAAAATGACAGTTATGCTGAATCACCCGCTTCGGTCACAAAGATTATGACGCTTTTATTAGTTATGGAAGCAATAGAAAACGGCTCTCTATCTACAAATGACAGCGTTAGTATAAGCTCACGTGCCTCTTCAATGGGAGGTAGCCAAGTATATTTAAAGGAAGGCGAGCGCATGACCGTCGAGGAACTGATAAAATGTACTGTAATTGCAAGTGCAAATGATGCCGCAGTAGCATTGGCTGAAACAATTTGCGGCAGCGAAGATGCATTTGTTAAGGCTATGAATCAAAAAGCGGAAGCTCTTGGCATGACTGCCACTCATTTTGAAAATGCAACAGGGTTGGATGATGAAACTAAAAACCACGTAACAAGCGCATTGGATATAGCAAAAATGTCCCGTGAACTCTTAAAGTATGAGCTGATTACCAAATATAGCTCACTGTGGCAAGACAGTATTCGAAACGGAGAATTTATTCTCACAAACACCAATCGCCTGGTTAGATTTTACGATGGCTGTAATGGACTAAAAACCGGTTTTACCGATAAAGCCGGATTCTGCATAAGTGCAACTGCTAAACGTGGCAATATGCAGTTAATTGCAGTTATAATGGGAGCCGAAAGCAGGGATATCCGAAATGAAGGCGCACGACAATTGCTTGATTTTGGCTTTTCAAATTACGCACTTTATGACCAAGGCGAAAACGCAATCGGTAATATTCCCGTGCGCGGTGGAACGGTAGATGAAATTACAGTATATTCTAAACCTTTTCATTCAGTTATAAATAAATCGGATATCAAGTCTGTTTCTCTTGTATACGAAATTCCCGATTACATATCTGCACCAATATCCAAAAATGAAGCTATCGGAAAAATCAGATTTGAAATTTCAGGCAAGAAAATAGGCGAATGTGAGCTTTTTATAAAAACTGATATTGATAAATTAAATCTACCGGAAATTTTCAAAAGAATAGTACGAACAACCTTAACAGGAGCAGCAACATAATAATTTTTTATTTTCGACAAAAAGTACTATTGAAAAATGAATATATTTATGGTAAAATAATATAAAAGCAAAAAGAAAATTAAATTGGAGGATGTTATGTCATTAAAAATCAATCAAAATTACATTAAGAGCTTTGTATCAGAAGAAGAAAAGAAAAGCTTGGTTTCAGAAGCAAAAAAAGCCCTTGAAACAACTCTTACAAAAAATGGCGAGGGAAGCGATTTTCTTGGTTGGGTTGATCTTCCCGTCAACTATGACAAGGAAGAATTCAGCAGAATAAAATTAGCAGCTAAAAAAATTCAGAAAAGCTGTGATGCTCTCGTTGTTATTGGCATAGGCGGATCATATCTCGGTGCTCGTGCAGCTATTGAATTTATAAATAGCCCTCTTTATAATTCTTTAAAAAAGGATACACCTGAAATTTATTTTGCAGGCAATAACATATCCACAACAGCTCTTACCGAGCTTCTTTCGATTCTTGAAGGTAAAGATATCTGTGTCAACGTAATTTCAAAATCAGGAACAACTACCGAACCTGCGGTTGCTTTCAGAGTTTTTAAAGAACTTCTTTTAAAGAAATACGGAGTCAACGGTGCTAAAGACAGAATTTTTGTGACAACAGACAAAGAACGCGGCACTTTGAAGCATTTTTCTGACGAGGCAGGATATGAAACTTTTGTAGTTCCCGATGATGTTGGCGGAAGATATTCCGTTCTCACCGCAGTCGGTCTTCTTCCGATCGCAGTAGCCGGAATCGATATCGATGCTATGATGAAAGGCGCACAGGATTCAAGAATTGCATATACCGATGTAAACAATTCAAAGAGCGAAGTCATAGAATATGCTGTACTCAGAAATGCACTTTTAAGACAAGGAAAATGCACAGAAATCCTCGTTGGATACGAGCCCTATATGCTTATGATGAGCGAATGGTGGAAGCAGCTTTACGGTGAAAGCGAAGGCAAGGACCATAAAGGAATCTTTCCTGCATCCGTTATTTTCTCAACCGACCTTCACTCAC
>CAYRJG010000021.1:2908-17606 GCA_964424525.1 uncultured Ruminococcus sp.
CTCGGTCAGTATATCCAAGATGGTCAACGTAACGTATTTGAAACGGTTATCAGCGTAAAAAATCCCGGTGCAAAGTTCATAATTCCTGAAGATCCGGCAAACGTAGATGGACTCAATTTCATCTCCGGTAAGGATCTCGATTACGTAAATAAGACTGCTATGCTTGCTACTCTTATTGCTCACAATGATGGCGGTGTTCCCAATATACTTCTCGAGCTTGAAGATAGAAGCGCATATTCCTTTGGATACCTTGTATATTTCTTTGAGCTTGCATGTGCGGTTTCCGGATATATGCTTGGTGTAAATCCTTTCAATCAGCCCGGTGTTGAAGCATATAAAAAGAATATGTTTGCGCTTTTAGGAAAGCCCGGATATGAAGAAATGAAGTCAGAGCTTGAAAAGAGAATAGGCTCTAACTAAAGTTTCCAAAAAAAATGTAAAAGTCAAATAAATTAGTAAAAAAAGTATTGCATTTTTTGTTTATATAGTGTAAAATATAAGTGTAAAATATAATTTTTATTTTACTTTAGAAAATGCAGGAGGATTACAACATGATTAAATTATTTATCGGCGGCAAGGGTTCAGGAAAAACCAAGGCTCTTATTGAGTTAGTTAATAACGCTACCGCAGCATCCAATGGTTCAGTAGTATGCATCGAAAAGGGTGATAAGCTCACTCACGATATTACATATAAGGCAAGACTTATCGACACTGACGATTACGCAATAACAACAGCGGATACACTTTATGGTTTTATTGCCGGTGTACTTGCTTCAAATAGCGATATCACTGACGTTTTCGTAGATTCAGGTCTTAAAATCTGCGGAGATGACGTTGCCGGATTTGAGGCTATGCTCAAAAAACTTGAATTATTTGCAAAGGATGTAAACATCATTATGACTGCTTCTATAGCTGTTGATGAGTGTCCCGCTGCAATAAAGGCTTATGCATAATTGAATATATAAAAATAAATGCTCGCCATCTTTTTAGATGGCGAGCATTTATTTTTATACATAGTAAACAATTATAAAATTAATCATAGAATAATAGCAGGGAAGAGTAAGTTTTCCCCAAAGAGTCATTTTATCATAAGCAATATAAGCCAGGAGAAAAATAATGCAAGATAATAGAAATTCCTGTAATAGTAATGCGCTCTCTTTTGATGGACGCGGAACTGTTTGTATAGATACTAAACGAGTTCTTGATTGCTGTCGCGATAGAGATTGTTTTGAGGACACACGAGTATACCTTACCGATGCAGGCGAAGAGATAATTAATAGCTCAAGTAATATAAGATTAAAGTGCGGCAAGCTCATTTGGGCTTTCGTAGGGGTCGATCCTGTAGCTTTTAATCGCGGATTTTACAGAGTAACCGTTAGATATTACATTAAAATCGAAGGTGAAGGATGTGTCGGAATAGGACGCAATCAATCATTTTGCGGAATAGCAGTTCTCGAAAAAGAAGTAATTCTTTATGGCGGAGAAGGGAATCTTGTTTCCTATTCCTCCAGTCCGGAAAATAATTTCTGCAATATCGGTAATCTCGATACGGTAAGCGATAATTCCCCAACTGCTATTGTAGAAACCGTAGAACCAATAATACTTGGCCACAAGGTTTCGGATTGCGGATGTGGATGCAACACCTGTTGCAACGACTGCTGTGAAATCCCGGAACCGATTTGTTGTTGTTTAGACGGAGAGATAACAACCAATTCTTCGGGCGCAAAATTATACGTTTCATTCGGTATATTTTCGGTAATAAGAATAGTTCGTCCCGCGCAGCTTTTAATACAAGCAAGCGATTACAGCGTTCCGGATAAGGAATGCACCCCTGCAACAAATGATGAAAATCCTTGCGCTTTATTCAGAAGCATGGCGTTTCCGGTAAATGAATTTAAAACTACATCTCCAATGCTTCAAAGCAGAGAAAACAACACAAAAAATGGCGGTTGTGGATGTAATTAATTAAACAAATCAACATTTATAATTAAGCAGAATAAATAAAAAGTCCGATTCGAATCGGACTTTTTATTTTAAAAATTTTGTCTTGCAACCTCATAAGCAAATATAGTTGCCGCAGATGCCGCCGAAAGCGAAGCTTTAAATTCTCGCGCATAATTTATTTTTACCAAAATATCGGTTTGGTCAATAAGCGCTTGCGATATTCCACGTTTTTCACCACCAACAATCAAAAAAAGCGGTAACTTGAGTGCACATTTTCCGAGCACATTATTGGTTTTTTCGTGTGCACATACAATAGAATAACCTTTGTTTTTAAAAATTTTAACAGCCTCTAAGGGGTCAGATGTATACATTTTAAAAAGCTCGGAAGCACCCGCGGAACTACGGGCAACAACACCTGCCGCGCTCATCCAATTTCGCACCGTTAGTATAATTCCACTACATCCACAAGCATACAATGATCTAAGTGAATAACCAAAATTATAGGGGTCTTCGATGCCTTGTATCATACAATAAAAGCCATTATTATCAATATCACTATCAATAGAAAGGCAGGGAATTGTACGCTCCTCAGTTATTGCAATTATACCACCATGAGAAGTTCCAAGCGTCAATTTATCGATTTCAAAAGTCGAAGCTTCCCTAACCCAAAAACCATATTTTTCAGATACCGCCTTTAAATATACTATCTCTTTAGAGATTTTTTTAATCTTAGATGCATCATATAAAATTTCAGTAATTTTCCTGTCACTAATTTTCAAATCGATTGATTTTATAATTGAACGAATTGATGTCATGCCTTCAAAAATACACGACTTTTCAAATTTAACATCTTCTTTTATCATTAAAACTAAACGCCTTTCATATAATTATATAAAGATTAAATAAAGCACTCAGATCGGTAGGTTTATAACATGATTATCAAAAAAGGGAAAGAACGAGCCGAAATATTAGCAGAATATGTAATCGAAACCGGTGCAACTGTCAGAAATTGCGCTGCAAAATTCGGAATAAGCAAGAGTACAGTACATAAAGATCTATCCGTTAGATTAAAATACATTAATGCAACTATGTATTCAAAAGTTAAAAAAATATTGGATTTCAATAAATCGGAGCGACATTTAAGAGGCGGGGAAGCAACAAAGAAAAAATATATGATAAAGAAACAGGGAAGAATCAAAACAAAATAATCTTCCCTATATTTTGTTATCCCCTTTTACAATGCCAATGAATTCCTTTCACATTACCAATGAATTTACTAATGATAATTGATAAGTGCATTTTTCCAAAAGTTCATTCTGCCCCGTTTTTTGTCGCATTTAAAAATGCTTTTAAATTCAAACATTTTGTAATTATTTTTAATTGTTTATTAAATTAAGGGATTAGTTAATAAATAATTAAATTTAAAAAATTAATTTATAGCTGGATTAAATTATTTTTTAAATTAAATAAAATCAAAAATTTAAGCAAATAATGGATTAATATGGGATTATAAGCAAAAATAAGCTAAAATAAGCAAAATAGGTCAAATCAGCTTATTTTTGCTTTTTTTCTTTCCCTCAATTATACAAAATTTTAATTTTGTATAATTGCTCATAGGTTTAGAGAAGCTTTTGATTTGTCCTTAAAACATTGTATCACAACTTCTCTGCCGCTTTCAAGACACAATTCGATATTGAGCAACATTCGCAAAGTTAGTTTCGAGATTATCGAACTGTATTCCATTTCGCTCATTCGTCACTTTTAATTATAACTGTTCGTCAAGGGTTACACAAGCGGTTGCACCGCCCTTGACAAACAGTTCCCTCGCCTAAAAAACGAAAGGAGCTTCATCATGAAGTATTCACCATTCCGCCAGCTCGTCAACATAATCGAGGAAGAAGCATTCGACCAAGCACTTAGACTACAGAACACACCGCCTGAACGAATTAACCTCGATTTTACCCTCGGCTACCGTGCGGCACTAAACTACATGCTTGCTCGATCTTATGCGATTTACAACCGCCGATGGATGCCCAACATTCTCACGCTCGACTTGAGCACTGAAGAAGCGACCGCCGAATTAATCAAAGCTCTAAAAGAGGGGTAATTCCCTCTTTTTTTACTCTAAACTCTTCCCTATTGCTTCAAGCACCATTTTAACGATAAGTTGCAAATCTCTCCTTTTCAGCGGTAAATTTGCGTTTTCTCCCGTATTCCAATCGGCAAAAGTGTATATTTCCGTTGTCGAAGCATAGTTGTGTTGCAAAGCTTCTTGAACTGCTTTGAAGCCTTTTTTTCGATAAAGCTCAACCGCGAATGCTTTTCGCATGGCGTGAGGCGAGAGCCCATCAAGGTCAAGCCCTGCCTTTTTCCCGGCTGTTTTTATTCGAGCCCAAACAGCTTGACGGGTGATGTGCTCGCCTCTTTTATACGGTGACGGGAAAAGCCATTTTCCCTTTTTGGGCAATCTTCTGCGAGTGCTCGCGGAGATCTGCGTGACTCCGCTTTTTTTCGTTTTTTTCGCTACATAATGCAAGCCGTCTGGCTTTAGATCCTTGACTTGCAAAGCCACTACATCACCGATTCGCAATCCGGTTTCGAGAGAAACGAGAAGCGGCAAAAATGCCTCTTCTCTGCTAACCGCACGAAGCTTTTTTATCTCACTTTCATCAACAAATCTGCTTTTCAATTTTACAAACCAAAAATGTAAAAAGTCACGCGTTAGGTGACAGTACACTCCTTGCGTTTATTGTCCACTTTATCGTTGAGTCGACTGTAAGAATTACGCCTTGATGTGATATATTTGTCAAAGAAAAAGGTTGATTCCATTGACACTTGAAGCTCATCTCTCATTCCGGCTAGTCGCAAATATCTCACCAAATCGGCATATTCAAAGATATCGTTATCGTCAATGAAATCAAGAACGCGCTCCTTAATTTCCTGAATTTCACTTGATTTGAGCATACACAAATCGGTGATGTTGAAACCGTTGAAATGTTCTATATCCTTCTTTTCATATTGCGCTTTTTCGGGGTTGTCCTCATGAGTAAAGTAGGTATACATTCCTCGCGGACTGTCTAAAACTTTCGGTATTGTACCATGCAATTCGCCTTGCGAGAGTGCTGTCACGTTGCTAAATGTTGTAGGACCGTCATAAACTACAATGATGTGATGATGCGGTTTTTTGGGCGTACCGTCTGCGTTTATATCCCTATCATGCAAAGGACTTGCGGCGGCTGTAATGCCGCGCTGTCGGATGATATCGCGCCAATCTTCGGGCGCGCTATCGGGATAAATTACAAATGTCCACTCCCTTTTTTTAATCTCTTTTTTCTTCTGTTTTTCTTCCATTTTTTGTTAAAATTCCTTTCAATTCGTCACTTGTCACAAGTCACTCAATGGGGGGTCGTAGTACACCCCCATTGAGCAGCTGCGTTTTTAGGACAATCAAAGGCTCGCTTGGCTGAACGCCTCGACTCGCTTTTCGGGGCTTCCGCGCCCCTTCGGCGGCTGGGGCGGTCTTGTCCGCCCCCGTCCCCTCGCTTTCCTTTCTTCCCGGCTCACTACGCTCGCCTTCTCGGGCGGTGGCGTCTGCACCCGTTTAGAAATCTCGCCCAGACCTCGCGCGCTCGCCCTGCGCGAAATTTTTGGCTTGCGAGCCCTAAACGGTAAGACGCTCACCGCCCTCACTCTCTGCGGAGAGAAGACTTTCGCCTCTGCGGAGGCAAGAAGTGCGCTCGCCGCGCGGGCAGGAACTTACCCGATTGGGATGAGGCTGCCTCACTAGAGCAAAAAAGAAAAAGAGAAGCTTTTTTAGCTTCTCTTCCAGCGGTAACACAAGCACCCTCAACATCACCCCGCAAGTGATAGGAGCATGGTTAACAGCACCTCCGAACGGTGGTTGTCAGCTTGTGTCTTTACCTAATCGGTATAAGTCCTATTCACATCTTAACATATCTCTGGATGATTGTCAAGAGGTTTCGGAAATTTTGTGCGTATGACCGAGCACCGCAATTAACCGCCCCACAGGGCTTACAAAATAAAGATTTTGTGCAATCGCTCTGTGTACTTTGTGCCCCTACCTTCACATTGTACTAGGTCGCGAACCGCTTGACAGCTTTACACAAGAATCGTAATTTTGTATAATTGCTCATAGGTTTAGGTTCTTTTATTGCTCTTTTATACTGGCATAAAAATACAGATTAAAAAACTCGATCTGCCCCACGGCAGAAATTTCAACTGCGTCCCTATGCTTCAACACCATGAGTGCCATATTTGTGTTTTATGCTTTTTCAATTCGTTGAATGATATTTTTTCAAAGCATTTATTATCAATCATATTAATTGTTCTGTGATAAAATAATTTTGAACGCTTATTTCACCTTTCTTAATAGAATATTCGCATCCTCTTTTCCCTGCTTTAGAATCTATTGTTAATTTCGTTATTGATTTCACCCATTAAAAAACTTAATGTTTACTTCCTCTTATTATACTATATATCACTTTCTTTGTCAAGTTTTGAGAAATTGGTTAAATTTTTGAATTCCATTAAAAAATCTATTGTATTTTAGATAAAACTGTGTTATAATTAAATATAATTAATTTTATCGGAGGACGATTTAATCATGAGAATGCGTGTTCTTACACATACCAGCAAAGGTAAACTTATTGCAATAGCTGACGAGGTAACCAAGCTTATCTCCGCAGACAAAGCAACCGACACTATTATGCCCGCTTACCCCTGCGACGGCGAAAGACTTATCATTATCGTTGCTACTGCAAAACCCAATATGCCCGATGGTTTCCAGAGATTCGTTAGATCAATCAAGAAGAGCGTAGCTACTAACGTTGCGTTTATTATCGACGGAACTCCCGAAAACGCAGCAAAAATTGTTGAAATGGCAAAGACTAACAATTCAAACGTCATGGAAGACAAAATCCTTCACATTAACGGTGGTCTTCCCTTCAAGTTTCTTAAGAGTGTTTCTGCTGAAGAAATGGATACTGTTAAGAACTGGGTTAACGATATCCTTGCTAATCTCGCATAATGAATGAAACCCCATCTTTTAATCGAGTATATATGAGCATTTTGCCTTCGCTTTGCGGAGGCAAAATGCTTTATCCCGAAAGTAGAAATTCAGAGGTACTAAACGCAAAGAATTTAAGTATAAAACTCCAAAAATATTGGTCTTGGAAATTGCTTGAACACGCCATCAATCATACTTTACACAAAAAAATTGAGGATTACAATTTTTCAAAAAACAAGTACGGAAAATGGTCTACCGATTCATTTGATTTTTCAATTACTCATACCGACAATTTTGTTGCTGTTGCCATTTCAAATGCAAAAATTGGCATTGATATTGAAAAAATATCAGCACCTATTTCAAAAAAGTTCCCATCCAGAGTGTTTAACGAATTTGAATTTGAAGAATACATTTCTTTAACAGATGATAAAAAAAACAATTATTTAATCATGAAATGGACACAAAAAGAAGCAATATTCAAATCTTCTGATTCACACTACTTTGTACCGAAATCAATCAATACATATACGCATACCGTTCAATCGGAATTTTATTTTTATAATAACGAAAAATATGTTATGTCGGTTGCATCCGAAATTCCATATCAACTTATTTCTTGCAATATAAACAATTTAAATACTTAAATCACGAGATAAAGACCTTTTCCTTTGTTAACTGTAACTAATTATTATTAAAATTATAAATACACATAAGGAATTCTCAAAATGAAAATTCAAGAAAAAACGCTTATAATTCCCGGTGCACCGCTTGAAGGATTAAATCCTCTTCCAAAATTCAGAACAAGAAAACCAAAGGCTTTTGAATGCGATCCTACATTTCCCGATGAACTCAAAGCAGGACTTGGTGTTTATGAACGAACCCTGCCCTATTTAATGCAGGACAGATATTCACGTAAAAGAGTTCCTTTAAAATTGAAATGCATTATTCTTGAAAATGAATATTTAAAGGCCGAGTTTCTCCCGGAGTTTGGTGGCAGGCTCCATTCACTTTATGATAAAGTGAACAAAATTGATTTAGTACTGAAAAACAGCGTAATACAGCCCTGCAATTTAGCAATAAGAAATGCTTGGTTATCTGGCGGAATTGAATGGAACATCGGTGCGTTTGGACATACGTTCACAACCTGTGATAATGTCTTTTGCGCCAAACTCACCGACGAAAACGGAAACGATTTTATTAGAATTTACGAATTTGAAAAGCTAAAAAGTATTTTTTGGCAGGTTGATTTCCATTTGCCTGATAATTCTAAATATCTGATAACACACGTTAAAATGATAAACCCATACAAAGATAATACAACTACATATTGGTGGAGTAATGTTGCTGTACCCGAGGATGGATATACTCGAATCCTTTCATCTGAAACAAAAGTTATTTCTTTTGTTTCGGGACATACGCTGAACTATGAAACCCTTCCCGATATCGATGCGATGCCCGGTGCTGATGTATCGTATCCTTCACAGGCTACACGCGCATTTGATTACTTTATACAAGCTGAGAATAAAAATGCCTGCACGTGGGAAGCTGCCGCATATAAAAACGGCACTATATTATTCGAGCGTTCTACGCCACCCCTTACATGTAAAAAACTTTTCTGTTGGGGCAATCATTTCTCAGGCAAACACTGGCAAGAGTTTTTATCTGAAAAAGGCAAAGGCTACTATGCAGAAATACAGGCCGGCATAGCACCATCGCAGTTACACGACTATATTCTTTCGGCACATCAAGCATTTGAATGGACACAATGTTTTGGCGGCGCAAACGGTGATCCTACCATCCTTCACTCAAAGGATTACGAATCTGCCCGTACTTATCTCGGAAATTTGATAGATAACCAACTTTCATCAGAAGACATTTTAAAGCTTGATAAAAAACTTGCTATACTTGCGGATACACCTATTAACGAAAAGAACATTATACATATCGGTTCAGGCGCCGGCGCACTTGAAGAATTGAGAATTTCGCTTTATGATAAAGAGGTAAAAGTTCCGGAATCAATGTGCTTCCCTTCTTTTTCAATGACTCATCACGAAGCACCGTGGAAATATCTTTTGGAAAATGGTATTTTCCCTTGCGAAGATACACGAGAATACACTCCAAGTTATAATGTTTCAGATAAATGGCTTGGGATAATAGAAGGCTCCTTAAACAAAGAAAACGGAGTTAATTGGTATAGCCTTATGCAGTACGGTTTGGCAATATACGAAGGCACAAGGCTTGATACATTTGCTAAAGATTCTTATAGTGACGATGACGAAGCAAATAGAACAACAATTGCACGTGAAGCATGGTTAAAATCAATAAAAATGCAACCTTCATATCTTGTCTATAGAAATCTCGCGATTCTTGAGGAAAATTGCAAAAATATCGACAAGGCCAAGGAATATTACAAAAATGCCATTCAATGCGATGGTGCTTTCGATGATTTCGCGCTTCTTTCCGAGTATATGCATTTTTTGAATAACCTTGGTGACTATGAAGCAGTTTGGAATCTGTTCTCTACCGCACCGCAAAATTGCACCTCTGCTGACCGTGTACGCATAAATGCTGCTATTGCAGCTGTCAAACTTAATCAATTTGGTTATTTAGAGAATTTCTTCAAAGAAGAACATTACGACATTCGAGAGGGTGAAAATCCGCTTACTGATATTTGGTTTGAATTTCACGCACGAAAACTTGCCACAGAGCGCAATCTTGATTCAACTGATGTAAGCACTATAAATTCTCTTATGGATGAGGCTGTTGATAAATTTCCGCCTCCTTATGAAATTGATTTCAGAATGTCACTGGACAAAAACATTAAATACAGAATTTGATGCTTATAAAATATGCCCGTGCAATTTGCACGGGCATAAACACATTTTTATTTTTTTGTGTTGCAAACTATTTGAAAATTTGATATACTAATATTACCCTATTATTAACGGAGAAAATCAAATGAAAGTTTTACTTGTAAACGGAAGTCCGCACAAAAACGGATGCTCTTATCGTGCACTTATTGAAATTCAAAATACATTGAGTGAATGCGGTGTTGATAGCGAGATATTTCATATTGGCACGGATCCTATATCCGGTTGTCGCGGATGCAAGGCTTGCATACAACTCGGAAAATGTGTAATTGATGATTTGGTAAATGAATTTTCAAAAAAAGCGGAAAATGCCGATGGATTCATATTTGCTTCACCGGTATATTATGCCGCAGCAAACAGCTCACTAACCGCATTTATGGACAGACTTTTCTACTCTGACAAATGCTCGAAGAAAAATTCATTTGCGTTCAAACCCGCAGCCGCTGTTGCTTCAGCGCGCAGAGCAGGAACAACGCCTACACTTGATCAGCTTAACAGATATTTTGCAATATCATGTATGCCGATTGTCACATCAACATACTGGAACGAGGTTCACGGAAACTTAGCCGAAGAGGTCGAACAAGACGGAGAAGGACTCCGCACTATGAGAAACCTTGCAAGAAATATGGCATGGCTCCTCAAGGCAAAAGAAGCCGCGCAGAACGCAGGCATTGAGACTCCCAAAATGGAATATAAGCCTTCAACAAACTTTATACGTTAATATTTCTATTTATTTACAAAAAACCTATCGCCGGTCGCAAACGGAGTATAGGCATCTTTATAAGCAATAGCTATAGATGCACCTATAATCTTGCCTGCACCGGCGCTTTTTAACAGCATGGCAGACATTCCCATTGATGCTCCGGTTGTAACTATATCATCAACTACAATTACGTCCTTCCCTTTCAAATCAAGTGCTTCGCTTTTTAATTTGAATTTGGCATTTTTATATCTTGCATCTCTGCTTGTTGCCTTCTTTTGTGCATACTTTGCGTTAGAAACCAAAGTTTTTATGTATTTGATTTTCAGTCTTTTTGCTACTGCACGCGACAACAATTCTGCATGGTCTATTCCATATTTTATTATCTCGCTACGTCTTCGTGGAACAGAGGTACAAATATATTTTTCATAATTAGGCAAATTTGAGGATATAGAATCAGCAAGTTCATCCGCAAGAAAATCCAAAACATCTTTTCGATTATCTCGTTTAAGCGAATATATAAGAAAATTTGATGGTTGAATACCATCATTAAAAATATATCTATACACTTTAATCATTTTATGAACATAGTGCGAATCCATATAAAAATTAGTGCAAGTACAGCGATTCAATTTTTTAGAACATATAGAACAATTTCTGTCTAAAACATTTTTATATTCAGCATAACAGGTCTTGCACAATGCTTTGTCATTACGATCTAAGCGAGTTTTACAACCAACGCATTTGGGTGCCGAAATATAAAACAAAATGTCATCTATTAATTTCATAATTAATAATGGAGTCGTTTTTGACTTGATGTCAATAAACGACTCCGCCTTTTTTACTTATTGTTTTTAGGAAAGCTATCCTTTAGTCCAACAATTCTGTTAAATACGTTTTCGTATTTTGTATCCTTAACGAAATATCCGCATCTTACAAACTGAAATTTATCATCAGCCTTTGCATCAGAAAGAGAAGGCTCAATTTTAGCATTCTTTATAACAGTAACGGAATTTTTATTAAGATAATCGTCAAAGGTCTTTCCTTCAGGAATATCATCTACATTTTCGATATCAAAAAGAAAATCGTACAAATTAACCGTGGTATCAAGAGCATATTTTGATGATAGCCAATGAATAGTTCCCTTAACCTTACGACCATCAGCAGGCATTCCGTTACCTGTTTCGAGATCGGCAGTACAATGAATTTCCTTCACGCTACCATCATCATTTTTGATGATTTCATTACACTTAACGATGTATGCGCCCATAAGTCTAACCTCTCCGTCCGGCTTCATACGGAAAAATTTAGGCGGGGGTACTTCTGCAAAATCGTCAGCATCAATATAAATTTCGCGAGTAAAAGGTATTTTTCTTACTCCGCACTCTTCGTGCTGCGGATTATTTGAAACCTCGAAAAACTCTGTCTTATCCTCGGGATAGTTGGTTATTACCACCTTTATAGGATGTATTACAGCAATTCTTCTCTCGGCTTTATCATTGAGCTCTTCTCTTATACAGTGTTCAAGAAGCTCATAATCAACTACGCTGTAAGCCTTTGCCACACCTGCACGAGATACAAAATCAAAAATCGACTCCGGTGTATAGCCTCGTCTGCGAAGGCCGCAAATTGTAGGCATTCTAGGATCATCCCAACCGTCAACAAGTCCATCTTCAACAAGTCTGCGAAGATATCTCTTTGACATAACCGTATGAGTCACATTAAGGCGAGCAAACTCTCTTTGCTTAGGTTTAGCTTCAAAACCGATATTATCAATCACCCATTCATAAAGAGGACGGTGATTTTCAAATTCTATCGAACAAAGCGAATGAGTTATTCCCTCCATCGCATCCTGAATAGGATGCGCATAGTCATAAAGGGGATAGATGCACCATTTATCCTTCTGTCTATGGTGGCTGGTGTGCAATATTCTATAAATAGCAGGATCTCGCATGTTCATATTGGGAGATGTCATATCAATCTTCGCGCGAAGGGTTTTTGCACCGTCTGCAAATTCGCCATTCTTCATTCTCTCAAAGAGATCGAGGTTTTCTTCCACGCTTCTGTCGCGGTAAGGACTATTCTTTCCGGGCTCTGTAAGATTTCCTCTATACTCGCGCATTTGCTCTGCATTTAGATCGCATACATACGCTTTGCCTTCTTTGATTAGCTTTACTGCGTATTCATAGCATTTATCAAAATAGTCCGAACCATAGAAAACACCACCTGTCGGTTCGCATCCAAGCCAGGTAAGATCGCGATAAATGCTTTCAACATACTCATTATCTTCTTTAGATGGATTGGTATCATCATAACGAAGATTAAAAAGACCTCCGTATTTTTTCGCTGTCATAGCATTTATCCATATAGCTTTAGCCGATCCAATATGAAGGTATCCATTTGGCTCCGGAGGGAATCTTGTGTGAATCTTAAGTTCCGGATTCTCCGCAAGATCTTCATCAATTATATCGTGGATAAAATTATTTCTTATCTCTTCCATCCCATTTGTCCTTTATTTTATTCTTTGTTTAAATAGTATATCATAAAAAAAAAAAAATGTCTAGTATTTTTTATATTTTTGCTACGTTTTTTAAATGAAACAGAAAAAAGAGTCTGGCATAAAATATTAATGCATATATCTATATGCACGGAGGGAGAAAAATGATTGAATATGACAACGATTACCGTAGGTTCTGTTACTAACGCTATTAAGGTAAAAAAAATCCTGCAACGTATGAAAATTCAATCCAGACTTATAAAAGTAGACACTTCAGAAGCTCGCGATGGATGTACGCACGGAATAGAATTCCCTACCGAATTTTTTTATACTGTTGTTAATGAGCTTATAAAAGAAAATATAAAATATAATCTTTATTCGCAATACTGATAATTGCAGACAAACTTAACTGATCGAATATAATTATCCAAACAGGAGAAAGCATGATCTATCTTGATAACGCGGCAACGACTTTTATAAAACCCAAAAGCGTATACAAACGTCTTAATCACTATTTAAAAAAAGAATGCGGCAATCCGGGCAGAAGTTCTCATTTAATAGCTACAAAATCCGCTGAGGCGGTATACGAGGCAAGAGAAAATATTGCACAGTTATTTAATTTAAACATGCCTGAGCGAATTGTTTTTTCGATGAACGCAACCCACGCCTTAAACCTGGGAATAAAAACTTTGATTCACGAAAAATGCCATGTGATTATTTCTGATGTAGAACACAATTCTGTTCTAAGGCCCGTGCATTCATTATGTGAAAAATATGGAATTGAATATTCAATATTTAAAAGTGATGTAGATAATGTTTTTTTCGAAATAGAAAAGCATATCAGACCGGATACCAAAGCAATTGTTTCAACGCTTATATCAAATGTAGATGGACGCGAAATACCCCTATTTGCACTCTCTGCGCTCCGCAGAAAGCACAATCTAAAGTTGATAATAGATGCATCTCAAGCTGCCGGACACAAAAATATTGATCTTGACAAAAATGAATGCGATGCAATTGCTATGCCCGGACACAAAGCTCTGTTCGGTATACAGGGTGTCGGTGTATGTATATTTCCATGCGAATTGCCGCACGCTACATTATTAGAAGGCGGAAGTGGGCACGATTCAAAATCATTAAATATGCCAAATGAATCGCCCGAAAAATACGAAGCAGGTACACTACCAACTCCATCAATAGTTGCATTGTCGGAGGGGGTAAAATTCATATTATCAAACTCGGTAAATAGTATAGAAGAAAAAATCGACTATTTGACGAATTATTGCAAGCAAAAGTTATATGATATGGATGGAATAAAAGTGATTGGCGGAGCTAACGGTGTTATCTCGTTTATTTCAGAAAAGTATTCTCCGGAAACATTGGCATCATATTTGAATCAACACAATATTTGTACAAGAGCAGGATTTCACTGTGCGCCCTTAGCACACAATACACTTGGTACCTATAATAGTGGAACGGTGCGTGTCAGCCTATCCTATTTTAACTCAAAGCAAGAAATAGACGTATTTATAACAGAATTAAATAAGATTATTCACCAAACAAAATAAGCAGCGTTACAAAAAGTAACGCTACTTATTTTTTATAAAATTTCAAAGGTGGTAAATAAATCAACTTTGAAAATTGAAGCCGACTCCAATTTC
>CAYRJG010000021.1:17616-19703 GCA_964424525.1 uncultured Ruminococcus sp.
CTTTCTGCCAGAAATTAATTCAGTTGTTTTTAAATCGAACACAATATTCATATCTTCGAAAGAATTATTAATTACAGTCAGCAAATAATTGTTTTCATCCTTTCGAGAAAATACGAAACAATCTTTATTTAAAGCATATACATGAAAATCGCCTTCTTTGTATGATTTATTTTCAGATCTTATTTTACCAATTCTTTGATAGAAATTAAATATATCATTATCTACATTATCCCAAGGATAGGTTCTTCTGTTGAATGGATCCGAATAGCCTTCCAATCCTGCTTCATCACCATAAAACACGGTAGGTATTCCGGGTATTGTTGCGAGAATGGTATAAGCTATCATAAGGCGTCTTTTTGCGATTTCATATGCTTCCTTAGACATTCTTATATCGCGCAGTTCTGCATTACTTTTCCCATCCGAAGAAGCACCTCCGAGTACGGTAAGAATACGTTCTGTATCATGCGTGCCAAGCAAATTCATAGTAAGATCACGAATACGCTTTGGCATATTGAATAAAACTTCAAAAATTGCATACTCTATACTTTCAATTTTCTTATCACGAACGTAATCAATAATACCGGTTCTAATAGGATAATTCATGACTCCATCAAGTTCTGCTCCAAGATAATACTGTTTTCTCTTATCATAAGCAATTTTATTTGAAGCATCTTCCCAAACCTCGCCGTACAAAAAAGTATTATTTCCTCGACGCGTTTGAGCCTTTCTGATTGAAGCTATAAATTCATCGGATAATTCATCAACCACATCAAGCCTAAAGCCTTTTATACCCATAGATGTATATTTTTCAACAATTCCGTTTTCACCGGCAAAAAAATCACAACAACTTTGTATATTAGGATTTATTCTTGGAAGAATATCTATCCCCCACCAAGCGGTATATTTATCCGGATAATTTTGAAAATCATACCAATTGTAAAAGGGTGATTCTTTGGATTGATAAGCACCGATGGTATTGTACGTCGAGAATTTATTAAAATAAACACTGTCAGCACCCGTATGGTTAAAAACACCATCCAGCACAATAGCAATTCCTTTTTCGTTACAGGCAGAGATTAAATCTAAAAGTGCATCTTCTCCGCCAAACATATCATCAATTTTATTGTAATTACCAACGTCGTATTTATGATTGGAGTATGCCTCAAAAATGGGACTTAAATAAATGATATTAACACCGAGCGAAATGATATAATCCAGTTTATCAATAATACCATATAATGTTCCACCGTAAAAGTAATTATTCTTAAGAAATGCTCCGGGATATTCAGGAAATTCAGGAATATCCTCATTCCAATCCTTGACCAAAATTGCATTTTGGCGTTTTGGTACTTTTCCGCCTTTAGAAAAACGATCAACAAATATATGGTAAATTACTCCACCAAATCTATCCGAAGCAACCGGATATTTAAAATCACAAACCGAAAGTTGAAATTTTTCACCTCCCGGTTTATTCGAAAATTTTATTCCACCTTTTTCTTTTGTACCGAAAAAATGTGATATACCATAAATTTCAATATAGAAAAAATAAAGTCCGGATGCAATAAATTCTGCCGGGATATTAACGGTATAATTATCAAAAAACGCTTGTTTCGAAGACCATATAGCATCGATTGTGGCAATATTATTTTTTAAATCTTCAGACAAGAGATGAACCTTAACACACCGCGCACCTAAATTAACCGGCAATAAAAGTTCAAGAATAATTTTTTCATCAATTTCATAAGCGGTGCCGCTTCGATTCACGGAGCTGTGAAGGTATTTCACAGCTCCGTGTTCAAAGCATTCATTTACATAATCAATTCGCGCAAAATCAAGATTTTTTTCTGAAAATGTCATTTTGATTTATTTACGGGCATTGCGTGCCAAATCTCCTCAGCGTATTTTTTAATGCTATTATCCGAAGCAAAAACACCGGAAGCGGCTGTGTTCATTAAAGATTTTTTAGCCCATTCATCGCGGTTAGAATAATCCTTCATAGCGGTTTTGTAGGTATAGAAATATGAATCAAAATCTGCAAGGCACATAAACGGATCTGCTACACCGTATCCCGCACCAATAAGATAATC
>CAYRJG010000022.1:0-19530 GCA_964424525.1 uncultured Ruminococcus sp.
GAGATTTTTGTTATAGCGACGAGCAAAGTAAATAATGAGATTCTTTGAATATACAGCCTTATAAAAAATTCAAGGCGCACCGTCGGGTGCGCCTCTTTGCTATGTAAATCTAATTTTTAATATGTCGAATTGAAAAGCTATTTAATTGCTTTTTGGTGCTTTTTCCAGAAAAAGCACATATCTCTATCCCTACCCATTTATCAATAATCATTCTTTGCGTAAAGATTGATAATATTCTTGTTTTGTTTTTGGGCGTATTTCATAGCAGTGTAGGCACCGCCTTTGTTGCGCTCCACATAAACAATTACAAGATTGGATCTCTCAATCATCCATTGATTTTTTACTGTGATTGCAGATTTTGGATGTACGCCATACACGCTTTCGGGAATGCTGATATTGTCGTAATATTTTTCATAAAATTCAAGCCCTGCTACTGTGTACGGAAGCACCAAAGTTATGTCGTTATTTGCTTTTTCGATCTCTTTTCGTGCGCGTTTGATAACAGATGCTGCATATTCGTCAAACTCACCGTTGCGTCCAATAAGAAAGGATACGTAGGATTTTGTTCGTATTAACTCTTTTATAATTGGGGCAAGTTGCTCGTCTAATCGTCGCAAGTCCTCGATTTCTCGATGCCCGAATAGAGATACTGTAAAAATATCCATGATTTTTCGCCCTGCTTTCGCTACTATAAGCGCAAAAAAATGATAATTAATATTTATAGTATATCACAATGTGTAAAGAATATCAATAGTCTATAGAAAGATTGTTTGAATATTTATAGACTATATATAACAAAAAACAACATTGAGGATAAGTATGAGTGATATTGCAAAGGCTTTGGGACAGAGAATAAGAAACTACAGAACAGACAAGGGCTTGAGTCAAGAAAAACTTGCAGAGCTTTCAGGATGTCATCCCACGTACATTGGTCAGATTGAACGCGGTGAGAAAAACGCTACAATTGAAAGTATAGAAAAGATTTCTCTTGCTTTGAATATTTCGTTGTCAAAGTTATTTGAGAAACTTGGCGCTCAAGAGAATGGAATGCGAAATATTCCGCTTGAATGCTATGAATTTATTTCGACAAAGACGAAAGAGGAACAAGAGCAGATTTATCGCATTTTGCTTGAAATCGATAAGTATAAAAATAATTGAAAGAGTTATGATTGGCTACGCCAAGTTATGATGTGCCTATGGCACAGTTTATATTTGATAAAGCAAACCATATCGGCACGAGGGGGCGAGTGCCGTGCAAAGCTGTGAATAAGACTCTTTGAATATACTAATATATAAAAAACCAAGGCGCAACTTTCGTTGCGCCTTTTACTATGTATTGCTTTAGTTTTAATAAGTCGAATTGAAAAGCTATTTAATTGCTTTTTCGTTCTTTTTCCGGAAAAAGAACAACAACTCTGCGTCTGTGTCATTAAATACCGAAGGTAATATCACCGTAGGTAGGAAGCGGCCAGAATTCGCGTGCTGTGAGTGTTTCCATCTCGTCAACAACGCGGCGCAGAGCCTCCATTTTGGGATTCACGGTGTCTTTGTAATAGAACGCCGCCTGCTCGTCGCGCTTGGTTATGGCGTTGCGCTCCGCCTTGTCGAGGGCGGTGTAGGCATCGTAGGTCTTTGAAAGAAGCTCGGAGAGCTTGTCTATCAAGGAAAGGTCGCAATCCACGTTAATTGTTTTTGAAACGAGCCTTTTTGCGTTAACTCCCTCGGAGAGCGACTTAATATAAGCCGAAACTGCGGGAATTATGTCGCGGATAGTCATCTCAAGCATCGTCTTTGCCTCGATGTTCTTAACCTTTCTGTAATTCTCGAAGAATATCTCGCGGCGCGAGTGCATCTCCGTCGCGCTCATAACACCGAACTTGGTAAAGAGTGCAACGTTCTTTTCGTCATCAAAATGAGCGTAAGCCTCGGGCGCGGTTTTGAGATTCATAAGACCGCGCGAGATAGCCTCTGCCTCCCACTCCTTCGAGTAGGAGTTACCCGAGAAGAGTATGCGCCTGTGCGCGCGAAGCGTGTCGGCAATAAGTGCATCAAGCTCGGCGTCGAAATCCACAGCCCCCTCAAGTCTGTCGGCAAATTCCGAGAATGAGTTTGCAACAGCGGTGTTAAGAACGATGTTTGAAAGAGCAATATTTTGTGACGAGCCAACCATTCTGAATTCGAACTTGTTGCCCGTAAATGCAAAGGGCGAGGTTCTGTTTCTGTCGGTGTTGTCGCGCCTTATCGCAGGCATAGAAGCAACGCCGAGTGACATATATTTAGTGTCCTTTTTTGAGTAGCTTTGACCGTCAACAATAGAGCCGATTATCTCGTCAAGCTCGTCACCGAGGAATATCGAAATGATAGCAGGCGGAGCTTCCGCACCACCGAGTCTGCAATCGTTTCCTGCCGTAGCGGCAGAAACGCGGAGAAGATCCTGATATTCGTCAACCGCCTTAATAACAGCCGCGAGCATAAGCAGGAAAAGCTTGTTATCGCGAGGATTTTTGCCCGGCTTTAAAAGATTTTTTCCACCGTCTGTTCCGAGTGACCAGTTGTTATGCTTACCCGAGCCTGCCACACCGGCAAAGGGCTTCTCGGCAAGAAGGCAAGCCATACCGTGCTTTGGTGCGAGTCTTCTCATATATTCCATTATAAGCAGGTTGTGGTCAACCGCGATATTCGTGTTTGAGAAAATGGGCGCAAGCTCGTGCTGTGCGGGAGCTGCCTCGTTATGCTTCGTTTTTGAAGGGATTCCGAGCTTCCAAAGCTCGCGGTCGAGCTCTGCCATAAACGCACCGACCTTCGCAGGGATAGTTCCGAAATAATGGTCATCCATCTCCTGACCTTTAACCGCGGGTGCACCGAAAAGCGTTCTTCCGCAGTAGAAAAGGTCGCGGCGCGCCTTGAAATGCGCCTCGTCTATAAGGAAATACTCCTGCTCTGCACCAACCGTAGGAATAACTCTCTCGGTCTTATCATCACCAAAAAAGCGGAGAATGCGTAACGCCTCGGCGCTTATCGCGTCCATAGAGCGAAGAAGAGGAGTTTTGGTGTCAAGCGCCTCGCCCGTGTAAGAGCAAAACGCGGTGGGTATGTAAAGTGAGCCGTCCTTTATGAAGGCGTAAGAAGCAGGGTCCCACGCAGTATATCCGCGCGCCTCAAAGGTCGCGCGCAAGCCGCCCGAAGGAAAGCTCGACGCATCCGATTCGCCCTTTATAAGCTCCTTGCCGGAAAATTCCATAATAGCCTTGCCTGAGCCCACGGGGGTGAGAAAAGCATCGTGCTTCTCTGCTGTAACACCGGTAAGCGGCTGGAACCAGTGCGTATAGTGCGTCGCACCGTGGTCGATAGCCCAGTCCTTCATAGCCCCTGCCACAACGTCAGCAATTCCCGCATCAATCTCTTTGCCCATAGCTATGGTCTTGAGAAGGGATTTGTAAACGTCCTTTGGAAGCTTCTCGCGCATCACATCTTCGTTAAAAACCTGCGATGCAAATATATCGGATATACGTTCTGTGTTTTCCATCTGACTCTCCAAATATTTTTAATAAGGTAATTATACTCTATTTTATTTAGAATGTCAAGAATTATCTTATGATAGAATTATTGATTCATATTGATTATTGATTATCATTTTATATTGACATTTCTCTCTCTTTGTGATAAAATTTAATGGATCGCGGAAAATTCAACAGATAATATATAGATAGATACAATGAAGGAAAAATAAATGTACTATATAACCCTGGACCTTGAATGGAATCAGGCTTACGCCCAAAAGGCGCTTGCGGTTCAGCGCCGACTCTCTCGCCGCCTGCGCGGTGAGGTCATACAGATAGGCGCGGTCAAGCTTGATAAAAATATGAATATATGCGGCTCTTATCAGATTATCGTTAAGCCGAAATATTTTAAAAAGCTACATAAGCACGTGTCAGAGCTTACGGGTATTTCGCAGGAGCAGATAGACCTCGGAACTCCGCTTCCCGAAGCGGCGGAGCGCTTCCGCGCCTGGTGCGGTGATGATTTTGCATTTCTCACCTGGGGACCCGATGACGTTCCGATGCTTAAAGAAAATTTTGTTGTAAATGACCTTGCTACCGAGTGGCTTGACTCGACCTATGACCTTCAGCTTATCTTCAACAGGCAAACAGACGATGAGAAAAAGCAACGCTCGCTTGAATATGCTATGGAGCATTTTGAGATTCCGATGAATCTCCCGGCACACGATGCACTTAATGACGCATACTTTACAGCCCTTGTTGCTATGAAGCTCGATGTTGCCGAGGGTGTAAAGAATTATAAGGTGAATGACGAAAATACGCTCGACTCGCGCGTTATAGGCGATGCCGATGCGGGGGATGACGGTTACGTTACTATTGGCGAGATGCTTGACGATGAAATCGTAAAATCTCCCGTGTGTCCCATCTGTAAAAGAAAAATGCGCCTTATCTCAAAGCCGCTTCATTCGAGAGGGCAGAGATATACCTTCCATTACGGCTGTGAAAGTGACGGTGAGATGTTCCTTTCCCTGAAGCTTTACCGCAACTTTAATGATACCTGGCGCGCAAAAATGACGGTGGAGCGCGTAAGCGAGGAAAAGCTCGCAGATTTCCGCGAATCGCTCGAAAAGAGCGCAGTTCGCCGCCGCACTCGTCGCAAAAATCCGAGAAAGCCGAGAAAAACCGTCGCGGCATCAGAGAATTAAAAGCTGTTGAAATACACAAAATTAAAATAAAAAAATAACATAAAAAAGCAAACTTTGCACGAAAAATGTAAATTTTTTTAAAATTAGAATTTTCTTTTAAAAAAACTATTGACAACATATTCTAAATGATATATAATAATAGTGCAATCGGTCATGCTTTGTTTATGTATGGAGGAGTAATATGAGATACGAAATCCCTACATGCGAAATAGTTAAACTGGATATTACCGATGTTATTACAACTAGTCCTTATGTAGGAGATGGTCAGGGCAGCGGAAATCTTGACGCTCCCATCATTCCCATTCTCTAATATTTGGATAAGGTTATCCAATAACTTAGCATGATAAAAAAACCCGCCGTTTCGGCGGGTTTTTTATTTGTAAAATTTACACAAAGAAACAATGATTATTGATATAGAATAGAAATAGATATGTCCTTTTTCCGGAAAAAGGACGAAAAAGCAATTAAATAGCTTTTCAATTCGACTTATTAAAACTAAAGTAATACATAGTATAAAGGCACACCCGACGGTGCGCCTTGAATTTTTATAGGGGCTGTTTATTCATACAACCTCACTATCCCTTTCCACGGCACTCGCCCCCTCGTGCCGAAGTTTTTTACTGTTTAAATTTGACAAAGCACAAAATCCCGTCGCGACGCGCATAGTCGCCGTAAAATTTGTGCTAACACAGTGTTGGCGACTGCTGAGAATTTTTAACAAAATTAAAAATTCTCACAAAACCGATATGAGATTTTTGTTATAGCGACGAGCAAAGCAAATAATGAGATTCTTTGAATACGCAATTCAATAAAAAATTCGTAAATCTAATTCTTATTAAGTCGATGTACTCGGCTTTACAAGCTTTTGATACCGCTGTGGCGGCAAATTGGATTAAGGCTCCAATTTGCAAAAGCTTGAATGTCGCCCCTCGATATGTTTGCATTTATTCACGGGCGACTACGGGACTTTTTGGGCTCCAAAAGTACACTCCGTTAGCCTCTTAAATAAGCGGAATTATAAGCTCGGAGATGAGAACGGCTGCTGAAGCGCAAGCTGCAACGGTGACAAGCGAGCGACGGAAGAACGCCAGAATCACGGCAACGACAGTGCCGATTATCGCAGAGGCAAGATACCCCGTGGAATAGAATATTGCCGGGAAGGTCATTACCGAAAGCACCGAATAGGGTATGTAATGAAGAAAAGAGCGAATAAAGCGGTTCTTTATCTTCTTTCGGAAGAATACAAGCGGTATCATCCTGACAAGGTAGGTCGAGCCTGCCATTATCGCAAGATACCCGAGAAATTTCAAAAATTCTGTCATCTCTCTCTTCCTCCTTCTACCTCTTCACTATCTTCTCTTACCTCTTCACTACCTTCTTCTTCCTCGTCCGGTACGGGCGCGACTATTGCGAATATGGCGCTGACGAGCACCGAAGCAATAATGATAACGAATCCCGAAGGGATAACCGAGAAAATAGGAACGTAATAAAAAATGCAGGACACTAAAATCGAGGAAAGCACGACAAGTGCGCCGATTTTTTCCGAATGGGCATACGGCAGAACTATCGCGATGAACATACCGTAGATTGCAATACCGAGTGCGCTTGTGATGATTGCGGGAAGGACATTACCCGCAAGACCGCCAACGAGCGTGCCGAGCGACCAGCCGAAAATAGGCGGGATTATTAGTCCGAACATATAATTACGTCCCACGGGTGCGCCCTTGGACATAGCAACGGCAAAGACCTCATCGGTATTCATAAAGGCAATTATGAACCTATCACGGAAGCGCACGGTTTTACCGAGCCTTTGCGAGAGTGATACCGACATCAAGGCATAACGCGAGTTGATGACGAGCTGAGTCACGATAAGCTCGATAATCGAGCCGAAGGATGCGATTATCGGAACTGCGGCAAGCTGACCTGCCGAGGTGAAATTGGTTAGTGATATTAACGTAGCCTCAAGCACCGAAAGCCCCATACCCGTGGCGTAAATTCCAAAGGCAAAGGCGACGGAAAAATAGCCGAGGCATATCGGAACTCCGTCATGGAGTCCGCGTTTAAAGTTTGTAATCTCTTGTGCCATTTTAAAAGTTTTCCTAGGTTTTATTGATTTTCAAAAACAGTAGATAAAATCCGATTATTGTTTTTCCGGGAACCGCTCTGAATAGGGTTTTACTGATTTTTGAACTGATAAGAATAGAGCTTTTTATATTCCCCATCGAGTGCGAGAAGCTCCTCGTGAGTACCCTTTTCGATTATTCCCTGCTCACCGATAACGACTATCTCATCGGCATTCTTAACCGTGGAAAGTCTGTGCGCCACAACTATAACCGTTCTGCCGCGCGAAAGCTCTTCAAGCGAGGCTTGAATCTGCATTTCGGTTGCGTTATCGAGCGCGCTCGTTGCCTCATCGAGTATTAAGAGTGTGGGATTTTTAAGGAATACTCGCGCGATTGCAATTCTCTGCCTTTGACCGCCCGAAAGCTTGACTCCGCGCTCACCGACCTCTGTTTCGTAGCCTTTTTCGAGCGTTACTATATAATCGTGGATATTGGCGCGCTTTGCCGCGCTTATCATCTCCTCATCGGTGGCATCGGGGCAAGCATAACAGATATTCTCACGCACCGTTCCGTCAAAGAGAAAGACGTTTTGCGACACCATACCGATGTTTTTACGAAGACTACTCAAGGTTATATCCGAAAGGTCTACTCCGTCAAGGGTGATTCTACCCGATTGTATGTTATAAAAGCGAGGAATCAGATTACAGATAGTGCTTTTGCCGCCGCCCGACGGTCCAACGAGTGCCACGGTTTTACCCGCCTTTACAGAGAGCGACATATCCGATATGACAGCGCGCTCGGAGCTTGAAAGGTAAGAGAAGGTAACGTTCTCAAATTCTATATCTCCGCGCACATCTGTAATCTCGGTTTTGCCCTCGTCAATCTCCTCGCACTCGCCCATTATCTCATGGAATCTTGCAAAACCACTCATTCCTTCCTGGAGCTGCTGGAAGAGCGATACGAATCGACTGATAGGATTTAAAAACATATTTATATAAAGGATGAAGGCGGCAAATTCGCCCTCATTTATTTTTCCGTAATAGAAGAAAAGACCGCCTGCAAGAATGATAACGAGATAGAGAATATCCTGCAAAAGCTGCATCACCGAATCAAATGAGCCGAGATGCTTCATAGCCGCCTGCCTATGAGTGGCAAAGAGGTTATTATTTACTCTGAATTTACAAATTTCGTGATGTTCCGCGACGTATGCCTTGGTTTCGCGAATTCCGCCGAGCGAATTTTCGACCGTGGAATTGATTTCCGACATCTGCTTGCGCGCCGCCTTCATAGCCGCGAGCATTCTCTTACGCGAAAAGACGGTAAAGAGGATAATAAACGGCACAACGGCAAACATTATAAGAGTTAAGGTAAGGTTAATGCTTGTCAGCATTACAAACGAGCCTATCAGCATAAGAACCGCGAGAAAGAGATTCTCCGGACCGTGGTGAGCAAGCTCGGAAACGTCAAAGAGGTCGTTTGTAAGGCGGGAGAGAAGGTCACCCGTTTTGTGCTCGTCAAAATATGAAAACGGAAGGCACTCATACTTTTCAAAAAGATCGCGCCGCATATCCCTTTGCATACGCACACCGACAACGTGACCGTAATATCCGATAATATAATTGCAAACCGCTTTCAGAAGATAAACACCGAGAAGCACTGCCGACCAGATTATGATACGGCGCGGAGTGTCATCGTGAATATATTCGTTTATTATGTTTTTGGCAATCGTGGGGTAAAAAAGACCGCACGCTGCAACAATTACTGCCGCAATCATATCGAGGGTGAAGAGCTTAAGATGCGGCTTATAGTAGCTTATAAATCTTTTGAGCATATTTTTATTCGTCCCAGTTTAGTAACCGTATTTATATAAAAGCGCCTTTTTTTCATCAAAGGTGGCATCCCGTGCGAGTTTTTTCTCTATCAAAGCTTTTTTTGATGCTTCAAAATCAATATTGCCCGACCTTACGAGCGCGTCTATTGCCGTTTCTATATCGGCACGGGAAAATCCCTTTGCCATAAGTTTATTGCTTATTTTGCGAGGACCCGAAAGCGATGAATTGGCTTCTCTTTCCACAAGGCGTAAAAGTTGATTTTCTTCGTTTATGTAACCGCGCCCAACCATCTCGCAAACGACCTCCTCCGCCACTTCACGCGAGTATGAACGCGAGATTAGCTTTGAATAGAGGTTTCTTTTTGAGTTATCTCCATAGGAAAGTATGCGAAGGGCACAAAGGGTTGCGCGATAACGTTCATCACTTTTCCGTATATCCGAAATTATTCTTTCATCTGCAAGATAGCCAATCAGAGGCGAGCCAAGCTCGGCATAATCAAGCTCCGAGATAGTATAGGAATATTTATTCTCACCGTCCGTGAAGCCGAGGGTGAGATAATTTTTGCTTTTTGACGGTTTTATATAAATTAATTTCACACGCCCCCTCCTTTCACGGCTTTATTGCGGAAAATTAAAAGTTGTTTTCAATGCACTCGATTTTTCACGAAAATCCTTTATTCGGCAGGATTTTAAGTTTTTTTAAAACGGCAGACGGGCAGAGCCGCGGTATTCACCGTGCTCTGCCCTTTTTGAAAATTAGTCGTTTTCGTCAAAATCCGCTATTTCGAATTCCTCATCCGAGCCGGAAAGCTCATCGCCAAAGTCAACGTTCTTAACCTTTTCGCGAACAAGTCCTTCGAGCTTATCCATAAGCTCCTTATCGGATTCTATGAATTTTCTTACATTGTCCTTACCCTGACCGAGTCTGTCACCGTCAAAGTAGAACCAAGCTCCGCTTTTTTCGATTATTTCAAGTTGAAGCGCCATATCTATTATCTCTGAGGATTTGGAAATACCCGATCCGTAGAGAATATCGAATTCCGCGGTTCTGAAGGGGGGCGCAACCTTGTTCTTTACAACCTTACACTTAGTATGTGAGCCGTACACCTCCGAGCCGTTTTTTAGTGTCTCAACGCGGCGCACGTCAATTCTTACCGACGCATAGAACTTAAGCGCTCTACCGCCCGTAGTTACCTCGGGGTTACCGTACATAACACCGACCTTTTCACGAAGCTGGTTTGTGAAAATT
The DNA here is from genome assembly GCA_964424525.1 of uncultured Ruminococcus sp. Taxonomy (GTDB): domain Bacteria; phylum Bacillota; class Clostridia; order Oscillospirales; family CAG-272; genus UBA1740. The sequence goes on from CAYRJG010000022.1 coordinate 9,849, forward strand.
ACTATACTGTTTGATTTTGCTATTGAGCCGGAAAGCTTTCTCATAGCCTGCGACATAAGACGCGCCTGAACACCTACGTGGGATGCGCCCATATCTCCCTCGATTTCCTGCCTTGGAACGAGGGCTGCAACAGAGTCTATTACTATAATATCGATAGCTCCGGAATTAACGAGGGTTTCCGCGATTTCAAGAGCCTGCTCACCGCAGTCGGGCTGTGAAACGAGAAGCTCGCTTGTATCAACTCCGAGCTTTTTAGCATACACGGGGTCAAGTGCATGCTCCGCATCTATAAATGCAGCCGCACCGCCCTGACGCTGCACCTCTGCTATTACGTGAAGAGCTATCGTGGTTTTACCCGAAGATTCGGGACCGTATATCTCGGTGATTCTTCCGCGCGGAATTCCTCCGACACCGAGAGCAAAGTCAAGACTCAGGGAGCCTGTGGAAACTGCGGATACGTTCATACTCGTATTCTCGCCAAGACGCATTATAGAGCCTTTGCCGCATTCTCTCTCAATTCTCGCCATTACGGTTTCAATAGCCGCTTTTTTATCACTCGCATCCACCTTTTCAACGGTGCGTGTGGTTTGTGCTTTTTTTGCCATGTTCAAAAACTCCTTTTCGTTTGTTACGTCTTGATTATACCGTTAATTCTGTACCAAAAAGCGGACAGTAAAATTCATATCGTTAATTTAAACTGTTTTTTGGAATTCCGGAAACAAAATTCGCAATTTTTCTGTAAATCCCGAAAAATCAAGCAGTGGGATTCAAAGGAATTTATCAAAAAATTCTGCAAGCTCCGACAGGGCGGATAGTAAGACGCATTACGGCATCCTTACCGAATACCGAATCCATAAGAGCCACGTATTCGTCAGCATCCTCGCTCTTTACGTATGCCTGTATAGTACCTGCAAATCCACCGCCGTGAACGCGCTGTGCACCTCCCTTACCGAGAAGGAATCCCTCGGTCAGGCAAAGAGCAAGCGAGAGTCCCTGCTCTCCTACGTTCTTTGTGGTATAAACATTCTGAAGATATTCAAATGAGGATTTTCCCGAAGCCAAAACCTCGGTGAAGAATCGGTTTACGTTTTTATTAACAAGAGCATCACGCGCTGCGAGAACTCTCGTATTTTCTCTTACATAGTGAAGGGCGCGAAGGAGCGCTCTGTCACCGAGCTTCTCTCTTATCTTTAATGCGTTTTTGATAAGCTCATCCTCGGTAACACCGCGCAAAACCTCACGCGAGAGGATCTCTGCAACAGCCTTCATTTCAGCAGGCACGGATGCGTAATCCTCGTTAAGGTCAGCGTGATTACCGCCTGTATTTACTATACAAAGCTCGAATCCCTCATCGCGAAGCGAAAAGGCAATAGGCTCGATTATCGGTGCCTTGGGGTCAGCAAAGTCCATAAATACAAAGCCGCCAACGGCGCAAGCCATCTGATCCATAAGACCACAGGGCTTACCGAAGAACTCATTCTCGGCATACTGCGATATCTTTGCGATAAGGACGTTATCTATTTTTCCGTCATTGTAGAGGTGATTGAAGATATTGCCTATCATTACCTCATAAGCGGCGGAGGATGAGATTCCGCTTCCTTTAAGAACGTCGGATGTGGAATAGGCGTCAAGACCGCCAATAGAATAGCCTTCAATAAACAGACCTCTTGCAACACCTGCGATAAGGGCGGCGGATGAGTATTTCTTGAAATTTTCAGGCTCGTCGATAAGCGAAAGGTCAACCTCATCAAGCTCGTATCCCTCGGATTTGAGTCTTACAACTCCGTCCTCGTTAGGACTTACAACCGCAATTATATCGCGGTCGATAGCACCTGCAAGAACCATTCCGCGGTTATGGTCGGTGTGGTTGCCGAGAATCTCGCTTCTGCCCGGAACGGAAAGGATATATACATCTCTGTCCGCACCGAAAAACTCGGCAAAGCGGTCAAGTGCCAAAAGGTATCTCGCCTTTTGCTCATCGGGGCGGGAATAGATATTCGAAAATGCGGAAAGAGCACCTTCGTTTATTTTATTTTTCAGTTCGGTAAGTTTCATTTTTTACTCCGTATCAAAAGAAATTTTCAGCTTTTGAAGTTTTACACAGCGGTCAATGCTCGGCTTTGGCGTTTTCACTGACTCTGTCAAGCCAAGCACCGAGGTCAGAAAAGACCTCTTCTCTGTTCGTTTCTCTGAAAAGCTCGTGTCGAGCCCCCTCATAAAGCTTGAGGGTAATATCGGTGCATCCTGCCTCAACGAGTCCCTCACATACAAATTTCGGGCCCTTGGCGTTTTTACCGCCAACGGGGTCTGCCGTTCCACTCATAATAAGGGTGGGCAGTCTTATGGGATAATGGTCAAACCAATCCTGCCTATTGCACTGGGCAAGCATTTTAAAAAGGTCGCAATATCCCGATGCGGTAAAGAGGAAGCCTATATATTCGTCCATCTCCTCGGCAAGCTCCTTATCACGGGAAAGCCATGCGCGCTCGCCCTCTTTCGGAAAGGAGGAATTATACGCTCCGAAGGCGAGATCGTTTACAAGCTTGCTTCTATGGTGCTGTCTGTGTGTTTTTTGAATTACCTTTGTCAGTATTCTGCCGAATGGAAGCACCGGATTCTTACCCGCAGTGCCGTGAATAACCGCACCGACTATACTGTGCGGATAACGCTCAACGTAGAGCCTCGTTATAAACGAGCCCATACTGTGCCCGAAAACTATTACGGGAAGCGGTGCGAACTCATCGCGCAGATAGCGGTTGAACCTGTGCATATCGCGCAGAAGGAAATTCACTCCGCCCTTATCGGCAAAATATCCGAATTCATCGGGTCCCGATGCACTTTTTCCGTGACCGAGGTGGTGATGACCTGCAAAAATATAGCCCTTACCCGTGAGATATTCCGCGAGTAGCTTATATCTTCCCGCGTGATCCACCATTCCGTGCGCGAGCTGTACAATAGCGCGCGGCTTTTCGGTTTTCGGAGTATATATTTCGGCATAAATGGTATGCTTTTCATCTGTTGAGGGAAAGGTTATTTCCCTAAAATCGTAGTTCACAAAAATTCCCCTTTCGCACTTTAGTGTATCATTCCCGAATATATGCAACGCTTGCGCTTTGCGTGTCAGGTCGGGGGCTTTCGGGGGTGAGAGAGGCTCATCCTCTATGTGTTCTCGGCACGGCACGTTTTACGTTAGCGAACCATTAGAATCTTCTGTTTGTGATAAAGTTATAAACCTCTTCCTCGGTAGGAACGGATGAGGATGCGCCTGCGCGCGAAACTGCTATTGCAGCCGCTGCCGCGCCGTATTTTACTGCCGCCTTTATATCGCCGCCGTTGTTGAGATATTCAAGAGTCATAGCCGCACTGAAGGTATCGCCTGCCGCGGTGGTATCAACAACCTTATCGGGGCGAACTGCGGGAATCATCTGGAAATGCTTACCGTCCCAGATAGACGCGCCGCGCGAGCCCTGCTTGATTACGATATACTTACAGTTTATTCTGCGCTTGAGCGCAAGAGATGCGCGCATAGAGGAATCCGCGCCCTCGGGCATAATTCCCGTATACTCGTAGGTTTCCTGCTCGTTGGGTGAGAATACCTCAATAAAAGGAAGTGCTTCAAGTGAATGATCCTTATCCGCAGGAGCTGCGTCTACAAAGATAGGAATGTTCTTTGACTCTGCCATCTTTGCCGCCGCAAGTGCGTTATTGAAGGATATCTCGAAGCTCAGGAAAAGAGCATCGGGTGAAGAAGCAAATGCCTGTGCCATACTGTCAGCACTGATGTGAGTATTTGCACCGGGGTAGGATATTACTCTGGGAGCAGACTCACCCTCTTTGAGGAGAACGGAAAATCCGGTAGGAAATTCGTGGTCTACCTTAATGCAAGAGGTATCAAGACCGATATCACGGTAGAACTTATAAAGCTGCTGACCGTGAACGTCGGCACCGAGCTTGGTGCAGAAAAGAGATGTTGCACCGAGCTTTGAGAATGCTATTGCGGCATTCGATCCGGCGCCGCCCGGAGTATATGCTACTCCGCCATCGTCAATTATTGTTTCGCCCGGCTGGGGTATTTTGTATACGTTGAGAGAAAGATCCATATTGGAGCTTCCGATAACGAGTATTTTCTTTTTCATTACTTAATTCCCTTTCAGTTTTTATGCAATATCTTCGTCGCCGTGAGTAAGTTTGAATATGAGAGTCTTACCCGAAATTTCTTTAGCGAGCACGCCCTCTCTTTCTCTGCAAGTGAAGACAAACGCCTGCTGACCTTCGCTTGCAAGGCTTGCAATAGCCTTCATCATCGACTTTGCACGTGCGTTATCCTGGTGAGCAAAGCTCTCGTCAAACGCAACGGGCGGTTTTTCGGAGTAAAGCATATCTATAAGTGCCATTCTGAGTGCGATATAGGTAAGGTCGCGAGTACCGCCGGACAGGCAGTCAACCGATCTCTGCTCACCGTCACTTGCGGCAAAGAGAAGTTTAAGACCGTCGGTAACGTCGATTTCCGAATACTTACTGTCGGTCATTATCTCGATAAGTGCGCGAGAGAACTCTCCGAGGCGGGGTGAAATTTCAAGGCGGAGATTATCGCTTGCAGACTCGATTGCCGCAAGTGCCGCAAGGCACGCCTTATGGTTTTCGCGAAGCTCTTCGATGCGAGCATCGTTTTCCTGCATTTTGGAGTAAAGCTCTCCCGGGTCGGTCGCACGCGCTTTAAGAAGCGCAAGCTCTCCTTCAACCTCCTCGGCAAGCTTATCAAGTGCTGTGATTTTGAGCTTGGAATCCTTGATTCCCATAATGATGGAATCATGGTCGATTTCGTTGAGAACCTTTCTCTTAAGGGGAGAAACCTGACCTCTGATATCGATTTCGTTTCTATCCTGGAGCGCCTTACGAAGCTCGCGGACTGTAATTTCGATTTCCTTCTTCTCGTCAAGTATGCGTTTTTCCTCGTCAAGGAACGCCTTGATACGACCTTCGAGAGAATTAAGAAATTCGTTAAGGTTTGATGTGGGGGGCTCTTCGCCCATTTTGAGTATGTTTGCAAGAAGCATATTCTTTGCCTCGGCATAGCGCTCCTTTGCGTACTCAACGGCAACGCGCGCATCCTCGGTTTCACGGATAAGGGTATCACGTCTGTTACGCTCCTCACGGAGAACGGCAATTTTCTCGAAGAGCTCGTGTGCGTTTGCGGTGGAGAAGCATCTGCACATCTCACCGATAGCGCGGTTTTCACGATGGGCAAAGAATCCGAAGACACCTGCTCCCGCAAGTGCAAGTACTCCGAGAACGCCTGCCGCGATTCTCGGGAACGTCTCTGCAAGTGCGCCGGATGCGGCTATATCAAAGATTCCCGCGGCGAGTGCAACAAGGAGTGAGGATATACCGAGTGTGAGATGTGTTATAGCCTTCTTCTTATGGTCGCGCACCTTTGCCTCTGCTGTATCTTCACCGCCAAAGCTATCCGACTGCTCTATTGCGTTTTCCATTTCGCGAGTGATTCCAACCGTACGCTTTTCGTCCTCGTAACGGCTCTCCGCATCGGTGAGGTTACGGTAAGCATCGTCAACCGTGCGGCGGGAGAGTGAAAGCTCCGTAAGATATGTATCGGTGGGAACGAAGCCCTCTATCGAATTTTCCTCTATGAACTTGGAATACTCCTCGCCCTTTGCCTCGCTCTTCTTTTCAAGCTCGTGCAGCTCGTCAAAGGACTGAATGATAAGCACGTTACGGTAGCACTCGTCAAGGTCGGTGAAATTGTCAAGCAACAGAACCTGCTCTTTCTTACGGGCGCGAATCTCGTGGAGCTTTGCTTCCTTTGCAAGTATCTGCTTATTATCGTCATCAGCCTCGGTAAATCTTTCGCGAAGCTGCTCTGAACGACGGACAAGCTCATATATTGCTCCGCCCGAGCCGCTTTTGTGAAGAAGGGTTTCGGCAAGGACCGCAACCTTTGATGCCGCGCGCTGGTTATTTATTTTTTCACTGCCGGAAAACAGGATATTTTCTATCGACTGCTTAACCGAATCCTCACTTATAGAGGAATCTCCGACCTCGCCGACAAATGCGGTATTAACGAAGAGGTCACGGTCTACACCGAGAATAGCCTCACCTGCCGGAATCTTACCGTATACTGCGGCTCCGGTTTCGGCATCGATTATAGAGGACTCTTCCTTATAGGAAACGCGCTGTCCGTTATCCACTCTTTCGGTAACGCGGGAGATTATATACTTTTTGTTACCCACGGATACGTGCATAGTTCCCTGCGCCGTTCCGTTCTCCCAGTTGACGTATTTTGTGCGCTCGTCGGTTTCTCCCTCCGGGGTATCATTACGGAAGCCGTAGAGCATATATTTAATGAATGCTGCTATCGTGCTTTTGCCCGACTCGTTTTTTCCGACTATAACGTTAACCTCTTCGGAAAAATCAAGAACCATATCGGTGAGCATACCGAAGCTTTTGATGGCGATTCTTTCGATTATCATATTCTGTCCTCCATTTTAACCTTCCCAGCCGAAATCACCGGAGAGAAATTTCTCGGCACGGAACACGGAATCCTTGGCATTGTACCACGGCTCCTCGTCGTACCTGTAATCAAACTTTTTGCAAAACCAACTCACGTCGCCTTTAAGCTCTGTGATATATTTCTTCTCGATTCCGTGAGCTACCTCGTAGAAATCGCGGAAGATTTTTTTGTTCATTTTCTTTTCAGCATAATCTATCATCGCACGGTAGTGCGGCAGACAGAAATACGGCATTTTTGAAAATTTCTTCTGAAATTCAGGGTCGCATTCCCAAAGATAGACCGCCGTGGCTATCATAGCCGAGAGGTTCTTCGAGATTCGCGAGCAAACGTAGCAATCACCCTCAAGTGCCGAAAGAGAAGCCACGCTTCCCCTCGCTCTGTTTCCTATGCGAGGTCCGTCAATCTTCTTTTCCACCTCGGCAAGGTGGCTCTCAAGCATAAGACCTATACCGAGCATTCTCTTGCGCTTTTGCATCATTATGTGATGACTGTGGCAAAAGCCCTGCTCGTTTGTTTTCATTCTGATATCCGGCTCCATCATCGATGCTCCGAGGATAATATCAAGCTCATCATCCTGCAGCTTCTTATACAGAAGGCAGAACGGACAACCAAGTGCGGGATTAGCCGCAACCGCATCAAAGGCTTCGTTGACGGGTATGGTATAGATCTGCTCCAAAGCGAAATCCTCCGTGTTAATACTGAATTTTACCTTCCACCACTTGAAAAAGCGATGAAAATGTGCTAAAATAATATAAAAAAACGCGTATAGATATATTATACATCATAGATTCTCATTTTTCAAGAGGGATATTCGATGATTAAGGAAAAATTTTCGATAAAAAACATAAATTTTCGAGAACGGGATGCAATTTCGGTATCCGACCTCGGAGAGTACAGCCTTACCGACACGCTTGAATGCGGTCAATGCTTCCGCCACGAGTGCATAATCAACGAAGACGGATACGTAGAATACCTTATTCCCGTTAAGGATGTTTTGATAAAGGTCGGGCAAAAGACGCGCGGTGAGCTTCTTTTTTTTGACGTATCGGGCGAAGATGAGCTCTATCGTGTGATAATTCCCTATTTCACCCTTGATCGCGACTATGAAAGGATACGAGAGGATATAATTTCACACACAGACTCTGCTTGGCTGAAGGATGCATCTTATGCGGCGCGCGGTATTGCCATTCTGCGCCAGGACTCCTGGGAGGCTTTGTTTTCCTTTATCGTATCACAAAACAACAACATTCCGAGAATCAAGAAAATCATCCGCGAGCTTTCAGCGGCATACGGTGTAAATATCAGTTTACAAAACGGTGCAAAAGTATGCCCTTGCGGCAGAATTGACTCTGCCCCGTGTGAAGAAAAATGCAAGAGCTGCGGTATATGCTACACCTTCCCTACCGCCGTGGCGGTTGCAGACGCTCCCTCACTTATGCTTCCATCCAAGCCCGGATTCAGGTATAAATACCTTCTTGATGCGGCAGAAAAGGTGACACGGGGTGAGGTTGATTTAGAAAAAATCACCGACAAATGCTCTTACGAATACACGGTAGCAGAGCTTTCACGCATCAAGGGTGTTGGACTTAAGGTTGCTTCTTGCACCGCGCTTTTCGGTTTTGCAAATCTCGAAGCCTTTCCCATTGACGTTTGGATGCGCCGCGCGATAGACGAACACTTTGACGGCAATCTCGACCCGAAATCCCTCGGAGAATACGCAGGCGTCGCTCAACAGTATATTTTCCACTACATAAGAAATTTGCAGGACAATTGATAAAAGGAAAAAGGATGTACTTTTTGAGTCAAAAAGTACCAAAAACCAAAACAATAGCGTATTCACATCGACTTATTAGAACCAAGTCAATACATAGCAAAAGGCGCGACCAAGCGGTCGCGCCTTGAATTATATATTAGCACAATTGACTAATCTCTTATACTATTGAAGATCCACCTTTTCTATTTTCAGCGGAGTACCGGATAGTCCATCGTACCATACTCTATATGTTTCACCTTTTTCGAGATCTTCCTCTAATACCGCCCATTCTTGAAAAAATGAAAGCTGTATAGATCTCGTTCCGGCACCGGTTTCAAAATAAAGATCATTATCGAAAAAACCTCCGCCTACCATAGAGCTTCTGCTTTCTTCATATCTACCTACAAAGCTTTGTATGTCAGGATTTATCGCACAATAAGAATGAAACACACCAAACCCCAACGAAGCGGTTACGAGCAACCCCAACAAGGCAATTACAATACGATTAGTTTTTCGCTCTTTTCTCCTTTTTTTCTTAGAAGGATTTATTTCTTGACGCATCCATATCGCAAATAAACCTGCACAGATGACATTAAATATAACTTCTATCCAAATAGAATAGGTATTCATTTGGTCACCTCCTCTTTAAAAAACACCTTCCAAGACGGCTCTGCCTAATTTAAGCAAAGATTCAGATGCCTCAGATATAAAGTTGTTAGTTTTAATTGCGTTAGACATTTTTCTTTTTATTTGAGATTGTGTTAGATTTGGATTTATTTTTCGTTGTTGACCGGCAAACGAAGCATATCCGCGAGGGGCTTTGCTTCTGATAAAATTTTGTGTTTTATCAATTGCTTTATTTTCAACAAAAGACTTCCCGGTGTCTATTATAGCATTATTAACAACTTCATTTTCTTGGATATCTTTTCCAACAATTGCTTTTTCTATAGTTACAACCGCTTCGTAAGCAACACTACTCGCAATTATGCTTACAACTCCGCTTCCGGGAATAGCTCCGCCAGCCGCGGCTCCAACGTATTCGCCAATTGTATGATCCGGCTTTATAGCTTCTGCAAAAGGTTCTTCTTCAATCAAATCTTCCACAACATCCTCGACATATTCACAAACTAATGCCACAACAACTCCTACAATTAATGTCGTAAGCCAAAAATTACCGTCTTTATCTCTTCTTGTTATAGGATTGTTATCACAGTAAGAGAATAGATTTTTATCTGTCAATTCTGTAGTAGACAATTTTAACGTTAAAGAGGAATCTGTACTTATAAACCTTCCGGTTTTAAAGTCATAATAGCGGGAATTCAGGTAATAGAGGTTTATATCACTGTCGTAATAATATCCTCTGTAAAGGAATGGATTTTTGCTTGCGGCTGTGCTGAGTC
>CAYRJG010000023.1:0-19310 GCA_964424525.1 uncultured Ruminococcus sp.
GTGTGGGAGGACGGTCACTCAACTAATGGGTGACCTCCTACCCGATTGTCATTTGTTGGCTATATTATTTGCTCAATTAAGTTGTCTTGAGCATTTTGAGAACCGAGAGCTTATATTTGGATCTGGGGTCTGCAAATGCAAACTTGGTTGCAAGGTCATAAAGATTATATGCTCTCGCTTTATCGCACTTAACGCCTCTGCCGAACTCGTAAAGGCATCCTAGAGTGTAAGTCGCTTTAGCATGCTCGAAATCGACTGCCATTTCAAGATATTGAGCAGCAACAGAGAACTTTTTGAGGTGGATGAGGCGCATAGCAGTAGAATAAAGCTTTCTTGCAACGCTCTTTTTCTTGTTGTTAAAGAGTCTTTGCATTTCCGCTTGCGCTCTATCTTCTCCTGCTGCCTTTGCCATAGAGAGATACTTCATAGCAAGACTGCCGTTGAATGCAATTCCAAGACCGCGAGCGTAGCAGATTCCGAGAGGAAAGTAGGCAAGATCGCACTCATCGTCTGCCGCCTTCTTGTACCAACGGAATGCTTCGCGTCTGTCACGTTCTGTTCCGATTCCGAGAGCATAACACTCTGCAAGCTTTACTGCCGCAGGTGAATATCCCATCGCGGTTGATATAGCATATCCGCGGAATGCTTCATCGGGAGTCATCTCCTCAACTGCATTTGCGTGATAATAATAGCTACGTCTTGCATCGCTTATAGCATCTGCCTTTTCTTTAGAGGATTCAACTCCGCCGTCAGCACCGAGCTTATAATACTTGTAAGCCGTGGCAATATCTCTTCCGAGAAATTCGGTGCTGTGGTATATGTCACCCATAGTTTCATATGCCTTGTAACAGCCGAGCTTTGCCGCCTTGTCAAAGCAAGAAAGTGCAATATTATAATTTCTTTGGATTATAGTGCCCTCAAAATAAAGGTTTCCAAGCTTCATATAAGCATCGGGGTTGCCGGATGCCGCAGAACGAGTGTAAATACGCACTGCCTCGGAAGCACTCTTTTTTGTGCCGCGTCCTTCAAGGTGAAGGTCGCCAAGCTCGGTCATAGCATCCGCATCGCCTCTCTCCGCAAGGATATTGAGAAGATTGAGAACGGGTGCATCAAAGCTGTATTTCTTTGCCTTTGCGATAAGATTTCTTATAAGCATATCATAGTCGCGGCAGGTAATCTTCGGAGCTTCCTTTGACTGAACTGTGCGAAGCTTATACGCAAGCTTTAAAGCGTAGATGGGCGGGAACGTGAGCTTGTCCATATACCATTTTGCGTATTCCCAGGACTTCTCAATTCCGTCACCGTTATAATATCTGGTCGCGAGCTTTACGATAGCATCAACATCATCACCGAGTGCTGCAAGGTAATAGTAATAGTTAGCCCACTCGTTGCGACCTTCCGCGGCATAATCCTCCGCGGTCTGGAAATAAGCCGCAGCACATCCGATTACTGCCGAATAAGCAAGCCAAAACTTGCCCGATACGTCGGAAAGGCGTGAAACGAGCCTTGAGTATTTATATGCCGAGAAGGCATCATTTTTCTTCGCAGCGCGGTAGAAATAATCCATAGCCGCATCAATATTTCTGGGTACTACACCGCCTCTCTCAAGAAGCCTTGCGTATTCTCTTTCTGCCTCGGTGTGACCGTTGTCCGAAAGAATGCGGTAGTTTTCGATAACGGTTTCGTAATCTCCCGCTTCCTTTGCTGCAATCGCCTTGAGCCAAAGGTCGTTCTTTTCGCTTTCGCTAAATTCGAGCTTTACTCCGCATCCGGGGCATGAAGAGCCTGTGTAAACGCCCTCATATCCGCATTTTTTGCAAAAAATCATAGTCCCTCCAAAAAATCGCCAATACTTTATCATCTTATTTTACACCAATATAAATATTTTGTCAATAATTATAAATATATTTTCTTGCCTTGGAGAGAATATTTATTGAACAATTTTTGCAAAAAGGAGTAAAAATTTATGTTTTTTGGAAAAAGTGAGAGAAAAAAGACGTCAGTTGTTCCTATTCTGATTGTTGGAGCACTTGCATTTGTGGGGGCTGTGAGTCTTACCAAAAAAGGAAAAACTATAGTTAAAAACGCCACATCAAAGGTGAAGAGAATGATGGGAAAAGATGAGTGCGGTATGTGCGAGATGTGAGTGTTTCGTCGCAATACTTGAAAATTCAAATTTATAAAATGGGCAGAGAGCTGAAAATCTCTGCCCATTTTGCGCTTTAGCCGAATGATAAATTCGTTTTTCTTTTTTTGTGTTCCACAAATTATTGCTATTACATAAAATAATACTGTACCGACATTTATAAAAGAGCCACGAAAGGCTCGGTAAGCGGTGCAGAAATAATTGGAGTCAAACAATGAAAATAGAAAATTACGGTGTCGGTAAGCGGTGCGCTGAGGTAATGCGAAGACTCCTTATCTCGGAGGAGCAGGGTGAGCTTCCGAGTAGTCTTAAAAGAATAATACTGCTTCCCATTCCATCATCAAGAGATAGGCTTCACATCACCGGGAGCGAGCGCCTTCTTTCCGAGGTTCTATCGGATGCCGGTGTGGGATGTCTTGTTTGCGGATATGCAATCCCGGAAAACGAAGCCAAACGGGCAAGGGAAAACGGGGCGGATGTATTTGATGCGGCTCTGTGTGAAGATTTTATGCTTGAAAATTCCCGTATCAGTGCAATCGGAGCTCTAGGATATATACTTACTGAAATAGGGCGAGTGCCGGCCGATGTTTGCTTTGGTATTGTCGGATACGGAAGAATCGGCAAAGAGCTTGCGCGTATGCTTGTATTCCTTGGGGGGCGTGTTAAAATATACACCTCGCGTACACTTACCAGAGTTGAGCTTGGAGAATGCGGAATAGAAAGTCTTTATACCGATTACAGCCTTGGACTTGACCTTTCGGGGGTGGATGTTCTTATCAATACAGCTCCCACATCTCTTACCTCGTCCTTTCCAAGCGGAAACATTCCCGACGGACTTACCGTTATAGAGCTTGCATCGGGAGAAAATTTCGGAAATATAGAGGGAGTAAGACGGTTGCCGGGGATACCGGATAAAATGTATCCGCCATCCGCCGCCCGTGCGTACTTCAGGGTAATAGAAAAATATATAAAAGAGGTTTCTAAAAAATGATAGGTTATGCTTTTACGGGCTCCTATTGCACTCTCGGAGAATCCTATAAGCAATTTTCCTTGCTTTGTCGGGCGGGCTGGGATATTGTGCCGATAATGAGCGAAAACGTTTACACAAAGGATACTCGCTTTTTCCGTGCGGAAGATTTTCGCAGTATGGTAAGAGAGGAGGCAGGGAGAGATATTGTACACACGATAGAAGATGCGGAGCCGTTTGGCCATACAGGAAGGCTCGATTATCTTATAATTGCTCCTTGTACGGGTAATACTCTTGCAAAAATAGCCGCAGGAATTACGGATACAGCCGTTACTATGGCGGCAAAAGCTCATTTGCGCTGTGACGGAAAAATGCTTATTGCGCTCGCATCAAATGACGCGATGTCGCAAAATTTAAAAAATATCGCGGCACTCATTACCAGAAAATCGGTATTTATGCTTCCTATGTGCCAGGATAATCCACTTGGCAAGCCGCATTCGCTTGTCGCGGATTTTTCTCAACTTACCGAGGGATTTCTTGCTATGCAAAAGGGCGAACAGATAAGACCGCTTTTTCTGTCTTAAAAGAAGCAAGAGCCTTTTTACGATAAAGCTTTAACAAAGATAAGAATACTTATCCTTGGTGTAAGAAAAATTGTATAGCGCGCCTTGACAAAGGCGCGCTTATTTGTTAAAATACAGAAAAGAAAATGCCCGAGTAGCTTTTTGTGTATTTTTCGGAAAGCAATTGCTTCGGGAAAAGGCAAAAATCCTTAAAAGATACTACCCGTGTATCGTTTATTTTAAAAAACGGTTGTTCGGGAAGACGGAGGTAGAATGAGAAGAAGGACGGAAACGATAGAGCTGCTTAGCCCTGCGGGGAATTTTGAAGCATTGGTTGCCGCCATATCGGGCGGTGCGGATGCCGTATATGTTGGCGGTAAGAATTTTGGCGCGCGCGCCTTTGCCGGGAATTTCGATGCCGAAGAGCTTCGGTTGGCAGTAGAATATTGCCATCTTCACGGTGTAAAGCTCTACGTTACCGTCAATACCCTTGTTTATGACAGGGAATTTTCGGAGCTTTTGGATTATGCCGTCCATCTTTACAAAATAGGAGTTGACGCAATAATATGCGCTGACCTTGGTGCTATTCGACGGATAAAGCAAAGAGTTCCAAATCTTGAAATTCACGCCTCAACACAAATGTCCGTTCATAACACAAGTGGAACCTTTTCAGCGTATGATCTTGGTTGCACAAGGGTAGTTCCCGCGCGCGAGCTTTCGCTTCCGGATATTAAAAAAATAGTAGATGAATCGCCCTGCGAGGTGGAGATTTTTTTACACGGGGCATTATGTGTTTGCTATTCTGGGCAGTGCTTATTTTCATCTCTTGTAGGAGGGCGGAGCGGAAATCGCGGTGAATGCGCCCAGCCCTGTCGCCTCCCATATAATGGCGAAAAATATCCTCTTTCCTTAAAAGACCTTTCTCTTGCCGAGCATATTACAGAAATACTTGATACGGGTATTGCCTCTCTTAAAATAGAGGGAAGGATGAAATCTGCCGAATATGTATATCGCGTCACTTCTATATACAGAAGGCTTCTTGACGAGGAGCGAAACGCAAATTCGGTCGAAAAGAAGGAGCTTGCCGATATCTTTTCGCGCGGAGGATTTACCGATGGGTATTTTGTGGGGAAAACAGAAAAAAATATGACAGGTGTTCGCTCGGAGCGCGATAAAGAAAATACACGCGCGGTTGTGAAAACTCAATTTGCGCTAGAGAGAGTATCGGTGTGTGCCGAGGCGAAAATGAAGCTTGGCGAGCCGTCGAGCCTTACTCTTATTTTAGGCGAAAAAAGAGTTACCGCCTATGGCTCATCACCCGTTGCGGCACTTAATGCCCCACTGGAGAACGGGGCGGTTTGCGAGCGACTTTCGAAGATGGGAAACACATATCTTTCGCTTTTGCCATCGGATATTAAATTAGCGCTTGATGAGGGGATAAATCTTTCTCCGTCTGCCATCAATTCGCTCCGCCGTGAGGCGGCGGCTCTTATGCAAAGCTGTGAGCGCGAATTTTCGGAAGAGATTACCCCGTGTAACGAAAAAACGCCCAAAAGAGAGTATAAAAGATTAAGAACCGCGCTTTTTTTCAATGAAAAAAGCTTTTCTGAAGCATTTACTTCAAGCTCGGATTCTTTTTCAAATCTTGATATTATATTCCTTCCGCTGAAAGGGTATGATTCTCATGAAGGTAAAACCGCGGGAGTTTATCTTCCACCGATAATATTTGATTCGGAAATGGCAGAGGTTCGAGAGATGCTTTCGATTGCTTCGGCTCGTGGAGCAAAATATGCCCTTGTTGGAAATATCGGTGCAATTTCTCTTGCTCAAGAGGCAAATCTTATCCCCGTTGCAGATTTTAGACTTAATGTATCCAACAGAGCGGCGCGCGAGGCTCTTTTTGAGCTTGGAGTCGAAAACATTATCCTCTCTCCCGAACTTACTCCTCCTATGGCGCGCGATATCGGTGGTTCTGTGATTACTTACGGGCGCATTCCGCTTATGATAACCGAGCGTTGCTTTATGCGTGAAAATTTTGGATGCGATAAATGCGGAAAATGCTCGCTTTCCGACCGCACGGGTGCTGCCTTTCCGATGATGCGCGAATATTCGCACAGAAATATAATTTTTAATTCCGCGCCCACCTATATGGGTGATAAGAAAGCCGAGCTTGTAAAGAATTCGCTCTATTCCGAGCACTTTATATTCAGCACGGAATCCCCTAGGGAAATTATTGATACCCTTCGTAAAATCGATGCATCCGCACCTTTGAATCGCTCGGTTCGCAGAATGGGGAAGCGCGAGTCCAAATAAAAATGAGCCGTATGCTGTCAAAAAGTCAGCATACGGTTTTCGCTGTTGTATCACTGATATCGGAAAATTAACAGTAACCGTGTGTAGTTGATAAGAGGCTAAAGTTATAAAACTACTTGTTAGACAATGTTGTTTAATGGATTTTGACATTCAAAAAGCAGAGGGCTTTTAGTTAAGCACCTCTGCTTTTTGAATATTTAATTTGCAAGTCGCCTATCCTTTCCTTCGAAAAGGAGTATGGTAGAATCTGCGCCGATGATTCGGGAGTAGATTCTGTCCTCGTATTTCTTTGAAAGCTCCTCGGGAGAGAGATTGGTTGAGATAACGGTGGCAAGACCTTTATTCTGTCTTGTGTTGAGAAGGTTATATAGGCAGGATACCGTGAATTGATTGACAAATTCCGTGCCGAGGTCGTCAAGTATAAGAAGATCGCATTCCATATACTTTTCGCCCTTGGGCTCGTATCCCGTGCCGTAGCCGCTTTTAAAGCGGTCTTGTTCAAATGCCGCAATAATGTTCTGTGCGCTGTCGTAAAGCACCTCGTATCCCGATTCTATAACGGTTTTTGCAATAGCAGTTGAAAGGTGAGTTTTACCTGTACCCGTTGTTCCTATAAGCAAAAGATTTTTTGTGCTTTTTCCAAAATTCTCGGCAAAATCGCGTGCTACGCGCAGATTGCGCTCCATTCTTTTTTTCTGACTTTCCTCATCGTACAAAGAAAGGTCGAAATTTTCAAAGGTTTGTTTTTCAATAAGAGAGCCTATACCGGAGGACTTGATATTTTCCTTGAGAAGTGCTTCGCGGAAGCAGGAGCACATTCTTCCTTCAATCGTGTATCCGCTGTCCGAGCAGATAGGGCAGGAGTATTTAACCTCGGTGTAATCTTCGGGATATCCGAGGCGTAAAAGCTCTGCGCGCCTTCTTGTCATAAGCTCAATATTGCGCTCCTTGATAGGAGTTATATCCTTGCCCTCGCAGGCTGTTCTGAAAAGCAAAAGACCTGTTCCCACAAGCTCGCGGTCTATCTCGCGTATTTCGTCGGATATGGAGCGAACCTCGGCGTTTCTTGCATCTGCGCGAGCAATAGCATCAAGGCGCCGTCTTTCTGTTTCGTTTTTTATTTTCTGATAGTTGTCGTATCCGTACATAGCTTATCCTCACAGATAGGTTAATTCTTGCTATCCTCTCCGTAGCTTCGGAGAAGCGCCTTTTCAAAAGCATCATTGACGTCAAAATCGCCATAGCGCGGAGTAGGCTTTTTCCGTGGAATGCTTGGGGGCTTCGGTGCCGCCCTTTCGGCATCCATCTGCGCGTGCTCACGCTCGTTAAGTCTTATGCACTCATCAAGAGTTCTGCATCCGGACTCATGCCAATGAGTAAGTACTTTATCCATATATGGAAGGGAAGGTCTGTTTGGCATGCTTAAAATCATAATATCGTATGCCTGACCTATAATTTCTTCGGAATATCCAAAATCGTAGAACCACTTTTTAGCAAGCTCCTTCTCTCTTTTGGAAAGATTTCTTCCGTGAATTCCGATAATGCGGCGAAGCTCACCCTCAGCACCTGTTTCGTTTGCCTTGTCGGCAATATATTTTTCAAGCTCCTCAACGCAGTCAACACCGCGCTTGATTAGTCTTTCAGCCTCGGCCCCGAGTCTTTGTGAGGTCAGCTTTCCTCGTTCGGAAAGATATGCCGCAAGTGTAATTATGTATTCTTCGCCCAGTGCAAGTTGTGTATAAAGGGCGGTTATAATTTTTGTTTCCTCTGTTGAAAGAGCAGGCTTTTGCATCATAGCAGCGCATTCCGAAATGAGATCGGCAAGATTGTTATCCCGTATTTCGCGAGATACCGTATTAGCCGAGCGCTCGGTTATTTTGCCAAGCTCTATTTTTTCGCTGAATTCCTCTGCCACGGTAGGCTCATCGCTTTTCTTGATAACCCCTTCTTCCTCCCAAAGGACAAGAGCAGAGAATAGGCGCGCTTTTGAAACGCCTGCAAGAAGCGAAAGCTCCTCCTCCGAGGAAACAATGCCATCACGTTCTATGAGGGCGAGAAGGACACGCAATTCCTCGCGCGAAGCCTCCGAGAATACCGCTTTATCTGTAACCGAAAGCGGCAAAATCGTATATTTTTTCATCTTCAGTCATTCTCCTCGTCTACGAGCTTGGTTTTAAGCTCGTAGCAAAGCTTCATAAGAGAGTCACCAAGGTGAATATTCTCTACGATAATTTCGGGATTTTCTATCTTGAGCTCCATATTGGCAAAATTCCAAAGCCCTTTTACTCCCGCATTTATCATTACCATAGACACATCGTATGCCGCTTCTTTTGGAACCGAGAGAACTCCGATATCAATCTTTTCTTTTTTGCAAAAATTACCGAGCTCATTAATCGAGTAGACGGGAGTTCCGCAAATATCGGTTCCTATTATCGCAGGGTCGATATCGAACATAGCAACACGCATAACGCCTCTGCGCTCAAACATGTGTGTTGCCGCGAGTGCTCTGCCAAGATTACCTGCGCCGACAATTACCGCGCGATAACCCTCGTTTACACCAAGAAGCTCGCTAATCTTTCCGTGAAGATATTTTACATTGTATCCGTATCCTTGCTGACCGAATCCGCCAAAGCAGTTGAGGTCCTGGCGAATCTGTGATGCGGTAACATTCATTAAGCGTGATAATTGAGCCGAGGATATACGGAGCGTTCCCTCGCGCAGAAGGTCACCGAGGTATCTGTGATATCTCGGGAGTCTTTTTATAACTGCCGCGGATACTGCGGGCTTTTGTGCATCGGAGAGCTTTTTTTCATAAGTACCGTGTACCTTGTCTATACTTTCCACGTTTGTTAGTCCTTTCTTTTATCAGATCCGCGCTCATATTGAGTCTGCGGCACTTGCGTTGAGAGATGAATCGCTCGTGTGTCCGTTTATGTATTCATAGTATCCCGCTGCCGCTATCATTGCCGCATTGTCACCGCAAAGAGAGAGGGCGGGAGCGTATATTTTTGTTTTATGTGTCCTTGCAAGCTCGGAGAGTCTGTTTCGAAGATGTGAATTTGCTGCAACACCACCGGAAATTGCAATTTCGCATCCGGGAAATCTTTCAAGCGCGGCACCCATCTTTTTTGCAACCGCTTCAACCGCTTCATAGGTGTATCTTGCGGCAAAAAGCGCGCGGTCTATCTCATCGCTACGTTGCTCGTGGCGGTGAAGGAGATTTATAGCTGCTGTTTTCAGACCGGAAAAAGAAAAATCAAGGCTTCCGTCTGTAAGGGCAGGCGAAGGAAGGGTCATGTCCGGATCCTTGTATGCCGCGCTTTTTTTGTATTTCTTGTAAAAATCAGTATCGTCACCTGTGGCTTTAATAAAGCCCTCGCGCGAAAGCTCGTCAAAACCTCGTCCGGCAGGATAGGGTATACCTATCATTCTGCCAATTTTATCAAATGATTCGCCTATCGCGTCATCCCGCGTTTGACCTATTACCTCTATTTTATCATAGTCCGAAACGTGATAAATAGAGGTGTGACCGCCCGAGGCGGCAAGTGCAATAAACGGGGGCGTTGGCTTGTCCTGTGAAAGATAGAGGGCGGCTATATGTCCTTTTATGTGGTCAACCGCAACGAGAGGGATATTGTTTGCCGATGCCAACGCTTTTGCGAAATTAACTCCGACAAGAAGCGCACCGATAAGACCGGGGTTCGAGGTCACTGCTACAAGGTCTATTTCGGAAAGCTCAATCTTCGCTGTATCAAGTGCTTCGTAAGTGATGCGAGATATAGCTTCTATATGAGCGCGGCTCGCAATTTCGGGAACTACTCCACCGTAAAGACGGTGCGTTTCTATCTGCGAGGCAATTATATTCGATTTTACTTCAAATTCGCCTCCGTCACAGGAAACGACGGCTGCGCTCGTTTCGTCGCATGAGCTTTCAAAAGCCAAAATGTTCATAGAGATCATCCTTGTATATCCGCTTTTGACGCAAGAAGCATTACAATTGCGTCATCAGTCGGATTTTTGTAGTAGTTTTTTCTTACACCGATTTCGGTGAAGCCGTACGATGAGTAAAGCGCGCGTGCGGGACTGTTGTTCTTTCTTACCTCAAGAAAAAGACTTTCAAGCCCCAAGCCGCGCTCGGTCTTTACTGCATAATCAAGTAACCGGTAGGCAACTCCGCGACTGCGGTATTCGGGCAGAGTGGCTATTCTGTATATTTCGCCTTCGGGAACTACTGTCCGTCCGACGATATAAGCAATAACTCGTCCGTCCTTTTTCGCGGTATAGCACATAGCTCCCTCGGATGAGAGTATTTTCAGTATGTCCTCTCTTTTCCAAGGGTCGGTAAATATAAGTGATTCTGCCTCGGCGATTTCGGTAAGATCGTCGGGGTGAGTTTTTCTTATTTCCAAAATTAAAGATCCTTTGCCAATTCCTTGAGGAACTCGCGGAAATCATCCTTAACTTCGGGATGGAGAAGACCGCGCTCAACGTTTGCCTTAAGGAATCCGAGTTTAGAGCCCATATCGTATCTTGTACCCTCGAATTCGAGTGCATAAACGCCGCCCTCGCGTGCAAGGCGTGCCATAGCATCGGTGAGCTGTATCTCTCCGCCTGCTCCGGGAGGAAGGGCATCGATTATATCAAATACTTCGGGAGTGAGAAGAACTCTACCGAGAATCGAAAGGTTAGAGAATTCCTCACCGGGCTTCGGTTTTTCTATCATATCGGTGCAGAAGGTAACATTCTCCTCGTTTTCAACGGGGTCTACCTTAAGAGAGCTGTATTTGCGAAGGTCTGCAAGCGGAACGGGCTTAACACCGACAACAGCCTTACCGTATTTTTCATAAACGTCTGCAAGCTGACGGCAAGCAGGAGTCTTTGAGAATACGATATCGTCACCGTAAAGAACTACGAAGGGATCATCACCAACGAAGGAGCGTGCGCGTCCTACCGCGTGGCCAAGACCTTTTGTTTCCTTCTGACGAAGGAAGAATATGTTTGCCATATTTGCGATTTCGCGAATGCGGCGAGCCTCTTCAGCCTTGCCCTTTGCTTCAAGCACGTTCATATACTCGATAGGAAGGTCAAAGAAGTTTTCCATAGCCTCCTTACCGCGGTTGGTAATGATGAGTATGTCGGTAATACCGCTGTTAACTGCTTCCTCTACGAGATAGTACACTGCGGGAAGGTCAACAATAGGAAGCATTTCTTTGGGTACGGTGTGAGAGATGGGGAGCATTCTTGTTCCAAGACCTGCTGCGGGGATTATGGCTTTTCTTACTTTTTTCATTGTGGTTTCTCCTTTTGCTTTTTGTATATTAATTTTTTAAATATTTTCGCTTATTTTGTTTATGAGCATTTCCTTTGCGCTCTCTATATTGCTTGCTTTGGGCGAGCATCCTGCAGCACGAATATGGCCGCCGCCACCGAAGCATTCGGCAACCGAAGCAACGTCTGCTCCTACCGAGCGAAGCGAGGCACGGAATGTTCCGTCATCGAGTTCGCGAATAAATACAGCGACCTCGGCACCGCGAACAGCGCGAATAACATCTATCGCTGTGTCGAAATGCTCCGAGCCGATTCCGAGGTTTTGTCTTTCGGCAAGGGAAAGTGTTGCATAAGCTATTTTTCCTTCATGTGCGGTTGAAAGATGCGATGCGATATAACCCTCCGCCTTTATTTGTTGTTCGGATTTTGAATTGAAAAGTCTGTGGTTTATATCCGCGTGGTCGATTCCGGTTTCAATAAGTGCGGCGGCGAGGCGGTGGGAGGATGCAGATGCATTGGAATATAAAAACCCTCCCGTATCCGAGCTTATTGCCGCATAAATACGTTTTGCAATATCCTGTGAAACTGTAAGCTCTCCTGAATCTATGAGTACCCTTGCAATTTCAAAGAGAACCTCGGCTGCACTTGAAGAGTCCGGAATAATATATGAATCCGCAAATCGCGTGCCTTTTGCGTGATGGTCTATCATAAGGCGTATCGTTTTGTCTGCAAATATTCCGAGCTGTGTCTGAGATGCAACGTCTATAGAAATAAGCTCGCGCCCAGAGATGTCTTCCGCCATAGGAATTCCTTCGGTGAGAAATTTAAGACGCTCGGGTATTGGATCAGAGCATATCATATTGGCATCTTTGCCAAGAGCTTTCAGGATAAGAACCAGTGCCGAGGCACTGCCAACCGTGTCGCCATCGGGGCGAACGTGCATAATTACTGTCGGATGCTCTGCGGATTTTAGAATCTCTGCCGCTTCTTTGGCAGAGAGTGTTCTGTAATCACTCATCATCGTCTTCCTCGTTCTTTTGAGGCATAACCTCATCGAGAAGCTTTGCTATTCTTGCACCGTGCTCTATTGAGCCGTCTTTCACAAAATGAAGCTCGGGAGTAATTCTTAAATTAAGAGTTACGGCAAGATGGTGGCGGAGCATACCGGTACATTTTTTCAGTCCTTCACTCACCTCGGCAGAGTCGCCAATGCAGGAAAAATATACGGTTGCATATTTCAGGTCCGGAGCAACCTCTGCTCGCGTAATGCTGACAAAATTATTTGTTACCTTAGGCTCTCTTACCTCACCAAGCGCAATAGCAAGCTCTTGTGCTACGGCATCGTTTATTCTGCCTCTTCTGTATTTTCCCATATTTATAAGTCCTTTCTTTTTTGCGTTTTACATTTATCCGAAGATGAATTCGAGCTTTCCCGTTCCGCAAGATTCCTTTTTGGAAAGCGCGTGCGCGCCCTCACGAGAACAGCTTACGAGTGTCACATCGTCAAGAGTGTCCGAAATGGTGTTGTAAAAGAGAGGAAAATGCGTGCATCCCAGGATCAATGTGTCGATATTATAATGCCTAAACGGCTCGATTATTTTCTGAATTTTGTGTCTTGCGGTACTTGAAGCGTAACCGTCACATTCGCCCTTCTCCGCAAGGGTTACAAGATCTCCTGCCGGAATTTCAATCACATTTGCATCGGGGATAAGCGCGTGTATTGCACTTGAAAATCGATGAGATTCTACCGTTCTCGCTGTTGCAAGAACGCCTATACGCCCGGATTTTGTGACTTTGGCCGCCTGCTTTGCTGTCGGCTCAATTATCGGAGTGCAGAGCATTTGCTCTTCCGGAGAAAGAGCGTCATAGACCGTGCTTGCCGTGCAGCAAGCCATAAGAATCCTGTTTGCTCCGAGCGATTGAAGGCGAGAGATGTCATTTTTTACAAGATGAATAAGCTCCTTTTTGGTTTTTGTGCCATAAGGTGCATTTTTTGTGTCAGCAAGGAAGCATATATCCTCGCTTGGCATAAGTGCGCGAAGCTCTCCAAGTACGGTAAGTCCGCCCACTCCGCTGTCAAAAACGCCAATCATTTACACCCCTCCGACAACAGAAGATTTATAAATTCGCCCGCCGAAAAGCCCATATCCTCTGTGATATGAGGGTAAAGACTGGTTTTAGTCATACCGGGAAAGGTGTTTATTTCGTTAAATATTATCTCGCCCTTGCTACTTATAAAATAATCTATTCGTGATAGATGGCGAAGGGCGATAAGTTTGGCGAGCCTTTTTGAATAATCAATAAGGCGTAGCCTGATATCCGCATCAAGCTCTATGCCGTGTGAAATTTTTGGTGAGGATACACCATTGTATTTTTGGTCGTAATCGTAAAAGATTCCGCTGGTAAGTATTTTGCCGCTTGGCGATATGTGTTCTGTACCGTCAGAATCGAAAAATCCGCATTCGATTTCGCACTCGGCATCAATTGCTTGTTCAATAAGAAGGCGACTCGAATATTTTCTTGCTTTTAAAAGTGCATTTGTCAGTTCTTTTCGGTTTTTTGCCCGTGATATTCCGATAGAACTGCCAAGTCTTGCAGGTTTTACAAATAACGGATAACCGATAGATTGCTCGCATCTTCTGACTAGCATATCGGTATCTTCATTCTCGGTTGAAAAAATCCAATCGGCAGTAGGTATACCAAGATGCTCTGCAATAATTTTTGTATATATTTTGTCACAGCACACCGAAGAAGAAAAAACGTCACATCCGATATACTTTATATGAGCCGAGTCAAGCGCACCTTGAATTATCCCATCCTCTCCGCAGTCACCGTGAAGTGCTATTACGGCAAGAGAAACGGCAAGGACTTTTCCGTTTTGAAAAAATCCGGAACGGGAATTAATTCGCACGGGATAGGTCGGTATGCCGCCTTGTTCGTTCAAAGCTTGCTTTATAAACCAGCATCCGTCGTCTGCAATAAATACGAGCATAACCTCGTAAAGCGTTTTATCTATCATCGAATAAAGATTTTCTGCACTTGCTTTGGAAACCTCGCGCTCGCATCCTTCTCCGCCATAGATAAGTGCTATTGTTTTTTTCATTTTCATCACCTCATAATAAGGTTATGAAAAATTGAATGTTAGGTGCTTGGCTGATTTATTTTGTAAGAATGGCTACTCTGTCATTTTGTGAGTAGTCTTTTATGATTTTACATGTCATGTCGGCTTTCTTTGCAATATCCGAAATTGCTATTCCTTGATCGTACCCTATTTCAAAGCCGATAAATCCGTCATTCGGAATAGCATCCCGATATTGTTCAATTATACTGCGGTAAAAAACGAGTCCGTCCTCACCCCCAAGAAATGCTTGAATGGGCTCGTGATAGATTTCTTTTTCAAGTGATTCGTACGCGTTTTTAGTGACGTATGGGGGATTGGAGAGAATCGCAAAGCAGTTTTCCGATATCTTTTCTTTCAGAATATCGGCACATAAAAATTCAATTCTTTCACGAACTCCTATACGCTCGGCATTTTTATTTGCTATTTCAAGCGCCGCGCTTGAAATATCGACTGCTATTGCGTGAGTGTTTTTTGTATTGTTGAGAGTTGATATTGCAACACATCCGCTACCCGTGCAAAGGTCAAGAAATTTGGCTCCGTCGGGCAGATTTTTTACAGCGTAATCAACGAGAATTTCGGTGTCAGACCGAGGAATGAGCACCGCCTCCGATACCTTGTAAACCTCGTTGTAAAATGCACATTCACCGATTATATATTGGAGTGGTTCGCGCATCTCACGCCGCTTGATTGCGGAAAGCAAATCCGGAGAATCGGATTCTGCATCGGTTGCAATAAGTTCGGATAGCTTCATTTGTCCGAAATGAGAAAATAACACTCTGGCTTCATGGCGCGCATCTTCAATCCCTGCCGCTTTGAGCTGTTTTGTAGCTTCCGAAAGTGTCACTGTTCTGCCTCGTTATCTTTTTCGTCATTGGAAATTGTGTTTTCGTCAGAGCCTTCAACAGCTTCTTCGGTTGCGTCTGTTTCGGGATTTTGTTCGGTTTTGGGTTCCCACTCGCGGTTTTTATAAAACTCACGGAATTCGGGGAAATCGTCACGAAGAGCGCATTTGATAGAGATTATCGCAACCTCAAGCATATCCTCGGTAGGTTCTTTCGTGGTTATGCGTTGAACCCACAGACCGGGGGCTGAGAGTGCTCGCGTAATAATATTATCGTGCTTTCCTGCAAACATTATGAATTCATATCCTATACCCATAACTACAGGAAGGAGCAAAAGTCTTATTCCGGTCAGCGCAAAGCGGTTCCAACCAATGAACACGTTGTTGACAAACATGCCTATAATGATTCCAAGCGCAATCATAACAAACATAAAGCTTGTACCGCAACGCGGATGAAAGCGGGTGTAATTCTTTGCGTTTTCGGGGGTAAGCTCTGTTCCCGATTCAAAGCAAGCAATAGATTTATGCTCAGCCCCGTGATACATAAAGGTTCTCTTTATATCGGGAATGAGAGAAACGAGCCAGAGATAACCGAGAAATATTAATATCTTTGCCACGCCTTCGATAAGTGCGCGAAGGGTGGGATTTATCGCACCGCCTGTGAGATAGTTTATGAAGTCGGATGCAAGTCCGGGTAAAAACATAAACAGGAACAAAGCAAGAGCCACGCCAAGAATCATAGCGATTACCATAATAACGTCTACAAGACCAACGCCAAGATGCTTTTTGAGCCATTTTTCTGCTTTGCCTTCTTCTTCCTCTATGCCAAGCGCATCGGCAGATGCACCAAGCGTTTTGAAGCTGAGAGCCATCATTTCAACGAAATTGATCACACCGCGAAGAATAGGAATGTTGAGAATTTTGTGCTTCTTTCTGACGGAAACGAAGGTAGCATCATTAACAACCAGGCTTCCGTCATCCTTACGGCATGTAGTAACCGTACGGTCACCCGCTTTCATCATAACTCCTTCAAGGACTGCTTGACCACCGACTTTATTAAGACGAAGTGGATCCTTATCAGCGCAACAGTTTTTCTTTTTTGACATCTTTTTGCCTTTCAAAAAATAAATATATAAAATTTATAATTAATACAATATGTATTATGTTATTATAACATAAGAAAATAAAAAAATAAATACAAATTTGAGAAAATTAACAAATTTGCGTATTTATCTGTATTTTTCGGTACGACTCTTTTGAAATTGGTGAATAAATTGGTTATAAACTGCCGAAAATTGCATCACCATAAAAAGAAAGGATGATAAAAATGACACTTACTCAAAAAGAAAACGCACTTCTATGCGACCTCAAATCACAAGAGCAGCTTTGTATAGAAAAATACGGTAAATACTCAGCGGAGGCGTGTGATCCCGAACTTAAAAATCTCTTTACGTCAATAAAGACGACCGAAGAAAGTCATTTGTCGACCATTAATCGCATTCTCGGCGGAGAAGAGGTGAAGATGAACGCAGCTCCTCCGACTGCTGAATCGGAAAAGCTCACCTGTCAGCCTTCTACCTGCCCCGCAGATAAGAAGACACAGGATTCTTTCCTTTGTAAGGATGCTCTTTCAATGGAAAAGCACGTTTCTTCGGTTTACGATACTGCAATTTTTGAATTTACAAGTCCCATATTGAGGGATACCCTTGCACATATTCAAAAGGAAGAGCAGAATCACGGAGAGCGATTGTATGAGTATATGAAAATCAACGGAATGTATTCGTAAAACGGCACCCGTGTCGCGGAAATGCGGCACGGGTACTTTAAAAATGTAAACTTTAAATTTACATATAGTTGTATTTTTTGCGCAAAGCAAAAATGAATATGATGTTGGTTATAAGCGAGAGAATTTCTGCCGCGAGCATAGAAAACCAAACTCCGTCAAGACCGAAGAATATAGGAAGGATGAGTATACCGAGCATTTGATATACGAGTGTTCGCATAAAGGATACAATGGCGGAAATAAGACCGTTGTTAAGCGCGGTAAAGAAAGACGAGCCATAAATACAGAATCCCGAAAGAAGAAATGACAGTGAGAATATTCTGAAGCCTCTTACCGTCATTTCAAGAAGGCTTGCATCATATCCAATGAAGAACATCGAAAGCGGCTCTGCAAGAAGAAATGCCAGTGCCGTCATAACCGCGCCTGCACTGAAATTTATAATGGTGCTTTTTTTGAGAAGATTCTTTAGCTCGTCGGTATTTCCCGCACCGAAATTATATCCGACTATTGGTGCCGTTCCCACAGCAAAGCCTATGAACATAGCTATAAAGATAAATCCTACATACATTATAACACCGTATGCGGCTATACCGTCTTCTCCTGCAATACTCATGAGTTGATTGTTGTAAAGAATGGTAACTATCGATGCGGAAACGTTACTCATTAATTCGGAAGAGCCGTTTGTTGATGCTTTGAGAAGTGCCTTGCCGTAAAATTTCGTTTTACCGAGGCGCAAAAGACTGTCGTTCCTTCTTGCAAAATAAATTATCGGGACGAATCCGCCGACTGTTTGGCTAATAGATGTGGCTATTGCCGCGCCTTCGAGGCCGAAAGGTAGCACTCCGACGAAAAGCGCATCAAAGACAATGTTCGTAACTCCCGCGCCTACTGTTACCCAAAGTCCCAGCTTGGGTTTTTCGGCAACTATGAAGAAGCTTTGGAAAAGGTTTTGGAGCATAAATGCCGGCATAGCCAGTATTACAATTCTTCCGTAGGTTTCGCAGGCATCAAGAAGAGCTCCTTCTGCACCAAGCATAGCAGATAGGGGACGAATGAATATTGCGCCAATAACTGCAAGTACCACACCCGCGATAGAAGTAACATAAACGAAAAGCGAGAAATATCTGTTTGCGAGCTCGTTTTGCTTTTCTCCAAGCGTTTTTGCGACTATTGCCGTGCCGCCTGCACCCATCATAAATCCGATTGCGCCTATTATCATCATAATCGGCATTATAAGGTTTACTGCGGCGAACTCTGTCTTGCCTACGAGGTTGGATACGAAAAGTCCGTCAACAACTCCGTAAATAGATGAAAAAACCATCATAATGACGGACGGTATCGCGAATCTGAATAGCTTGCCGTATGTAAAATGATCTGACAACTGTATTCTCATTTTTCCTTTTCCTTCCTTTATTATATATAGTTATTTAAAGCAATCTTAAAGGGTGCTGCCATCCGGCACAGCACCCTTTTGTTGAATATCAGTTTTCTTCAAGCTCCTCGTCGTATGCAGCGGCATCAAGCTCATCGTTGAACTTGCCAACCTTCCTCGAATCAACATAATCCGAGCTGCCTTGTTCGCTTGTGAAATTGTATTCATCATCGTTGATATCGTATATGTGTCCCACAATGTCAAGCCCTTTTGCGGCCTTACAAAAAACATCAAGGAATTCTTCAGTATCAAATTCATCAACCTCGATTCCAAGGTCGTCATTAGTAAAAATCATTTCCGTGCTGTCGCCATCTTCGGCATTTGCGTATTCGTCGCTGTAATTAATATAATCGGGGGTGATTTCCATAAAATCGTCAAGCTCACCGGATTTCAGAAATTTAGCAAGCTTTTTGATTTCGGATTTCAGTCCCTTTGCGGTAATTTCAAAATAAATTTCTTCGGTTAAAATCATATCCTGTCAAGTCCTTTCGCAAGTCTTTATGTGCGTTAACTTACATTTATTATATAAAATGAAGGTTATCGTGTATTATATAAAATGAAGGTTATCGTGCTTTTTGTGAATAAGAGTATAACATAGTGTGCGGTATTTTGTCAATACCATTTCAATAGATAAAACACGCTTTAATAAAATATATGCCCGATATGGAATTTTTGTATCCTCACTTTTTGTTTTTTGTTAAAAAATCTAGTAAAAATCATTACTGATAGCAGTTAGATTAAATAAAGCAAGGTTGAAATATGCTTTTTTGGTAAATTTGACGATTGTGAGCATAGTGACAAAAAGGTTTGGACAATATCGACAAAAAATCTCAAAAAAAAATTAAAAAACCCCTTGACAAACCGAAAAAAATGAGA